>JAQTNF010000074.1 GCA_028713995.1 Deltaproteobacteria bacterium | reverse complement strand
ATCTGCCATCGCCTACGGCCTGTGCCGGGCGCTCGCGCGCACGTTCGCGGCCACGGTGCTCGAAGGGCGCTCGCTCACGCCGCCGGTGGTGCTCGCGGGCGGGGGCGCCATGAGCGCGGGGCTCAGACGGGCGCTGGCCGAGGTGTGTGATCTGTCGGACTCGGACTTCCGCGTGCCCGACGATCCGCTCGTGCTCGGCGCGGCCGGCGCGGCGTCGCTGGCCGAGAAAAAGAGCCTCATCGCGCTCGACCGGCTTGCGACCGCGGCGGCAGCGGCCGGATTGCGCATATCGGACGTCCGCGGCGACGTCCTCGATCCGCTCCCGCCGCTTCCCGAACACGAGGATCCGCCCGAGGTTCCCCCGCCGCCCGGGGGGCCGGTGCGCGCATACCTGGGCGTGGACGTGGGCTCGGTCTCCACGAACCTCGCGCTCCTCACGCCGTCGTTCGAGCTGCTCATGGGCGTCTACCTGCGCACGCGCGGCAATCCCATGGAGGCCATCTCCGAGGGGCTCGCGCTCGTCCGGGAGCGCTTCGGCGAAAGGCTCGAGGTGCTGGGCGTGGGCACCACGGGCTCGGGGCGCCACCTGGCCGCCCGGCTCCTGGGCGCGGACGTGGTCAAGAACGAGATCACCGCCCAGATGATCTCGGCCGCGCATTACGTCCCCGAGGTGGACACGGTCTTCGAGATCGGCGGGCAGGACTCCAAGTACATCGGCACGCGCCGCGGCCACCTGGCGGGCTTCGCCATGAACAAGATCTGCGCGGCGGGCACGGGCTCGTTCCTCGAGGAGCAGGCCGGGTGCCTGGGTGTGTCCATCGTCGACGAGTTCGCGCAGCTCGCGAGGCAGGCGACCGCGCCGCGCGATCTCGGCAGCCGCTGCACCGTGTTCATGGACGCGGAGCTGCGCCGGGCGCTCAAGGAGGGGACGTCGCTGCCGGACATCGCGGCCGGGCTCGCCTACTCCGTGGCGCGCAACTACCTGGGAAAGGTGGTGGCCGGCCGCGAGGTGGGCAGGAACGTGGTGTTCCAGGGCGGCACCGCGTCCAATGCCGCGGTGGTGGCGGCCATGAGCCGCATCCTCGGCCGCGAGGTGCGCGTGCACCCTCACAACCGCATCTCGGGCGCCATCGGCATGGCCCTGCTCGCCCTGCGCGAGATGCGCGCGTCCCCATATGTGACCCGCTTCCTCGGCATGCAGGCATGCGAGGGCGCGCGCGCGTCCACGTTCGAATGCCGCGCCTGCGAGAACCGTTGTGAGGTGAGCCGCATCCGTGTGGGCGGCCGCGTCGCGCACTTCGGCGACGCGTGCGAGAAACACGCCGGCGCGGATGGCGAGGGATCCCGCGCGCCACGGCCCTTCCCCGAGCTCTTCGCGGAGCGCGACAGGCTGCTCGAGGAGCACATGAGGCTCGCCGTTGCCGGGCGTCCCAAGGGGAGCGACCGCGGGCAACTGGGGATTCCGCGCGCGTCCGTGGGGCTGGAGCTGGCTCCGTTTTTCGCCACGGCGGTCGCGCGTCTCGGATTTACGCCGATCCTGTCTTCGCCCACCACGGTCAAGGTGGCCGAGCTGGGCGCGAGAGGGCTTCCGGCCGAGGTGTGCCTGCCGATCAAGGTCGCGGCCGGGCACGCGCGGGCGCTGCTCGCCGAGGATCCGGATCGGCCGGTGCTCGCGCCGTCCGTCCGCGAGATGGGGCTCGGCGGCGAGGAGTCCGCGAGCCACACCTGCATGCTCACCCAGGAGTGGCCGCACATGATGCCGGGCGACGGGCGGGGGCGGGTGATCGAGGCGCAGCTCGCCATCGGGGCGGAGCCCGCGGCCGTGACCTCGGCCGCGACCGTGCTGGCCCCGGCCCTGGGCGTGTCCTTCGCGTCGGCCGTACGGGCCCTGTACGCGGCATCGAGCGCGCACGACGGCTTCTGCGAGGCGCGACAAAGGCTCGGTCGCGAGGCGCTCGCCTCGAAGTTCGACCGGGCCGTGGTGGTGCTCGGCCGCCCGTACAACCTGCACGATCCGCACTGCAACCTGCGCCTCGCCCGGCACCTCGCGCGCGTGGGCCTGCCGGCCATCCCCATGGACCTGCTCCCGGTCGACGACGTGGAGCTGGGGGCGAGGTGGCGCTCGGTGCCGTGGCACTTCGGCCGGCAGATCCTGAAGGCCGTGACGCTCATGCGCCGCGACGACCGGCTCTTCCCGGTGGCGGTCTCGAGCTACGGGTGCGGCGTGGACGGCTTCGTCTTCAAGCACCTCGAGGAGATGCTGGGCGACAGGCCCAACCTGCTCCTCGAGTTCGACGAGCACCGGGCCGAGGCGGGCCTCGTCACGCGGCTCGAGGCCTTCGCCGACGAGATCGAGGAGCACCTGCGACGAGGGAAGCCCTCCGCGCCGCTCATCGAGACGCCCGGCACGCCCGATCGGCCCTCGGGCAGGCGCTTCTTCATCCCCAACCTCGCCGAGTTCTCCCACGTGTTCGCGGGCGCGGTGCGCTCCGCGGGCTACGAGGCGAGGGTGCTGCCCGAGCCGACCGGGCGCACCCTGGCCCTCGGGGAGGCGGTCAGCTCGGGCCGCGAGTGCCACCCGAGCAGCATCGTGGCGGGCCAGATCGCGGAGCTGCTCTTTTCGGGCGAGGTGGGAAAAGGGGACACGCTCCTCAACTTTCAATGCGCGAGCCCATGCCTCCTGCGCCAGTACGGCGACTTCTTCCGCATCGTCGAGCGCCGCACGACCGACGGCAGGCTCGCCATCTGGGACACCACGGGCGGCGGCCTCGACCGCATCACCGGGACGAGCGACGTGCTGCGCTTCTACGATGGCCTCGTGGCCCTCGACTTCCTGACCGCGCTCGCCCACAGGGTGCGGCCCTACGCGGGCGATCCGGTAAGGCCGCTCGTCACGCTGGGCGAGGCCGCGGTCGACATGGGCGACGCCATCGCGGGCGGCCTGTCCGTCAAGCCGATCCTGACCGAGGCCGCGCTCGAGCTCGACTCGCTCGCGGTCCGCGGCCGGCCGGGCGACCTGCCCGTGGTCGGCATCACGGGCGACCTGTACACGCGCATGCACCCCACCGGCAACGCGGGCCTCTTCGACCGCCTGTTCGAGATGGGCGTCGAGGTGTGGCCGAGCACGTTCTTCGGGCTCTCGGAGCCGTTCAGCAACTACTGGGACCTGAAGCTCAGCTTAGGAAGGCTGCGCGTGCGCCGCGCGGCGAGCCTGTCGTTCGCCTTCGCCGTGACCGCCGGGCTGCAGCGGTTCCTCCTGCGCGGCATTCCCGAAGACGTGGCGGCCCTCGGCGTGGAGCCGCGGCCCAGGGATCTGGCCGCCCTCGGGGCCCCCTACGTGGGCCCGCACACGAGCTGGCTCGTCCTGTCCTCCGTGTCGAAGCTCGTCGACTTCTTCGACCGCGGCTGCTCCGGGGCCGTCAACGCGTTCGGCGTGAACTGCATGGTGGGCACGGCCATCTCCGGGGCCATCCCGGCCGTGCGCCGCAATCACGGGGGCGCTCCCATCATCTCGCTCGCCTATGGAGGGCCGGAGGGGCCGGGCCAGCGCATCCGCCTCGAGACGTTCGTCCACCAGGTCCGCTCGCGCTTCGAGCGCGGGCGGCGATAGGTCCCATGCCGCTTTTCGCCGGGCTCCCGGACTACTCGCGCCGATCCCTCGCGTGGCACGTGCCGGCCGTGGTCCTCGACGGGCTCGTGCAGGGCGTGGCCGTGCTCTTCCTCATCGTGGCGCGCAAGACGCTGCTCGCGTCCGACGCCGTCGTGACGATCCTCACCATCGGGCCCGTGGGCGTCATGGTGTTCGGCAACGTGCTCGGCGTGGCCATGCTCGGCAGGTCGAAGCGCGCGTTCCTCGTGGCCGCGGGCCTCGTCGGGCGGTTGCCGCTCCTGCTCGTGTTCTTCGTCACGGACGTGCGAATCTACGCGGCCATCCTCGTCTTTTCGTTCTTCTACTACATCCTCTTCAAGCCCGCGGAGAACAGCATCATCCAGGCCAACTACGACAAGGAGCAGCGCGGGCGCATCTACGGGTGGCTCAACTCGCTCATGCTGCTGTGCGCCATGGCCGGCGCCTGGGCGGGCGGCAGGATCCTCGACGCGTCGCACGACAACTACCGTTATCTCATCCCGGCGGCGGGCGTGCTCGGGTTCGCCGCCATGATGCTGTACGCCTTTTTGCCGGTGCGGGTCATGGACTACGACGCGCCGCGCGCGGTCGCGAAGGGCGTGCTCGCCGCGTACCGCAACTTCTTCGAGTCGCTCCTCAAGGATGCGCCCTTCGGCCGCCTGGAGCTCTCCTTCCTCATCTATGGCTTCGGCATCATCATGCTCGATCCGCTCCTCATCATCTTCGTGGTGGACGATCTCAAGCTCGACTACTCGGCCGCGGCCGTGGCGATGGGGCTCATCGGGCAGCTCGCGATCCTCGCGCTCTCTCCGTTCGTGGGGCGCCTGTTCGACCGGGTGCGTCCGGGCGCGATGCTGGGCGCGTCGGTGCTCCTGCTCATCGCGTTCCCGATCATGCTCTTCTTCGCGCACGGCACGGCGCTGCTCTACGCCGCGTACGTGGTGCGCGGGGTGGCCATGAGCGGCATCCTCATGGTGTGGAACCTGGGGCCCATCCACTACGCCGAGGAGCGTGACTCCACCAACTACATGGGCGTGCACCTGACGCTCACGGGCGTGCGCGGGCTCTTCGCGCCGCTGCTCGGCATGGGCACGTACTACCTGCTCGGCATCCGCGGGGCGTTCCTCGTCTCGGCCGCGATCTTCGTCGTCGCGGGCGTGATGTCGCTCGCGTTCGCGAGGATGGAGGGCACAGCGGGCTAGACCAACGCCGCTTGCCATGTGGGCACACATGTGGCAACATTTCTGTTGGAGGTGGCCGTCATGAAGTTTGTCGGCGTCAGGGAGTTCAAAGAGGGCGTCATCAGGTTCCTGAACGACAAGGAAGGCGTGGTGGTGCTCAGGTACAACCGTCCCATCGCTCGGCTCACGCCCGTCGAGGAGGGTTCGGCCGAGGACATCCTGCTCGGCATCGGGAGCATTCTCGACGAGGCGGGGGTCACCAAGAAGCAGGCCCTCGCGATCCTCGAGGGCGTCCGCAGGGAGATGCATGTCAAGGATCGTCATTGACGCGAGCGTCCTCGTCTCCGCCGCCTTCGGCGGAACGCCGCTCGACGCTGTCGCACGGGTTTTCCACGGTCACGACGCCTTCATCTCGGACGACGTCGAACGCGAGTTGATCGCGGTTGCTGAAAAACTGGCCGGCAAGCTGCCGTCCAAAGCGGCCGCGGCCGTGAGAGAACGATTTCGCGCGCTCCTGGCGCTCGCGCACCGCGTTCGCGTGGCCGAGAAAGTTCACGTGTGCCGCGACGCCACCGACGATTGCTACCTCTCGCTCGCCAAGGCCGCTCGCGCACACTTTCTCATCACCGGGGATCGCGATCTTCTCGTCATTCCGGAAAGTGACCTTCGCAGGCACGGCGTCCCGTGCGCGATCGTGACGCCGAAGCAGTTCCTCGAAATGGACACGTGATCAGCCGCGAGCGGAGCTCATGGCGACAGGGCGCGGCGGTAGTAGCGCACGCTGCCGCCGAGGAGCCCGCCGCCGATGCCGAGGTACAGGAAGGCGAGCAGGGGGCGCGGCAGGGGCGAGTGGCGCAAGGCCAGGCCGAGCGCGATCATGAAGGCCACGAGCACGTACCCGCGCCACGCCTGGAAGGCGAAGACGCACACCCTTTCGCGCTTGCCCTCGATGCGCGCGATGTTCCTCCTCGCCACGCGGCTGAAGAGGAACACCGCCGCGAGGATCGCGACCATGAGACCCGCGGCCGCCACGCCGGCGTCCTCGAGCCATGGGAGGAGCGCGAGCCACGACGCGGCGAGTCCGCACATCATGAGCCCCACCGCGCTCCACACCACGGCGGCGACCGCGTAGAGGACCTTCTTGTCCACCGCCGGCTCGAACCGCCGCAAGCTCGACATTCCGCCCATCGGTGAAGGCTACCGCGCCTTGGCCCCGAGTCAACGGCCGGGTTCGGGTGTGAGCGTGATGACCCGGTCGACCGGCAGGCCGTCCGTGTGGTCGGGCAGCCAGATCGGCCGCGGGCGCTCGGAGAGGTGCGCGAGGATGTTGGGGTGCGCCGAGACCGATGCGTCCTTGGGCACGGCGCGGATGGCCTCGCGGATGGCGGCGACGTTCGCGGGCTCGGCGAGGCCCGTGTCGCGCCACTTGGGGCTCAAGACGGCGAGCGGGGAGCCGCCCCACAGCACGTGCGAGGCCGTGACGAGCGCGAGGAGCGCGGCGGGAAGCGCGAGGCGCCCGCGGCCGGCGAGGATCTCGCGCAGCTTCCCGGCGCCGACCAGGGACGCGCCGATCACGAACGGCGCGATGGTCGTGGCGTAGTGGGCCTCCACGGTGCGCACGCGCGGGAAGTCCGACAGCAGGTTCAAGACGAACACGGGCAGCGCGCCCGCGAGGAAGCGCGGCGCGAGGAGGCCCAGGAAGCCCAGCGGCGCCAGCAGGAGCAGCGCGTACACAAGCCGATCCCAGGTCGTGAGGTGCGAGAGGAACGCCGCGGGATGCAGCGCAAAGGCGCGCAGGAGGTCCGCGCCGGAGCGGATGTCCACGCCGGCGATGGGGGCGAAGTGGAGGTTCCAGGAGCCCGTCGGGGGCACGAGCGGCGGCTGCACAATGAACACGTAGATCGCGAAATAGGCGACGAGCAGGCCCGACGCGGCGCACGCCAGCATGCGGGCGCGCCCGGAGCGGAGCACGGCCTGCGCGAGCGCGAGGCATGCGAGCTGAAGCGCCACGTCCTCGCGGCACGCGAGCGCCGCAATCCCGAACGCCGCGGCGCGCAAGAGACGGTCCTCGTCGAGCGCGTCCACGGTCGCGAGCAGGAGCGGCAGGGCCAGCGTGACCGGGTGGAAGTCGTGCAGCGTGGCCACCGTGACCGTGGGGTAGAGCAGGGCGAGCCCGGCACCCACGAGGCCGAAGCAAGGCGAGCCCAGGTGTCGCGCGGCGAGGCGGAAGGCCGGCACCGCGACGAGGGCCGCGGCCAGGGTCTGCACGCCGAGCAGCAGGGGCGCGAGCGGGGCGCCCTGGCCGTGCAGCCATGCCAGGGGAAAGAGGATCGGCTCCAGGTGCAGGCCGAGGAAGTGCCGCGCGCCCACGAGCGGAAGGTCCGGGCGCCCGTGCGCGAGCCCCCACACGAGGCGCATGTAGTAGCTCATGTCGAACATGGAGTGGAACGTGGCGAAGCGCTCCCAGGCCATCCATCCGTATCCCGCCGCATACGCGGCGACCATGGCAAGGAGCGCGACGAGCGGGCCGCGATCGTGGGCTGCCCGCTCAGTGGGAAGCGTGGGCATAACGACCGCACTCTACGTCATCTGCTCGGCTGTGGAATAGTCTAGTAATTAAATGGGGAAACGGGCAGATTGGGTTCATGCGGGTTTCCTCAAGAGGTCATTACGGGCTCAGGATGATGGTGGAGATGGCGGCCCACAAAGGGAACGGGCTCATCAAGATGAGCACCATCGCCCAGAGCTTCCACACGCCCCCGAAGTACCTGCACAACCTGCTCGGCCTGCTCAAGAACGCCGGGCTCGTGCGCGCCCAGGCGGGCAAGGGCGGCGGCTACGCGCTCACCCGCGCGCCCGAGGACATCAAGGTGAGCGAGATCCTGCACGTGCTCGAGGGGCTGCCCACGCCCGTGGGCTGCGTGTACGACGGGCAGGTCTGCCCGCGCTCCGAGTACTGCGCCGCGCGCACCATCTGGACGCGCATGGCCGAGGCCGTGGAGCAGGTGCTTAAGAGCGCGACCCTCGCGGATCTCGTGGCCCTCGAGCAGGGCCGCAGGGACCCCACGATCCCCTGCGACGTCTGAAGATCTGTGATAGGATTTTTTCATGGTCACGCGTTGTTTCGCGTTGGTGGCGGTGCTTGTCGCGGCCTTGAATGCAGGGAGCGCGCACGCTCAGACCCTCACGCCGTCCTCGACACCGCCCGTCGGCCGGGGCCTGATCTGGGTGGTGACGGACCCGCCGGGTGTGTATGCGACGATCGACGATTGCGGCCAGTGGTACGCGACGCCGCACTCGTTCCCGGCGGCGCCGGGCGGCCACCTCGTCAAGGCCGGAGGCAGCGGCTTCAAGGACGTGGAATTGCGCCTTGTCACCAGGTCGACCGACGTGACCGTGCGGGTGGAGATGGATCGCCCGGTGTACGAAGCCGGCATCGCGCTCGTGGCCATCGGCGCCATCCCCGCGGCCTTGGGATTGGCCATGCTGGTCGCCGCCGCCGTGACCCAGATCGTTTTCCTGGCGTACTTCGGCGCCGTGATCCTTGGTCCGAGCGTTCCGGTCTGGGGGACCGGGATCGGGATGATGGTCAGCGACGGGCAGCGGGAGCCGATCACCAGGGTCTCATCGGGCGCTCCGGAGTGAAAACCCGCCGCGAACCCGCCGCGAAAACGCTTGAGGCCGGGGCCGCGCGGCGATACCGTGGGCCATGAACGAACGGAAGCTCACCTACGGCGCGTCCGGTGTCGACTACTCGCGCATCGATCCCCTGAAGCTCATGGCGCAGGCCGCGGCCCGCGACACGGCGCCGAACCTGCGCGCGGCCGGGTACGCGGAGATCGAGGAGAGCCGCGGCGAGTCGGCCTACGTCATCGACATGGGCGACTTTCTCCTCGCCGCCATCACCGAGTGCCTCGGAACAAAGGCCCTCGTGGCGGACGCCATGCGCGCCCTCTCGGGCCGCAGCCACTACGACTCCATCGCGCAGGACACCATCGCCATGGCGGTCAACGACCTCGTCACGGTCGGCGCGCGGCCGCTCGCGGTGCACGCCTACTGGGCCGCGGGAGGCTCGTCGTGGTTCGACGACGAGGAGCGCATGGCCGACCTCGTGCGCGGGTGGAAGGCGGCCTGCAACGCTTCGGGCGTATCCTGGGGCGGCGGAGAGACCCCGAGCCTCTCGGGCGTGGTGTGCGAGGGCGCCATGGATCTCGCCGCGTCGTGCGTGGGCGTGGTCCGTCCCAAGGAGCGACTGACCCTGGGCGAGAGGCTGCGCGCGGGCGACGCGATCGTCATCCTGGCGAGCGGCGGCATCCACGCCAACGGCATCACGCTCGCGCGCAAGCTGGCCGAGCGCCTGCCCCAGGGATACGCGACCCGCATCGGCGACGGCCGCATGTACGGCGAGGCGCTCCTCGATCCGACCGTGCTCTACCCGAAGGTCACCGAGGCGCTCTTCGCGGCGGGCGTGGAGATCCGCTACATGTCCAACATCACGGGCCACGGCTGGCGCAAGCTCATGCGGCACCCGGCCGCGCTCACGTACCGCGTCACGCGCCTTCCGCCCGTGCCGCCCGTGCTCGAGTTCCTGGCCCGCGAGGCCGGGCTCGACGCGCGCGAGGCATACGGCAGCCTGAACATGGGCGCGGGCTTCGCGGTGTTCGTGCCGCAGGCGCAGGCCGCGCTCGCGGTCGAGACCTCGGAGCGCGAAGGCGTGCGCGCCTTCCACGCCGGACGGGTGGAGGCGGGCGACAAGCGCGTGATCATCGAGCCTTTGGGAGTGACCTTCGAGGGCGAGAGCCTGGCAGTGAGGCTGTGAGCCTACTTGGGCTCCTTGCCCCTCAGGATATCCCCCAGCCTGCGACCAAAGCCGGTGACGATCTTCTCGTAGCGCTCGTCGCCCGCCAGGCGCCGGATGCGCTTGTCGAGCACGCGCAGCCGTTCGCCGTACCTCGAGCGGTTGTCGCTGTAGTGTTGGGCGAGGCGCGCGCCGATGGCGGCGGCCCTGTCCTTCCAGCCGATGGTCTCGAACAGCTCCATGGCGCGCTCGTAGCCCTCGGTGAAGCGCTCCTTGCCCGCGATCACGAACTCCTCCTCGGCCTTGACGAAGTACTCCTTGTGCGTGGGGTCGTCCTTGAGCTTGGCCGTGCCGATGGCGAAGTACAGCTCCCCGAGGCCCGCGTGTGCGCGCATGGCCTGCACGTTCTTGGCGAGCGCCGAACGGAACGCCCTCTCGGCCGCGTCCCAGTCCTTGCGGTCGAGGCAGATCGCGCCGAGTGAAATGAATCCGTCCAGGTAGCCCGCGTCGATGGCCCTGGTGATGTGGCGCTCGGCCTCCTCGAGCTCCCCGAGCCTGTGGCACGCGCGGCTCATCACCTTGTAGCCGTCCATGACGAGCTCCTTGCGGCGCGCCTGGTCGAGGCCCGAGGTGGGCAGCATGGACAGGATGACGCGCCACAGGGCGACGGCCGAACGGAAGGCGGCCTCGCGGCCCTCGGCGACGACCTTGTGGGCCTCCTCCTGGCCGCGGCCGAGCTTCAACCCTTCGAGGCTCGAGGCGCGCGCGAAGATCGTGTCGGCGACGTCGACGAGGCGTTCCACCGCGGGGCGCTCGTCCGCCGGGGGAGGTGCGATCGATGCCCTGTCCGTCATGGCCGCTCTCCCTGGTGCCTGTTCGAGAAGAGCTGGCCGAGCGCGGCCCGCGCGCACTCGCGGCAGTATCCGCGCTCGTCGACGAGCCGCGCGATCACGCCGTCGGCCGCCTTGCGATCCTCGGGGGTCATGGCGACGGGCTCCTCGGACAGGAGCGCGAGCGCCAGCCGGCCGAGCCGCACCACCTTCTTGGTGTTCTCCGAGAAGTAGTCGTCCTTGAGGGTGCGCAGGTAGCCCGGGAAGATGGCGGCCGGATCCATCTTGCGCCCCGGATTCTCGATGGCGAAGCCCGCGATGCGGGAGAGCACGGTGTTGCGGAACTCCTCGCGATCCCCGCCCGCGCCGAGCTTGTCCTCCACCTTCTCCATGAGCGCCGTGTCCGGGCCCTCGTACTGGCCCGTGGACGGGTTCCGCTGGGACTCGCCCTTGAGCATGACGCGCACGTTCGCGATGTATTTTTCGAGCAGGGAGAGGTAGCGCGACTCCTCCACGAGGCCGCTCGCGGCGCGCAGGTCCTCCTCGACCGCGTCGAGGATGCGCTCCTCGACGTAGCCCACGAACGCCCGGTGGTCGTGGTAGCCGCCCTCCTCGGTCGCGCGCTCGAGGAACGGGTGCTCGCGCACTTTGCCGCACAGCTTCTCGAGCTCGCCGAGGACCGCGAACGGCGTGAGGCACGGGTAGGTCTCCTCGATGGCCGCGTCCAGGATGACCTGCCGGATGAGGCGCGGCGACGCGCCGTACCGTCCCTCGTACGACCATGTGGCCGCGTCCTCGGTGCGCAGGTCCGCGATGATTTCGCGCAGGCGGGCGGCCTCCTCGTCGGACAGGTCGTCGGGCACGGTGCCGTCCTCGTAGAGATCGGCCTTGGCCGCGGCCGTGAGCGCGGCCACGTGCGGGCGCACGGGCTCGGGGTAGACGGACGGATCGGGCCTGTGGAGCCGGGTGAGGACGGCCCAGTGCGCCGCGGCGCGCACGGCGTGGGGCGCCACGTGGCGCTGCATGTGCGGCACGATCTGCAGCTCGTAGATGCGCGCTTCCGTGCCGTGCTCCCGGATGTAGGGCACGGGCACGAGCGTCAGCCGGTCGCGGAACGCCAGGTAGTCGTGGTGCTCGCGGAACGCCTCGAGCATCTCGTCGTTGGTGGAGCCGAGGAGCACCGTGTTGAGGCGCAGGATGGAGTGCGCGAGCAGCGCCTCGCCGGTCTCGATGGTGCCGAGCAGGTACTTGAAGGCGTCGAGGGGGCGCTTCAGCATGTCCTCGAACACCACCACGCCGCCCGAGCCGTCCACGAGCGGGCCCATGGTCTCGAAGAGGGTGACGTTCTGCAGCTCCGTGGGCAGCGCGGCGAGGCTCCTGTCCGCGGTGATCTGCTGCTCGCCCGCGTCGATCGACATCTGGGGCCCCACGTGGACCACGCCGCGACGGTAGCGCCGCGAGATGGCCCAGCGCTCCACCTGCACGTGGGCCAGCACCTTGGCGAGGTCGCCCTGGTGCGTGCGGATGAGCGCGTCCGCCACCTGCCGGCAGCGGTGGCACAAGGAGCCGTGCAGGAGGTGCTCCGGCACCTGGAACGCGCCCTCGCCGGCCTCGTCGAGGGCCGCCTCGATGAGGCGCCGCCGCTCGTCCTTGGGCAGGATGAGCAGCGGGTGATCGCGCATGTCGCACTCCAGGGTGGCGTCGATCTGATCGTCCTCGAGGTGCGCGAAGCTCTGCAGGTGATCGCGCCTGAGCCTCGCGCCGAAGCCGATGACGCCCTGGGACGTCTGGCGCGCGGGGAAGATCCAGCGGAAGCGGTAGAGCGCGCCTTCCTTCCGCCTGGAGTAGTGCTCCAGCCCGCGCATGAGGCACCCGAGCAGGGTGGACTTGGCCGAGCCGTTCGGCCCGTGGATGAGCACCATGTGGTTGACCCGGCCTTCGCGCACGAGCCCGGCCACGGCGGCGCGCACCGCGCCCTGGGCCGCCTCCTGTCCCACGAGGCGCACGGGCTCCCCCGCGAACTCCTGGTCGAACAGCTTGTACCGCACGACCTTGCCCCACGGCCGCGAGACGGTCTCGGAGCCGAAGTGGTCGAAGACGTCGAGCAGGTACGCGGCGGCGTCGCGCGACTGGGCCCGCGGGGCGGCCGCGAACACCGACAGGTACTCCGCGAAGGACAGCTGCTGCCGCCTCTCCAGGTAGTCCGTCTTCACGGAGTCCACGGCCGCGTTGAAAAGGTCGATCGTGTTTGCCATGCGTGTGTCTCTCCTATGCCCGCGGAGCATACCACGACTCGCGTCCGGCTACGCTCGGTTCTCGGCGCGCCGCCAGCGGTCCACGGCGAGCACGAGGACGGTCATGATCGCGGTCAGCGCGGCGGCGCCGAGGGCCTGCTGGCCCGGGGTGAGGGCCTTGTGCAGGTCGAAGACCGGGCCCGCGCCGTGGTAGATGAGGAGCAGGTGCGCGCAATACGCGAAGAGCGACCTGCGTCCGAAGACCGAGAACGGACGGAACCGGAAACGCGACGGCGCCGCGGCCGCGAACCGCGCGACGGCGAAGATGAGGAGCACGAGCGCGGCCTTGAAGACGAAGAAGTGGATCGTGGTGCGCGTGGGGTTGTCCGTGTACTCGAACCGGTTGAGGGAGAGGCCGTAGTAGAGGGCCTTCAAGCCGTAGCTCGCCAGGGTGAGGACGATGGCGGCGAGCGCGAGGCGCTTGAAGAAGACCCGTTCGGCCGCGATATCGTGCGCGACGGGCACCCACGCCGCGCCCACGAACACGCCCATGGTGATCCACGCCGCGTAGGGCAGGGGCGGGAAGATGGAGACGGCCCGGTCGGGCGAGAACCAGGCCGCGAGGCCGAAGGGCAGCCACCTGCCGAACGGCACGAGCAGCGTCACCTGGCCCGCGAACAGGATGACGATCGACGCCGCGAAGGCCCGCCACTCCAACCGCCTGCGCGGCCACATGAGCCACGGGATGACGGCCAGGGTGAGGCCGATGCAGTGGAGCACGTCCACCTTGAAGATGCGCAGCCAGCTCCCCGCGAACCCGCTGAAGACGAAGAACGCGACGTGCAACCCGTAGCCCAGGGCCAGGATCTGCAAGCCGCGCAGGCTCACGCGACGCTTCAGCGAGAGCTCGTCGCGGCCCGCGGCCCGGCCTTGCTCGGCGATCATGGCGATTGCCACGCCGGCGAGGAACATGAAGACCGGCGCCACCATGCCCGAGACGCGCATGGACCAGACCCAGTAGGTGGTGCCCTTGATCTCGGGCCGGAGCCACGCCACGGCCGAGTGCACGAAGAACATGCACACGACGGCCAACCCGCGCAGGCGGTCTACGAACTCGATTCTGGTGCCGGGGGTGCTCATGCCGGGGGCAATCTACCGTCCGGCAAAGCCGATCGCAAGACGGGCCGCCCCCCTATAGAACTTCATCGCTTGGCCTTGTCGCCTTCCGGCGCTTCCCCGCCGGCACGCGAGGCGAGCTGGGCGCGGGCCCGCTCGATGGCGCGGTGGAGTTGGGCGCGCAGGGTCGCCTCGTCGGGAAGCTCGATCATGTACTGGGCGATGCGGATCCCCGCGCTCTTGAGCTCGAGCAACTCCACGTGCTCGTCGCTCTTGCCCGCGCATAGGATGAGCCCCAGCGGCGTGTCCTCCTCCGGACGCCGTTCGTTCTTGGCCAGCCAGCGCAGATACAGCTCGAGCTGCCCCTTGTCGGCGGCCTGGAAATCGCCCAGCTTGAGCTCGATGGCCACCAGCCGCCGCAGGCGCCGGTGGTAGAAGAGCAGGTCGATGAAGTAGTCGCGCGCGTCGACTGTGATGCGCTTCTGGCGCGCGACGAACGCGAAATCGGTGCCGATCTCCGGGAGAAACGCCTCGAGCTCCCGCAGGATGGCCGTTTCCAGGTCGCGCTCGCTGGAGGTGTCCGCTAGGCCGAGGAAGGTGAGGAAATACGGGTCGCGGAAGACGAGGTCCGGGCTCATCCGGTCGTCGTCGCGCAGTTGGGCGAGATCCTGTATCGCCAGTTCCTCTGGCTTGCGCGACAGGGCGGTGCGCTCGAAGAGCATCGAGTCGATCTTGGTCTTGAGGGTACGGGTGCTCCAGCGCTCGACACGGCACAGCTCGGCGTAGAAGTCGCGATGGAGTTGGTTGTCGATGGCGAGGAGCCTGCGGAAATGGGTCCAGCTCAATTGTGCGCTCAGCGCGCGCACTATCTCGACATCGGGGAATGCCTCGGCGAACTGGATCATCTCGAACAGGGAACGTCGGCTGAATCCGCTGCCGTAGATCTCGGTGAGGCGGGCACTGAGCCGCTCCACAATGCGCTCGCCGTAGGCGGCCCGCTCCTTGCCCAGGACCTCGGAGAGGATGCGCTCGCCGATGCCCCAGTACATCATCACCAGGGCATGATTGACCGTCTGCGAGACGGATGCCCGGGCACCGTCGACGAGCCTGCGGATATCGTCGAAAAGCGCGGCTTCGCGACCGCCCATGTGTCGCCTCCCTCGAGCGACGATAAAGGAGCAATCATCGGGCCAACGCGGGGAGCCGCGTGGATTCTTGGTTTTGTTCTTTCGCGAGCGGCGGCGTGAGCGGCGAACGGCGGTGCCGCCGCGATATCCGCTGCGTCCTGCCCGGCGCGTCCTTGACCGTCCCGTCCCGGCTCGCCTATCGTCGCGAAATGCGTGGACGCCCGATTTTCGCGGCCCTCCTGACGCTCGCCGTGGCGCTTTCGGCAGGTGCCGGGGAGGGCGCGCCGAGCCGCGCGCGGGAGAAGCTGGCCGATCTCGAGAAGGGCTTCGCCCGGTCGCCGGGCACGATCGACGCGGAGCAGCGCGTGCTCGACATGTGGGCCCTGTGGGACACGGCCGGGCCCGCGCCGGTCGTGGCAATGCTCGGGAAGGCCGCCAAGAACCGGAGGGCCTCGCCCGCGGCGCGCGAGCGGGCCGAGTTCCTGCTGGCTGAGGCAAAGCTTCGGACCGGGGATCCCGCGGGCGCTCGCGCCGATTTCTCGAGGATGGGGTTCATCCAGGACTGGACCGTGGCCGGACCGTTCGACAACGAGGGCGGCACCGGGCTCGACTCGGCGTTCGAGGCGGACGCGGCGATCGCCGGCGCGGCGGATGCGAACGCACCCATGGAGGGGAAGGCCGGCCCGGTCTCGTGGCGCGAGGCAAAGGACGCGGCGCCCTTCGGCCTGCTCGAGCTCGACGACATGGTGGAGCCGGACGCTGCCGCGTGCGCCTACGCGGTCGCGTCGATCGAGTCGCCGCGCGCGTCCGAGGCCGAGCTGCGCATCGGCGCGTCAGGTGCCTTCCGGGCCTATTGGAACGGCGCGCGAGCGCTCGCCGACGACGCGTACCGCACGGCCGATCCGGATCGGTCCGCGGCTTTGGTGAGCGTGCACAAGGGTTCGAACAGGCTCGTCATCAAGGTGTGCAGCGAGTCGCGGCCCGAGCTCGCCGTGTACGCGCGCCTCGTGACCGGGGTCGGGCGCGCGACCTTCCCGCGGCCGCTCGAGGCGCTGCTCGCGCGCGCGCGCAAGGATCCGGGCGACCTGCAAGCCGCGCTCGCCGCGGCCCGCTACATGGCCGCGACCGGCGCCGCGGATCCGAACGGGCACGACGCCCGCGACCTTTCGCGCGCCGCGTGCGAGGGGGCGCCCTCGGCCGACTCGTGCCTCGCGTATGCGGCCCTGGCCCTCGACGACAACGGCAGGAGGCAGGCGCTCGCCAAGGCCAAGGCCGCTGCCCCGCGCTCGGCCGAGGTCCTCGCGGCCGTGGCCCGCCTCGTGGCAGAAGGATCCGAGCCGCGCGCGGCCCTGCCTCTTGCGGATCGCGTGCTCGCCGCGTACCCGGACGATTCCGAGGCGCTCGATGTGGTGCTGCGGGCGCGGGCCGGCTCGGGCCTTCCCATGTGGGCGCACGCGCGCGCCGCGGACGCGCTCGCCAGGAACCCCTCGAACCCCGCGCTCACAGCGCTCACCCTCGCGCTCGCCCGGGCCGCGGGCCTTTCGTCCGAGGTCGCGCGCCTCGAGGACGAGGCCTTGCGCAGCCGCTTCGACGACACGGCGCTCCACGAGTCCCGCGCCCGTGCCGCGCTGGCCCGGGGCGACGACACGGCGCTCGACAGGCACCTCGCCGCGCTCGGGGCCGTCGCGCCTCTCGACGGGGACGTCCTGCGCATCGCGGCCGAGCTCGAGGATGCCCGCGGCGACAGGACCCGCGCCGAGGCGATCCTGCGCGAGGCGGAACGCATCTCGCCCGACGATCCGGCGGCCTCGAAGGCTTTCGGACTCTTCCTGCTGCGCTGCGGGCGCACGAAGGACGCAGTGGCCGAGCTTCGCAGGTCGCTCGCGAAAAAGCCCCAGGACGCGTGGCTCGCCGACACCCTCGCGCACCTCGATCCCGCGCCCAGGTTCGAGGCTCCTTTCGTCGTGCCGACCGAGGCGCTGCTCGCCTCGCGCGGGCTCGGTTCCACGGACGAGGGCTCGCGTTACCTCGCGGACGTGACCGCGGTGAAGGTCCACGAGTCGGGCCTCGCCTCGCGCTTCCGGCAGATCGCGGTCGAGGTGAAGAACATGGAATCCGCCAGGGCCTGGCGCGAGCACTGGATCCGCTACGTGCCCGAGAGCCAGCGCGTGCAGCTCGTGGCCGCGCGCGTGCTGCGAAAAGACGGCACGGTCGAGAACGCCACCTCGCGCGAGATCGTGCCCATCTCGGAGCCGTGGTACCGCCTCTACTACGACGTGGCGGCCGAGGTCGTGCAGCTCCCGCCGCTCTTCCCGGGCGACGTGGCGGAGTTCGCGTACCGGATCGACGACACGGCCGCGGCCAACGCGTTCCACGACTACTTCGGCGACATGGTCGACATTGAGGGCCCCGGCCCCAAGACCCTGTGGCGCTATGCGCTCCTCGCGCCCGTCTCGCGCGCAATCGCGTTCAACGCGCCGGCGCTGGCCGGGATCGAAAGGCGGCAGGAGGAACACGGCGGCGTGGCGACCACGGTCTTCGAGGCGCGGGACGTGCCGGCGGTCAAGCCCGAGAGCGGCATGCCGGGCATGACCTCGAACGCGGCGTACCTGCACGCCTCCACCTTCCGCTCGTGGCGCGAGCTCGGCGCGTGGTTCAAGGGGCTCATCCGCAACGACATGGTGGCCGACGCCCGCATCCGAGAGAAGGTGCAGGAGCTCACCGCCGGGCTCGGGGACGAGCGGGCGAAGGTCGCGGCGATCTACGACTGGGTCGTCACGTCGACGCGCTACGTGGGGCTGGAATTCGGCGTGCACGGGTACAAGCCGTACCGGGCGCCGCTCGTGGTCTCGCGCGGGTTCGGCGACTGCAAGGACAAGGCGTCCCTGCTCGTGACCATGCTGGCGCAGGCCGGCATCGCGGCCGAGTTCGTGCTCGTGCGCACGCGTTCGATGGGCGACGTGGACGAGGAGCCCGCGTCCCTGGCCGTGTTCAACCACGCCATCGCCTACGTGCCGTCGCTCGGCCTGTGGCTCGACGGCACGGCCGAAAACTTCGGCTCCGCGGACCTGCCGTTCGAGGACCAGGACGCGCTCGCGCTGCGGCTTTCCGCGAGCGGGGCCGTGCTCGAGCGCACGCCGGTCATGCCCAAGGAGGCGAGCAGCTTCGACGAGGACGTGCGGATCGCGGCCTCGGAAAGCGGCGACGCGCGGATCGAGGCGCGCATCGAGGTTCGTGGGGCGGCGGCCGCGGCCCTTCGCAGGGATCTCGGCGCCCTGGCCACGCGCAAGGAGAGGTTCGAGGCGTCGCTCGCGGCCACGTTCCCGGGCGCGAGGCTCGAAGGCCTCGACCTCGGATCGCTCGCGGACCTGGAACGGCCCGTGGCGTACGCCTACCGCGCGACGGTGCCGGGCTATGGCCGCGCGTCAAAGGGGCGCGTGGAGGTTCCCATGGACGTGGGGCTCGGGCTGCTCGAGCGCTTCGGAAAGCTGCCGGGGCGCACGCACGATCTCGTGGTGGGACCGCGCGCCGTGGCGGTGAGGAACGCGACCGTGGAGGGACCCGCCGGGTTCGTTCCCGCGGCCGTGCCCGAGCCGGCGTCGATCGCGTCGCGCTTCGGGCGGCTCGAGGTCGCGGTGCGGGTCCAAGGGCGCGCCGTGCGGATCGAGAGGACGTTCTCGCTCGAGGTGCACCGCGTGGCGGCCGCCGAGTATCCGGAGTTCCTGGAGTTCTGCAGGGCCGTGGACGCGGCCTTGAACCAGGTGATCGCCATGGAGAGGCGACCGTGAGGCGCGTCATCGCAACCGCGGCCCTCGCGCTCGCCGGGTGCGCGGGCGCGATCGCGCGAGTCGATCGCACCGGCCCCGCCGACGCGTGCCTCGCCGGGAGGAACCTCGCCGAGGCCGGCGCGTGCCTCGAGGACGTGCTGAAAAACGACCCGCGGGACGCCGCGGCTTCGTTCCTGCTCGGCGACATGGAGGACCAGCTGGGCATGCCGTCCGAGGCGCTCGGCCATTACGTCGAGGCGATTGACGCGGCCCGGGAGCGGCGCGGCTTCGAGGCCGAGGCAGAGGCCGCGGCCATGGGGGTGGTGACGCTTCGCGATCGGGTCGAAGGGTTCGCGCGGGCGCTCACGAAGCTCAAGGCGCGGCTCGACGAGGGGCCGGGCGAGCTGCCTCCCGAGGCCTGGTTCGAGCTGCGTTCCCTGGCGCTTGGCGAGGCGCTGCGCACGGCCGGACCCGATGGAATGAAGGAGGCGCTCGGGCGCACGGGATGCGTGGCGAGCTTTAAGGCCGCGGGTCCGGTGGGTCCGGTGGGCATATCCGGGCTCGACGCGGCGGGGTCGCTCGACAGTGACGCGCCGTGGCCCGCGGTGGTGGACCTCGGGCCGGGTCGGGGCCGTGCGCCGGTTCGTTCCGTCGTTTCAGAGACGTGCCACGTGGCGCCCTCGGATCCGTCGGTGAGCGGACCCGGCAACACGTGGGCGCGCGCCGAGATCGACATGGAGCGCGCAGGCGGCGTGTGGATGCGCCTCGAGACCTCGTCCGCGGCCGTCGTCCGCGCGAACGGCGAGGTGGTGTTCACGCGCGATCCGCGGCGCGCCTTCGAGCCGCGCGTGTCCTGGTTCGAGGTCGCGCTGCCCGCTGGTCGCACGTCCGTCACGGTACGGCTCGCTCCGGACGACGGCCGGCCGGTCTTCTCCCTGGCCGTCGGGGACCTCCGCATCCGTTCCGGCGCGCGCGCCGAGGGCGGCTCCGTATCCGCGCTCCTCGCGGCGCTGCGCTCGGCCCTGTGGCGGGGCGATCACGAGCGCGCCGCCCGCCTGCTCGACACCCTCGGAAGCGTCGGGGGAGCGCTTGCGCCGCTGATCGTGGCCGCGGCGGCCGAGGAGGCGCGCGACGATCCTTCGTTGCCGGGCGAGATGGCGCTTGAGCGGGCCCGCGGGCTCATGCGGCGGGCCGTCGATCTCGAGCCGCGGCTCGTTGCGGCGCGCGCGTACCTGGCCGAGCGCGAGGCCGGCGAGGGGCGCTTCGAGGAGGCGCTCGGGCTGCTCGAGGAAGGCCGAAGGCTCTGCCCGAGGGAGCCGGATCTCGTGCGCCGCGTGGGTGAGGTCCACATGTCGCAGGGCTGGCTCGAAGAAGCCCAGGCCTCGGTCGACGTCCTGAAGAAGCTGATGCCGTCCTCGTGCGCCACGCTCACCTTCGAGCTGGCCCTGGCGCGGGAGCAGGGCAGGGTGCGCGACGCCGCGCGCGTCGCCGGGAAGCTCGCTGCCTGCGATCGCTGCGAGCCCGCGCTCGCCGAGGAGCTCTCGCGCTCCGAGCGCTTTGCCGAGGCCCGGGCCGAGCGGGAGAGGCTGGCGGCGCGCAGGCCATCGAACGTGGCGCTCAAGACCGACGTGGTTACGGCCGCGGTCGCGGCGGGGGATGTGGCGGGCGTCGTGGACGCGGCCCGGCGAGCCATGGACCTCGCGCCGGGGGAGGCTTCCTTGCGCGTGGGGCTCGCGGATGCCCTGGCGTCCGAGGGGCGCATGGCCGAGGCGCGCGACGCCGTCGATCGCGGCCTCGCGCTCCTCGCCGGCCCCGCCCCGGCCCTGGAGGAGGCGGAAGGGACGCTCGACGGCAAGGTCTCCTGGGCGTCGCTGCGCGTGGACGGGCTCGCCGCGATCCGGGAGTTCCGGGCGAGCGGGGCGCGCTTCGACACGGCCGCGGCCTACGTCCTCGATCGGGCCGTGCACCTCGTGGGTCGCGACGGCTCCGACACGATCCTCGTGCACACCATCACCGCGCTCCTCACGGACGAGGCGATCGAGCGCAGCGGCGAGGTCTCCATCCCGGACAACGCGCGGATCCTCGCGATCCGCACGGTCAAGGCCGACGGCCGCGTGCTCGAGCCCGAGGTCGTGCCGGGCAAGGACACGGTGTCGCTGCCGGATCTCGCGCCCGGAGACTTCACCGATGTGGAGTACGCGCAGTTCGAGGCGCCGTCCGCCGTCTGGCCGGGCGGGTTCGACACGGGCCGCTTCTATTTCCAGGACTTCGGCACCGCGTTCCACCGCTCCGAGGTGTTCGTGGTCGTGCCGCGCGACATGCAGGTGTCCGTGGATCGCCGCGGACCGTGTCCGCCCATGGAGGAGCTCGAGGCCGGCGATCTGCGCGTTCTCTCTTTCCGGGTGCGCGGCTCCATGCCGCGAGCGGCCGAGCCCCTGTCGCCCGCGGCCGACGAGTTCCTTCCGTCCGTGCGCGTCTTCGCGGCGGCCTCCTTAAGCGGCATGCTTGGCCGCATGCGCGATCTGCTCGCGGCCCGCGACAGGCCGAGCCGTCACGTGGCGGCCGCAGTGGCCGAGGCGCTCGCGGGCGTGGACGGGAGCGACGGGCGAGTGCGGCGCGCGGCCCTGTACCATTGGGTGATGGAGAACGTTGAGGACGACGAGGGGCTCTTCGAGGAGGCGAGCCACATTGTTGTCCGGCGCGCCGGGAGCCGGGTGCGCGCGCTCAAGGCCTTGCTGGCCGCCGCGGGGTACGGCTCGCGGCTCGCGATCGTGAGATCCGCGGGCGCGGACGCCACGCCGAAAGCGGCGCCGGCGCTCGGCCTCTACGACCGGGTGGCGCTCCACGTGGACGGCGACGGGTGGGTGAGCACGGACGACGACGGCGCGTCGTACGGGTATCTGCCGCCCGAGACGCGGTTTTCCGAGGCGCTGTTCGTGGACACGGGAGAAATGGCGCGCACGGACGGGGGAGCGGTGCCGCGCGATGGTGAGGACGTGGAGCTCGTGGCGAGCCTTTCGGAAGACGGGTCCGCGCGGCTTCGGATCGTAGAGACATTGACCGGGGTCCTGGCCGCGGGATGGCGCGCGGATCTGCGCCGTCTCGCGGCGGACGACGTGCGCCGCACCGTGCAGGAGGGCTACATGTCGCGCACCCTGCCGGGCGGCGCCCTCGAGAGCTTCGAGGCGGACGGGCTCGGAGATCCGGACAAGCCGCTCGTGCTGCGTTACACGGTGCGCGTGCCGCGCTTCGTGAGGCCCGAGGGCGACGGTGTGACCCTCAAGCTCCCGTTCCCGATCACGCTCGTCGAGCGCGTAGGCGGGCTGGCCTCGCGAACCACGGCGCTCGTGGTCGACTCGCGCATCCACAAGTCGGTCAAGGCGACCCTCGAGCTTCCTCCCGGGGTCGCGGCGCGCGTGCCGTCCGCCGCGAAGATCGAGAGCCGGTTCGGCAGGGCGTCGCGCAGCGCGGCTCTTGACGGCTCGAAGCTCTGGGTGTCCTTCGACGCCGACCTCGACGCCGAGCGCGTGGAGCCGGCCGACTACCCCGCGTTCCTCGATTTTGCGCGGAAGCTCGATCGCCTGACGGAGATCGACGTGTTCCTGCGCAGCGTGGCGAGTCGGCGGGACGAGTAAACGATCAGCGTTTGATGGTCCCCCCATTGCCGCTCATACTCCCCCGTTGCCGCTCATACTCACTGAAATCCTTCGCTGGCCCCTCGGTAGGCTATTTGAAAGATCCGTTGCCGGTGGAGGAAACGAGCGCGATTTGACGCGAGCTCACATTCGATTCGGCATGGAACCGAAAAAATGGATGGCTGAAGAGCGTTCGATTCAGGGCCGAAGGACCGTCGAGGCGCTCGCAAGACACACGTCGGCGATGGGATCAGGACGATCCGGCGAAAAACGGTTGGGGAAGCTCTGTGGTTGGCTCGCTACAACCGGGATGACGTGTAGATCGTCACAATGGGCGGGCGGTACGTGCCCTCCGGGAACTCGCGCTCGTGATATCCGGCGCGGTAGTCGATCGACGCCTTATGGTACTCGTGCAGGAGCTCGCGCCAGCGGCGTTTGAAGCCGCGATGCGCTTCCGGATCGCTCGCGTGGCACAACGGCTGAGGGCCGTCGTCCGGCGGGTTCTTCGGGCGTTCGAACGGGCTCAGGGCGTACAAGCGCGGCACGCCAACAACGATGCGGCCCTCGGCCCGGCGACGATCCGCAACTCCCTCCTCGACGTCGCGGACCAGCCTGCGCACGCGGGTCTGGCGCTGGGGGATCGTCAGACTCTCCCAGCCGGGCAGCGGGGCGAGCTCGAGCGTGTCCCAGCGCAGGTAGTCCTTGGGCTTGTGGCTCTTCTTGCGCGGACCGCCCGCGGCCCAGAACGCCTCCCAGTCGATGCGCCAGTACATGAGCGGCTCGCCGAACGCGAGATGACGGTACGTCGAGAAGAACGGCGACTCCGAGACGCGCTCCACCGCACCATCCTTGACCGCATTGGTGAGCGCGTACACGAGCTGCTGCTCGGCCGAGGGAAGATCGAGGCACGGCTCCATGTGATAGCGGCCGCCGAAGACGTGGTTCGTGCGTTCGAGCAGTCGGTTCGTGCCGCGCGCCACGGCGCTCAGGAAGTCGCGGAAGAACGGCGCGAGGTCGCCGATCTGATCGATGTTCACCGACACGCCGTCGTGGATGTGGTTCAGGTTGCCGTCGAGCCAGTGAAGGCTCAGGGGATGCAGAGCGAGCGCGCGTGCGGCGCTGGCGCCGATGACGTTGATGGTGCTCGGGACCGGGATGACGGGGCTCGTGGGATCGAGCGCCTCGGGCGGGCAGTCGATGTGCAGGAGCGGGTGAGCAGGGTTGTGGTCGGGTCTAAAGAGGAACTGCCGGTCGTTGCAGCGCTGCGTGGCGCTGTAGACGAGATTCGGCTCCACGACCCGGATGCGGCTGCCCATGAACGCTCTATCGGCCGATCAGGGAGGAAAGTTGCGTGGAAAATGCGGGTTCGGAACAGCGACTCCCGCCAGGGGCAGAGGGCCCCTGAAAAGAGCCGAGGGAGGACCGTGGTTCCATTCTCCGCCCCGTTGACGTACTTTCGAATCATGCCGTTTCTCATCGAGGAGCTTGCCCGGTGCGTGGGTGCAGAGGCCGTCGGCCGGACCGGGATCGAGGTCGCGCGGCTCGCGGCGATTGACGAGGCGGGGCCGGATGCGATCTGCCCGCTGCTCCGCAAGCGCTATCTGTTCCAGATGTCGGTCGTGCCCGCGGCCGTGCTCGCGCCGCCGGCTCTCGCGGAACATGCCCTCGAACACGGCGTGCCCGCGGCCATCGTCCACGACCATCCGGTGCTCGCGCTCGCCGCGCTCATCGACATCTTCCACCCGCCCGGCGAGGAGCCGCGCGGCGTGCATCCGCGGGCGTTCGTCGACCCCGGGGCGCGCGTGCACGAGAGCGCGTGGATCGGGCCCGGGGCCGTGGTCGAAGCGGGCGCCGTCATCGGCGAGGGATGCTCAATCGGGCCGAACGCGATCATCTGCGGCGCGGCGGAGCTCGGGCGTCACGTGCGGGTGGGCCCGGGCGCGGTGATCGGCCACGAGGGCTTCGGCTTCGCGCCGGGGCCGGACGGGCCGGTCAAGGTGCGACAGGTCGGGCGGGTGGTGATCGGGGATTACGTCGAGATCGGCGCCAACACGTGCGTCGATCGCGCCACGCTCGGCGCCACGGTCGTGGGCGTCGCGAGCAAGATCGACAACCTGGTGCAGGTGGGGCACAACGCGCGCATCGGAAAGCGCGTGCTCGTGGCGGGCCAGGCCGGGCTCGCCGGCTCGACAGTGGTC
Source organism: Deltaproteobacteria bacterium (assembly GCA_028713995.1). Taxonomy (GTDB): domain Bacteria; phylum Myxococcota_A; class Polyangia; order JAAYKL01; family JAAYKL01; genus JAQTNF01. The sequence goes on along the minus strand of JAQTNF010000074.1, from coordinate 633 downwards.
GGCGATGACGTTATGCTGGGAGGCCAGGCCGGGGTCGGGGATCATTTGACCATCGGCGAGCGGGCGCGCGTCGCGGCCCGCAGCGGCGTTGTGGGCGACGTGCCGGCGGGCGGCGAGGTCGCGGGATATCCGGCGCTCCCCCGCCTGACCTGGCTGCGGATCATGGCGCGGCTTGCGAGGGATGCGGGCGAAGGCGCCGACGAGAAAGAGGGCCCATGAACGAACGGACGCAAATCGTCGAGGTCGATTCCATCCTCCGGATCCTGCCGCAGGGACCGCCGGCGCTGCTCGTCGATCGGATCCTCGAGATCGAGCCCGGCGCGCGCATCGTGACCGTCAAGAACCTGACCGTCTGCGAGCCGGCGTTCGCGGGGCATTTCCCCGGGCTCCCCTTGCTGCCGGGGACCGTGCTGGTCGAGGCCCTGGTCCAGAGCTGCTGCATCCTCGCCTGGGCCACGGAGCAGTTCGATCCCGGGACCAAGGTGCCGACCCTGCTCGGAATCAACAAGTTCAAGTTCCGCAGGTCGCTCCGGCCCGGCGAGAAGGTGGAGATGGAGTGCAAGATGGAGCGCCAGCGCAGCAACGTGTGGCGCTTCTCCGTGGCCGCGTTCGTGGAGGATCACCATGTGGCCG
>JAQTNF010000073.1 GCA_028713995.1 Deltaproteobacteria bacterium | reverse complement strand
GAATCCATGTCCCGTCCTCGGGGTTGGTCGACGACGCGGGCCCGGCCCAGATCTCGTGCCCGTTCGTCTCCATCCACGCCGAGTAGTCCGTGTGGTCCTTGAAAAAGAGCACGGTCCCGGCCTCGGCGCTCGTCGCGAAGGCGACGACGAGAAGCGCGCTCACGACAGCCGCAACCAAGGTTCCGCTACAAGAAGCCCCAAGAACCTCCGCCCGTGTGCCTGAACGCCAAAACGTCGTGTGGCCCATCGCTTCCCTCCGGGTTTGTCGAGTCTGTTCATTTCAGGGTACCAAGCACGAAACTTCGGCCACAAGCATAAAAACGCTGGCGAAGGACGAATTATTGTCACATTTGTTGCTGTCCGGATGTCCCGTGTTTTCGTCCCGTCGGCGTCGGCGTCGGCGTCCGTCTGATTCCCTCGACCGACCCGGTCGGGTCCGGGGACACAATCGATCCAGGCCCGAGAGCGGGGTGTTGTTTTTCGATGGAGGATCAAGGAGGAGACGCCGGGCTCAGAAAGCCATGCGCCACACCGACACGCCCGGCACGATCTTGTTCGTGCCGTCCATGGAGCGCATGGCCACGGGCACGGGCAGGCCGATCTCGACGCGGCCCGCGAGCGCGTCGAAAACCATGGGCTTGCGCTTGCGACCCACGGCGTAGCCGATGGCCGCGCCCGCGGGGGGCAGGACGAGCGGAAAGATGACGACGGTGAACGCGGCGCCCACGGGATCGCTGGAGTTGTACCAATAGAGAAGGGCCGCCGCGAGCGCCACCGCCGCGCCGGAGTAAGCGCCGACGAGCATGGCCGCGAGCGAGCTGTCGTAGACCTGGCTGTGCAGGGACAGGCCCCATCCGGCGAGGGCGTCCACGAGAGGCGTGATGGCCGTGTAGGAGAGGGCCAGCGCCAGGAAGTCCTCGTCGAGGTTGTGGCCCTCCACGGCCCACACGTAGGCGAAGATGCCGTACATGCCCGCCTGAAGGCCCACGTCCATGCCGAAGACGGCACCGATGCGCCGACCATCGGAGCCTCTCGCCGATGGGGAACGATGGTGACGCGACGGCCTTCCCTCGATGTCGGGCAGAGGCGGAGGTGGCGCTTTGGAGACAGTCTGAGGAGGAGGAGCCCGGTAGACCGGCGCGGGAACCGCTGCCGGTGCGGGCAAGGCGGGACGGGGCACCGCGCCCAGCATGTCCGCAACAATCCGATCCACCGTGGCTGGCGCCTCGGTCCCATCGCAGGTCTTCGACACGGTCGTGGCCTGCCCGTTCGCGACGCCCACGGATTGGATCAGCACCACCACCTGATCGCCGGCGCTCACCGCGCTCACCACGAGCACGGTCGAGGCGCCGAGCTTTGCGCCCATCTCGGCGAACTCCGCCGGGGACGAGGGCGGCGTCGCCCGGCCGGCGAGGGCCGCAAGCACCGCGCTGTCCGCGATCAGCCCGTGGCCCGTCCGCACCGCGGCCGCGCGCATGGCTTGATTGATCGATGCGTGGTCCGCCGGCGCCAGATTGCCGGTCGACGGAATGATCGCGACCTGGCCGTACGACGCTGTCGCGGTCGCGAAGATCGCGGCCGACAGAGCGACGAGCGCGATCCTTCCCATCTAGAACTCCATGGACGCGCCGCCGCCGGCCACGACCGAGCCGTTGGTGCTCTCGTCCCGGGCCGCGTAGCCGATGCGCGCGTTGATGCCGAAGCCGCCGTAGATGTCCCACCCGATCTCGTAGAAGAGCCGGTTGCCCCACATGTCGCGGTGGTACCACTGGGTGCGCTCGATGGTGATCGCCATGGGCAGGTGCGGCACCGTGTCCCACCCGAAGCGCAGGAAGAAGCGACCGCCGGCTCGGCTCATCCACTCGCCGCCCACGTCCACGCGCGTGCCGGCCACGCGCCCCACGCGCAAGGAGCCCCCCGCCCCGCCCTCGAACCCGTCGTCCGAGATGCCCAGCCGGAACAGCACGGTCGCGCCGAAGTACTTGAAGAACTCGAGCTGCGCCGAGGGCGAGATGTAGTACATGCCCGGTTTCGACTTGCCGGAGGTGTTCGTGAACATGTCGAAGTCGGACGGGCTCTCGGCCAGCGCGCCCATCTGCACGGACAGATCGTAGAGATAGGTGAGGAAGCGGTACGTATAGGTCAGCGTGATCTCGTGGTAGATATTGTGCTCGGAGCTCTTGTCCCACTCGACCGTCTTGCCGTTCTCCTCGGTCGTCACGTCCGGCTCGCGCGCGTTTATCGGATCGTCGTGCGTCACGAGGTGCCGCCCGAAGTTCGAGTAGCCGTAGCCGCCCGCGAGCCGCGAGAGGTGCCCCTGGTGGTCGGCCAGACGCTTCTCGTAGAGCGTTTCCGATGTGAACCCGTGGACGAGCACGCGGTGCGGCTGCTCGGGCGAGCCGAAGTTGCGCGTCTCGTTCGCGAGCGGCCCCTTGCTCTCCTCGGGCCTGAGCTCGGGCTGCCCCTGCGGATCCGGTGGCAGGTTCGCCACGTAGTACTCGATGCCCGGGGGCTGCATGTCCTTGGCCGGCACGATGGCCACCACCCCGCCCTCGGCGGCGCGGCGCAGGGGAACGGCCTTCCACTCGCCCTTGGGGACGATGCGGTAGCGCACGAAGAAGCGCTCCTTGTTCATCCCCTGCTGCAGATCGCCGCGGATCTCGAACACCTCGCCGGGCAGGGCCGTGGACGGCGGCGTGTGGAAGAACAGGGTCGGCGGCACGCGAGCCTCGCCTTCCGCCTTCTCGGGCTTTGCCTTGCTCTCGGGCGCGGGAGGCGGAGCGGGAGCCGCCTCGGCCGGGCCCGCGTCCTGCAACCCCGCGTCCTGCGCCAAGGCCGGGGCCGGGGCCGCAAGGGCCAGGAGCACAATGCTGACAATTCGCCGTTTCATCGCCCTCACCTCCTACCAGGACAGGACGACGCTGCCGCCGCCGCCCGGGCCGGTATGGTCGATCGTCCGGCCGTTCCAACTCCCCATGAGCATGACCGCCAGCCAGTCCGTGAACCGGTACCCGGCGCCCACCACCAGCCGCAGGCCGAGCGACGACTCCTTGACCGGCAGGCTGGTCACGAGCCCCTCGACCATGATCGGCCAGCGCTCGAAGATGCCGAGGGTGAAGGCGATGCGCGCCTCGTACCCGACATCCTGGAAGAACGAGCCGGCCAGGACCAGGTTGGTCTTCAGCTCCTCGCCGATGCGCACGCCGCCCTCGATGCCCATCACGCCCACGGCCGTGCCCTTGTCCTCGGAGTCGTGGTGGTGGTTTCCGGCGAGCCCGCGCACCATGAAATGGAACATCTTGACGATCTCGAACTCGAGCTCCAGGTAGCCGTAGTTCACGGCCAGATCGTAGGAGTTGCTCTTGTCGATCTCGATGTCCTTGAGCTCGCCGCCCTTGCCGTCGAAGATGCCCACGCCCATGCGCAGCCCGTACAGGAACGTGAAGAAGCGGTAGAAGAAGTCGGCCTCGAAGCTCAGGTACTCGTCATCCACGTTCCCGCGCTTGTCGAAGTTCACGTACTCGAAGTTGACCGTGGCCGACGAACGCCCCACCCGGATCGGCGAGTCGTCCACCGGCTCGCTCACCGCGATGCGCTTGGGCTCGAGCGCCGTGCCGACGATGGCGGACACGTGGTCGTCCACGTCCACGATCTCCACGAAGTACTCGATGCGTCCCTTGCTCTTGACGAGGGCCGCGGGCACGCGCGCCCGGAAGTAGAAGTCGCCGTCGCGCTCCATGTGCAGAGCCTCGAATGTCTTCTCGCCCGCTCGCCGCACCAGCGTCCGGGCGATCGCGACGCGCACCGGAGGCACCACCGCCACGACGATGCTGACCGGGTCACCCGTCTCCACGGCCGGGATCTCGGAGTGATAGACGCGCACGCCCCGCTCCGGGCTTGGGGCGGCCACGCCCGAGCGACGCGCCGCCTCGAGCCTCCCCGCCTCGTCCTGCTGGGTGTTGAGCCATGCGATCTCGCGGCCCACGCTGTCGCCGTACTTGCCGTTCGGGTACTTGAGCAGGAACTGGAAGTACCGGTCACGACGGACGTCGATGGGCTTGCCCGCGCCGTCGCGGAACGCCGCGAGCAGGGCCTCCATCTCCGGATCGGCCACGGCCAAAGGGCACGGCGCCAAAGCCGCGACCGGGCATTCCTTGGCCTTTGCCTCGGCCTTGGCCGGCTTGGCGGCCGCGGCGTCCACGACCTCCGCGAAGTCGCCGACCTCCGGGCTCTTCGTGAACCCCTTGATCTGGCGGACCACGGAAAGGAGCGTGCTCGCCTCGTCCACCTTGGACTCGCCGATGGCGAACCTGTCCTCGATGGTGGCGCCGGTGACAGGATGGTGCACCACCACCCTCCTGTAGAACCTCACCTTGTCGCCGGCCTTGACCCCCTGGTCCGTGCCCTGGTCGAAGACGACCTCGCGCTCCTTGACGAGCACCACAACGCCCATGGGCTTGTCCTCGGCCCCGGCCCAGGACGGGACGAGGACGAGGAACGCAGCCACTAAGACCGCGGACCCGACGAGCCCCTGATATCTCATGTGCGCCTCCTGCCCCTGCGATGATGTCCCGAGGGTACGATGGCACCGTTCGCCCCATCAAGAACTATCACAACCGATAAAATCTCATCATGGGGTTTGCAAGGCATGTGCCACGCGATCCGAAGAGGAAATTTCAAGGGAATCGAGGCAAGGAACGGGAATCGCTGTGGCAAGACCGCAACACTGTCATGCGCGCGGCTCAGGGCGGCTCGGACGCGCTCGAAGCGGGCTCCTCGGGGAACTGGTAGATGACCTCGTCCGGGCCCACCATGCCCAGCTCGTCGCGCGCGACCTTCTCGATGTAGCCCGGATCCGAGCGGAAGGCCCGGATCTCCTGCTTGAGCGACTCGTTCTCGCGCTTCAAGCGGCCGTTGGTCTCGTTCATGACGGTGAGCTCGCGCCGCAGGCGCTCCACGCGCTCGAGCCCGCGCGGATCAAAGACCTTGAGCGGAACCGCCACTGCGGCGGTCGCCAGGAGGGCGAGCGGGATCGCGGCCCGCGCGAACCGGAAGAGAGCGTCCATGGTCACGGTTCTACCGTTTGGCCCGGGGCGCGGTCAAAGAAACGACCGCTCAGGCGACGCGCGAAAAGGCCGGCACCTGTGGCAACATGCGACCGAGCGAGTGCCGCATGACGAGCCGGTCCAGGGGCGTGGCGTCAAGGAACCTCACGCCGAACCCGGGGCGTCCGTAGTCCGAGCGCCTGCGCCGCAGGTTCACGCGCGCCACCTCGCCGAAGAGCGCGAACTCCCGCTTCGTGCCCTCGAGGGTGAAGACGCACACGATGTGCTCCCCCACCGTGGGCAGGATCTCGCTCTGGACGAACGCGCCCTGCGGGCTCATGTCGCTCGTTTCGAACTCGAGGGCGTCGTCCCACGACGAGGTGATGACCTCCATGGCGACCCGCGCCCGCTTCCGCGTCTCGTACCGTTTCCTCATGGCAGCCTCCTTCTTCATGACATTAACCTTCATTCAACTACATTGTATTACATAATCTCACATCAGGTCAACGTTTGCACGGTCCGTAGCCACGGCCGGTTTCTGGACACGGCCCGGGTCGCCTCCCGTATGCTCCACTCCATGGACTTCTTCTCTCCTCTCTTGTCACGCATGCTCGCGGCTCCGGCGCCCGCGTTCGAGCTCAAGACCTTGAAAGGCGACGCCTCGAGCCGCCGCTACCACCGCCTCACGCTCGCGCCCGGCACGAGACCGCGCTCGATCGTGGTCATGGAGCTTCCGGAAGAGGCCACGCGCAGCGACGAGGTCGTGTCAGGCGCCGCGCCCGCGGAGCTGCCGTTCCTCGACGTGGGACGCCATCTGGCAGCGGCCGGCCTGCGCGTGCCGCGCATTCTGCTCGACGCGGTGCCCGAACGCGCGGTGCTGCTCGAGGATCTGGGCGACGAGACGCTCGAGAGGAGGCTCGCGGCGCGTCCCGATCAGATGGGCGCGTGGTACGGCGCGGCCGCGGATCTGCTCGCGACCATGCACGCGCGCATGTGGCCCATGCCCAGGGACAGCATCGCGGCCACGCGCGCCTTCGACGCGGCGCTCGTGCGATGGGAGCTCGATCACTACCGGGAGTGGGGCGCGGAGGCTCTCGCCGGAAGGCCGCTCGACGCGGGCGTGCGCGCCGCACTGGACGCGGCCTTCGACACGCTCACGGCCGAGATCGCGGCCCTGCCCGTGGGTTTCGTGCACCGCGACTACCAGTCGCGCAACCTGATGGTGATCGGCGACATGCCTTGTCCCGCGAGTCTCGCGATCATCGACTTCCAGGACGCTCTCGCGGGCCCACGCGTCTATGATCTCGTGGCGCTCCTGTGCGATTCGTACATCGAGATCCCGCAGGCCCTTCGGCGCGCCACGATCGCGCGCTACGCCGAGAAGACGGGCATCTTGGCCGCGGATCTTGGCCGCGAGTTCGATCTCGTGGCCGTGCAGCGCAAGCTCAAGGACGGCGGGAGGTTCGTTTTCATCGACCGCGTCAAGGGCAACCCGTCGTTCCTGCCGTACGTGGATCGCTCGTTCGCGCTCGTGCGCGAGCACCTCGGCCGCCTGCCAGGCCACGCGGCGCTGAAGTCCGCCCTCGCCGCCGCGGCCCCGGCGAGCTTCGAGGGGGTCGTGTGAGCCCCTTCCCGGCCTGACCGAAGAGCAACACAAGAGGGTGGATCACGCGGCCCCGGCGAGGCCGATCCGATCGCGCACGCCGTCCATGGCCTTGATGCACAGGCCCAGGAACTCGTCGAAGTCGACGCCGATGTCGGCGCACGCGCGCATCTGGTCGCGGTTCACGGCGGCCGCGAAGCGCTTGTCCTTCATGCGCTTCTTCACGCTCGAGACCTCGAGGTCGCTCGTGCTGCGCGACGGGCGGATGAGGGCCGCGGCCGTGATGAAGCCCGTGGTGGGATCCACGGCCCACAGGGCCTTGTCGAGCAGGCTCGTGCGTTCGACCTTGTTGTTGTGCCCGAGCACCGCGTGCACGATCTCCTCCGCGACCCCGCGCTGTCGCAGGATCTCGGCGCCCACGACCGCGTGCCGCTCCGGATCGCCCTCGCACTCGTCGAGATCCAGGTCGTGCACGAGGCCCGCAAGGCCCCACGTCTCCACGTCCGCGCCGAGCCGGGCGGCGAGCATTCGCATGCAGGCCTCGCACGCCAGGCAATGTGCGAGCGTGGCCGTTTCACCGAGGCGCCCCTTCACAAGATCGAATGCCTCATCCCTCGTCATCGTGCGCTCCCTTCGTCGGTGAGGGCGAGCAACTCCCCGCTCTTGCCCGCAACTTCCACATAGTAGGCGTGTTCGCGCCGCGCCTCGAGGCGCCCGGCGTCCACCTCGGCGGAAAGAGCGCGCATGAGGCGACCGAGCCCCGGCCCCGCCGCGAGACCGAGCCCCGCCATGAGCGCGGTGCCGAGCCCGGTCGGCAGGGGAGGAAGCTTCGCGTCCGCGGCGGTCACCTCCTCCACGCGGCGCGCGAGCAGGTCGATCTGCAGGAGGCCGCGGCGCACCTTCTCCGCGTGGCGGCTCGTGATGTCGGCCCGCGACAGGTCGAGCAGATCCGCGAGGGCCTCGTCCGCCTCGCGCGCGAAGCGGCGCACGGCCGCGTCGGTCCAGTCCTCTTCGTAGGCCGAGGCACGCAGGTGCGCGGCGATCAGGAACCGCACGCGCTCGCGCGACGCCTCGGGGAACGGCAGACGGCGGGCGATGCGATCGAACATGCGCGCGCCCACCTCGGCGTGGCCGATGAAGTGGACCTGGCCGTCCGGCTCGAACCTGCGCGTGGGCACCTTGCCGATGTCGTGCAGGAGCGCGGCCCAGCGCACGTCGGGCCTGGGCGGCGACTGGCGCACGACCTTGCGCGTGTGGGTCCACACGTCCTTGTGCCGCACGCCTTCGCCGAACCCCACCATGGCCGCAGCCTCGGGCAGGACCGCCTCCATGACACGGCTGCGCACCAGCACCTCGAGGCCCCGGTCGGGCCGCTCGGAAAGGAGCAGGAGGTCGAAGGCCTCCTTCACGCGCGCGGCGTCCATGGGATCCCCGAACGCTGCGGGCGACGCCCCGCCCGTGGCCGCCTCGATGGCCGCCACGAACTCTTCGGCCGCGCCGGGCGGCGTCGGGGCAAGGGGGGCGTGCTGATCTCGGGCCTGCCTCATGGCGCCACTCTCTATGCCGGACGGGTCGGGCGTCAAGGCCGACGCGAATAAAAAAGACCCCCCGGTTCTCCGAGGGGTCCTGGTGGGCGATCCCAGATTCGAACTGGGGACTTCCGCCGTGTGAAGACGGCACTCTAACCGCTGAGTCAATCGCCCAAAGAGCCGGGAATTCTTAGCACAGGGCCGCTCCCGCGATCAAGCCGGTCCCCCGAGCGATTGACACCCCGCGGGCGGCCGATACCATGCGTGCCGTGACAGGCGAGCGCGACGAGCGGGGGACGGCCCTGCGAAGGGTGATCGACGGGTGGACGCAAGGCCGCGACGGCGCACGCTTCGCCGTGGACGTGACCTCTCTCCCGCGGGCCGCGTCGCACGCCCGGATCCCGGACTTCGTGCCCGAGGCGGTCGCGGGGGCGCTCGCCGCCCTTGGCGCCGGGAAGCCGTACGCGCACCAGGTCGAGGCATGGGAGCTCATCGAGCGCGGCCGCAGCGTGGTGGTGGCCACGCCCACGGCCTCGGGAAAGACCCTGTGCTACAACGTGCCGGTGCTCTGCGCGCTCGCCCGCGATCCCGAGGCGCGCGCCTTGTACCTCTTTCCCACCAAGGCCCTGGCCCGCGATCAGGAGCAGGCCGTGCGCGCCCTCATGGAAGCGTCGGGCCTCGCGCCCGCGGTGGCCGTGTACGACGGCGATACGCCCGCGGATCACCGCCGCGCGATCCGCGGCTCGGCGCGCGTGGTCATCACCAACCCGGACATGCTGCACACGGGCATCCTGCCGCACCATACCAGGTGGGCGCCGTTCTTCGCGCGCCTCGGGCTCGTGGTGGTGGACGAGCTGCACCAATACCGGGGCGTGTTCGGCTCCCACGTGGCGAACGTGATGCGCAGGCTCGGGCGCGTGGCCGCGTTCCACGGCTCGAAGCCGGTCTTCGCCGCGTCGTCGGCCACAATCCGCAACCCGGACGATCTGGCCGCGACGCTCTTCGGCCGGGAAGTGACGCTCGTCTCGCGAAGCGGCGCGCCGTCCGGCCCGCGCACGTTCATGGTCTACAACCCGGGTTTCGCGAACGAGGCGCTCGGCATCAGGCGCTCGGCGATCAAGGCCGCGGCCCGGCTCTCGGCCGACCTCGTGGCGGCCGGCGTCAAGACCCTCGTCTTCTGCCAGACCCGGCAAAGTGTGGAGATCTGCCTGCGCTACCTGCGCGACCGGCTCGCGAGCGAGGGCCGTGATCCATCACGCGTTCGTGGCTACCGCGGCGGCTACCTGCCCTCCTTGCGCCGCGAGATCGAGACCTCCCTGCGCGACGGCGTGCTCGACGCCGTGGTGGCCACCAACGCCCTGGAGCTGGGCATCGACGTGGGCGCGCTCGACGCGGTGGTCATGGCCGGCTACCCGGGCACCATCGCGGCCCTGCACCAGCGCGGGGGGCGCGCCGGCCGCCGCTTCGGCCCGAGCCTCAGCCTGCTCGTGGCCGGTCCCGGCCCGCTCGACCAGTTCCTGGCCCGCGAGCCCGCGTACCTCACCGGCTCGTCGCCCGAGGCGGCGCTGGTGGCCCCGGACAACGTGGAGGTGCTCCTCGCCCATCTCACCTGCGCGGCCTTCGAGCTGCCGTTCCCGAAGGGCGAGCGCTTCGGAAGCCTTGAGGCCTCCGACACCGAGGCCGCGCTCGAGTGCCTTGCAGACGAGGGTCGCCTGTCCCTGTCGGGCGATCGCTACTACGACATCGGCTCGGCGTTCGCGGCCGCACAGGTGAGCCTGCGCAGCGCGGGCGAGTCGCGCGTCACGGTCGTCGGCGAGGAGTCGGGCGAGCCGCTCGCGGACGTGGACGGCAGACGCGCGCGCCTCGAGCTGCACGAGCAGGCCGTGTACCAGCACGAAGGCGAAACGTTCGAGGTGACGCGGCTCGACCTCGAGGCGCGGCGTGCCCACGTGCGGCCCGTGGATCCGGTCTATTACACCGCGCCCGTGTGCCACGCGGACGTCAGCGTCCTTGAGGAGCGCGAGCGACGCGCGGTTCCGGCCGGAGCCGTGGCCACCGGCGACGTGCGGGTGACCGAGGAGGTGGTGGCGTTCAAGAAGATCCGGTTCCACACCCACGAGAACCTGGGCATGGGCCCGGTGAGCTTGCCTCCGCTCTCCATGGACACCGAGGCCGTGTGGCTCGCGCCGGACGCGGCCGCTGTGCCCGGGCTCAAGCACGGCCCCGAGGGCGATCTGGCCGCCGGCCTCGAAGGGCTCGGCCACGCGCTGCACCAGATCGCCTCCCTGCGCCTGATGTGCGACGCGCGGGATCTGTCGTTCGTGGTGCGTGGTGCGCCCGGGCCCACGCTCTTCCTGTACGACGCGGCCGCGGGCGGCGTGGGGCTCGCAGCGCGTCTCTACGACGAGCTGCCGGCCGCGCTCGCCGACACCTTGCGCCTCGTACGCGGCTGCGGGTGCGCGCGCGGCTGCCCGTCGTGCGTGGGACCGGGGGAGGAAGGCCGACCTCCGGTCAAGCTCCTCGCCGTTGCCGTGGCCTCGGCTCTCGCGCCTGACGGCGAAGTCCGGTAGAGGTGGTCTGATGGCGGATTCAATCAGGAAGCGAGCCGACGCGGACCTCACCCTCCCGTTCCTGGCCGCGTCCACGACCGTCGCCGCGGTGGCCGGGATCGTCACATTCGCACGGGCGGCGCGTTCCATCGGCACCGGCCGCGCGGCTGCGACCGCGGGCGCCGAGCTGCTCGTCACGCTCGGGCTCCTGCTCGCCGCGTCCTTTGTCCTGCTCGCCCTTTCACGTCTCGTGCGCCTCGAGGCCCGCGCGGCAGGGTTCGCGGCCCGCCCGTGGGAGGAGCTCTTTGCCCTGTGGCGCGGCGGCTCTTCGGCGGCGGGAGCGACCGGCCGCGTGCTCACGTGGCTCGCGGGGCTCGTTGCGGCGTACGCGCTCATGGCCCTCACCGCGTATGTCGTCTTCGTGCGCTTCCACGAGCCGCTGCGCATGGCCGCGCTCATTGCCGCCGTGGGCCTTCCCGCCGGAGCGCTCGGCTTTGCGTGCGGCAAGGGCCTCGCGACACTCGCGATCCGCCTTCTCGCGCGCGCGTCCGGTCCCGCTCCCTTCTGGTTGGGAAAAGCGTTCGCGGCGCTTCTTGTCCTCGCGACCGCGGCCGCGATTGCGATCGCCCTCGTGCTCGCACCGGCCGTGTTCGGCGCCATCGACCCGCTCCCGGTCATTCTCGGCCTCGCCTTCCTGGCCGCACCCGGGCTCGCCGCGGCGCTCGGCTTCGCCCGGCCCACTCGGCGCGCCGTCCGGTGGTCGGCCCTGCCGCTCGCGGTCCCCGCCCTCGTCGCGGGCGCCGGCATCCTCGTCGCCGCGCCCCCCGCATTCTTCGCCTTCGACCGCTACGGGACGCTCGGAAGGCTCGCATACCCGCTGCTCGGCGCGGCCCTCGACGCGGATCGGGACGGGCACCTGTGGCTCGTCGGCGACGACTGCGGCCCGTTCGATCCGCGCGCGAACCCGGTCGCCCGCGAGATCCCGGGCAACGGCGTCGACGAGAACTGCGACGGCTCGGACGAAGCGCCGCGCGCGCGTAAGTGCCGCGATCCGCTCGACCTGGCCGAAGCCCCGACCGGGCTCACGCGCCCCAAGGGCAACGTGCTGCTCATCGTCGTGGACACCGTTCGGGCGGATCACATGTCGCTCTACGGCTACCGGCGCAGGACCACCCCGGCCATCGACCGCTTCGCGAACGACGCGCTCGTCTTCGACGGGTTCTTCGCGGCGAGCAACCACACGGCGCTCTCCATGCCCGCGATCCTGGCCGGTATCGGCCCGAGCTCGATCCCCGGGGTACGCGACGTGGAGTGGCACGTGAGCCCCATCGGTCGCAGGTTCAAGCCCCTGTCCTCGCGCCTCAAGGCGGCCGGGTACGCGGCCGACATGTACACCGGCCACGGCATGCGCGCGTTCCTGACCGGCTGGAGGATCCTGGGCGCGGGCAACCGCCACCGCGCACGCCCGGCCAGGGACGTCGTGTCGCTCGTCATGCGCGATCTGCGCGATCGCACGGAAACCTCGCGGCCGGCAATCGTCGGGATGCACATCTTCGATCCACACGACCACAACACGCGCACCGGCAGGAGCGCCTTCGGCGACACGCCCGCGAGCCGCTACGACTCGGCGATCGCGGACGTGGACAGGGCCCTCGCGCCGCTCCTCGAGATGATGCGAACGCCCGCCTTCGAAGGCTGGCTCGTGGTCATCACGAGCGATCACGGCGAGGGGCTCGGCGACCACGGCGTCGCGTTCCACGGCAAGGGGCTCTTCGACGAGCAGGTGCGCGTGCCGGGCATCGTCCGCGTGCCGGGCGCGGCCGGACGGCGTGTCGAGACGCCCGCCGGACACCTGGACATCGTGCCCACGATCCTCGAGTGGACGGGCGTCGCCGACCGTGCGGACCTGCCGGGCCGATCCCTGCTCAGCCTGGCCGCGCCCGGCGCCGGGACGCTGCGCCGCCCGGTGTTCACCGAGTCGTTCCGCGACCGCGACATGTACGGCGCGACCGACGGCAGGCACGTCCTCATTTACGAGCCCTGGATCGGCGCGTTCGAGCTCTACGACCGCGCCCGCGATCCGGGCCTGCGCGTGAACCTCTACGGCGAGGCTGATCCGCAGTGCCTCAAGGAATCGCTCCTCGAGCACGTGCGCGAGTCCGCGGAGAGGATCGCGAGGGGTTCGAGAGACGCGCGGTGAGCCGGTGCGATCCCGGCGCGGCCCCCGGTAGCAACGCGCCGCTTTTCGCGGTAGAGACAGCGTCATGAGGATCTACGGACCGGTTCCGTCGCGTCGCTTCGGGCTCTCGCTGGGCGTGGACCTCGTCCCGCACAAGACCTGCCCCTACGACTGCGTCTACTGCCAGCTCGGACCGACCACGTGCCTGACCGCGCAGCGGCGCGACTTCTTCGCGGTGGGCGAGGTGCTGCGCGACGTCGAGGAGGCGCTCGAAGACGGACCGCGGCCGGACGTGATCACGCTCGCCGGGTCCGGGGAGCCCACGCTCTACCGCTCCTTGCCGCGGCTCTTTGCGGGCATCCGCGACATCACCGACGTGCCCATCCTGCTCATCACGAACGGCGCCCTGCTCTTCGACGAGGACCTGGCCGAGGCCGTGCGCGGCGCGGACATCCTGGCGCCGTCCCTCGACGCCGGGGACGAAGAGACGTTCGCGCGCGTGAACCGGCCCCATGCGGACGTGCCCTTCGAGCGCATGGTCGAAGGGCTCGCGAGGGCCGTCGACGGGCACCCGGGCCAGGTCAGGCTGGAGGTCATGCTCGTGCGCGACCTGAACGACTCGCAGGAGAGCGTCGAGGCCATCGCGCGCCGCGTTGCAGGCATGCGCGCCGACGCGATCGAGCTCAATACGCCGGTCCGCCCGCCCGTGCCGGAGCGCGGCGCCCTGCCCTGCACGGCCGAGACCCTCGAGCGCGCCCTGCGCGTGTTCGGGCCGAAGACGCGCGCCATCGGCAGGTTCGAGGCCCGCAAGGCCGACAAGACCGCCCCCCGGCCCTTCGACGACGTCGACAAGACGGTGCGCGAGACCCTCGTCCGCAGGCCGTGCACGCTCGAGGACCTCGTCTCGTCGCTCGGCCTCGCTCCGGCGGAGGCCCGTTGCTCCGTGGATCGCCTGCTTTCGGCCGGCCTCGTCGAGGCGCGCGCGGGCGCCTCGGGCACCTACTTCTGCGTGCCTCACCCGAACCCCACGCTCTGATCCGGCTCACTATTCGAGGAACGGGTTGACGATGCGCACCGTGCCATAACGTCTCCCATGTTGGAAATCCTCGCTCATGATCGCCGGCACGCCGAAGTGCTCGGCGTAGGCCCACATGTGGGCGTCGAACCAGGAGAGGCCATAGGCGGCCATGCCCCGCAGCGCCAGGCGGAAGGTTTCCGCGGATGGGTAGAGCACGGGGAAGACGTCGAGCAGCTCCTCTGCCTCGCGGCGCGCCTCCTGCGGCGAGAGCACGGACGCGCCGGATGGCCCGATGGGGCGGGTCGTCGCGGCCACGAACTCCACAAGCGCCTGGTGCGGGAGCACGGCTTCGCCGTTCGCGATTCCGTCGCGAAGCAGCCCACGGGCCCTCCCCTGCTTGCGCGGGTCGCGCGGGTCATGGCGGTAGACGAGGATGTTGGTGTCAACGAGGAAGATCACGTTCGTAGAGATCCTCCCGCTTCCATCCCCGATCGGCGCTCGTGCCGCCCATGCGGGCGAGCACGTCCGGATCCCGCGCGTCCTGGCGCTCCGTCGCCTCGTCGAAAAGGCGCAGCCTCTCCGCGGCGTCAACGGGATCCGGCGTGGATCTCTCGCTCGCCGGAACGAGCCGGATCGCCTCGCCCGCGTCCTCGAACGAGAGCTGGGTGCCGGGCTCGATGGCATGGCGTCTGGCGATGGCCCGGGGGATGGTGATCTGGAGCTTGCTCGTGACACGACTCATATCCTTACCATAACAAGGAAATTATCCTTGTCAACCGATTTGCGCAGAACGTATCCGCGCGGAGCGGAAGCTGGGCGCGGAGTTGTTCGAGTCGCCTGCGGAGCGTCCTGTGCAGAAAACTCAAATGATTCCGAAGCGATCCCTTTGGGTGGGAAAGAGAATCGGGAAAGAGAATCGGGAAAGAGAATCGTGAAAGAGAATCGGCCTTGCACCGGCGGAAGCTCGTTGCTCCCTGGATCGCCTGCATTCGGCTGGCCTCGTGGAAGCGCGCGCGGGCGCCTCGGGCACCTACTTCTGCGTGCCTCACCCGAACCCCACGCTCTGATTTCTCGAACCTTTCTCGTTGGGAGGGACCCACGCCCCAGGACTGTGATAGACTTTGTCCAGAGGAGGAAAGCGATGCAGCTCCCATCTGAAAAGAGGATCGTGACGGACGAAGAGATGCGGCCCGTTGCGGTGCAGATTCCCTACCGGGACTGGCTCGAGATCGAGAAGCGCCTGGGAGGAGCGACGAGCGCCGTGTCAGGGGATCTCTCGCGCCACGAGGGCCGGCTGCGGCTTCCGGAGGATCCGTCCGCGTTCCAGAAACGGCTTCGGGACGAGTGGGCATGAGGCGCGTGCTCGACACCAACGTCGCCCTTTACCTGCTCGGGGGCCGCCTGGCGGAGCACTTGCCCGAAGGCGAGTACTCCATTTCCGTCATCACCGAGATGGAGCTTCTTTCGTACCCCGATCTCGACGAGGCCGGCGAGCGCGCCATCCGCAACCTTCTCGCGGATCTCGAGATCGTCGGCCTCACGCCCGAAGTGAAGGAGCGCGCCATCGGCCTGCGCAGATCCCACATGATCAAGCTTCCCGACGCGATCATCGCCGCGACCGCGCTTGCTTTGGGCGCGGAGATCCTGTCGTGCGACGCACGCCTCGGGCGGATCCCGGGGCTCGTCTGTCGCGCCCCGGCGCTGAAGGGCTGAGAGCTTCGCGGCGGAATGCGGCCCCGGGTGAGCGCTCCCAAAGAATAGGCAACAGGCAGCGCCCGACCCTCTTCTTTCCTCGACGCGCGATTTCCGGAGCTCCTCCAGGCGATCCATCTCGCGGTCGACGGAGGCTCAGGCGGCCCCGGAGGCGGGGCTGGCGCCAGCGGAGAAGGCGGTTCGGGCGGGACCGGCGACAGCGGGGCGGCAAACAGCACCGGCGGCGCAAAGGGCCCGGACGGCGCAGCGGGACAGCCGGGCTTCTCGGGCCGGCCGGGACAGGTGACCGCGGCCGCGGCGACCGTGGCCGACGAATTCCGCGGCGTGCCTGGGCTCGAAATCCTCGAACAGGCGATTTCGGTCCGAGAAGCGAGACTTGAGCCACGGGCAGACCTACGCGGGCGTGACGGCGAAGAATCCTCTATCATCGACCCCTTGAGCGCGACGAGGGGGGGGGCCACGATCGCGAACAGCCGCGGTGGAATTTCCCGATCGTCGCTCGATGGTCTTCTTGAAATGTTCGGCGTCTCTGAGACAGCTGCAGGGGGTCAGTGGAATATTTCGGCTCGAAACAGTGGGGGATAGGAACTGCAAACGCCTCCGCAATCGACGCTTTCGTTGCCGCCTGATATCAGCACGTTTCCATTCGGCAGAAGGGTGGCCCCATGCCCACTGCTGGGTGTAGCCATGTCATCGGTTTGGGTCCAGAGCCCTGTCGCCGGGTCGAAAATTTCCACGCTTGCGAGCTCGGCGACCTCTTCGGATCCTCCTATGACAAGCACCGTTCCATCGCAAAGCAGTGTGGCTGTGTGGCCAGATCGCGGCACGCTCATGTTCTCAACAGCGGTCCAGGTTCCGGAACTTGGATTGAAAATCTCTGCGCTTGAAAGGTGATTGACCACTTGAAACGTCGTTGAAGGAGTCGTTGGAGTACTTCCAATGGAGAACTTCGCTCCTCCGGCTATCAGCACCTTCCCATCGGGAAGAAGTATGGCCGTGTGAGCAGCGCGATCGGTGTTCATGCTCCCAGCGTCTGACCATGTCCCCGTGGTGGGGTCATAGATTTCCGCGCTGTCGAGGCTCTCATAAGGTTTGGTGGGAGCGGACCAGGTAACACCGCCGGTTACCAGTACCTTGCCGCTAGAAAGTACTGTAGCGGTAGGCCGCACACGAGGTGTGTTCATGCTACCGGTGAACGTCCATTCCCCAGTTGCCGGGTCGTAAATCTCCGTCGTGGCGGCCATCGACTCGTCGGTCATTCCTCCCCCGGCCGGAACCGCATAGCCTCCAATAGCCAACACTTTACCGCCCGAGAGTAAAGCAATTGCATGATCCTTCCGAGCGTAAGTCATGCTTCCCGTAAAAGCCCAGGATCCCGAGTCGGGATCGTACAGCTCGGCAGAACTGGACCCACTGTCGCCGCCTCCTCCATTTCCGACCACCAATACCTTCCCGTTGGGAAGCAGCAACGCGGGGACCATACGATCGGAATTCATGCTGCCCGTAGGGGTCCAGGTTCCCGTTTCTGGGTCGTAGAGCTCTGAGCTGTTTGTGCCGACGGGCCATCCATTAGCCGAAAGATCTACCGAGCCACCTGCCACGAGCACCTTCCCGTTCTTCAGCAGCACGGAGGCGTGATGGGCTCGGACCGTCCCCATGGTGCCCGTGGAAGCCCATGTCCCAGCAGGTGTCGTACAATCCGTGTCACCGTCCGTATCGGTATCTGTATCGGTGTCGGAATCGGTGTCGCCATCGGCGTCGGGGCCCGAGTCGCCGGAGCAATCACACGCGTCCCAGCCCGCCCCGTCACCGAGGCACGTTTGCGTGCCGCTCGAACCGCTCGTGCACATGCACGGCTGTGTCGCGTCCGGCGCGCATCCCGTCTCCCCCGAGTCATCGCCGCCGCCGCACGCGCCGAACGCCGTCGCTCCCGCGACCAACGCGATCAACCAGCTCCATCTCTGGGTCGAACTTTTCATCTCGGATCCCCTTTCTTGCCATCGGCGACAGCCGAAATCAAAGGCGCTCACCTGAGCAAAAGCGCGTAGCACGCGGTGCGGACGAGCGGCTCGCCCTACGCTTCGCAACACCCGCGCTCCTCGCACCACGCCTCGACATGCACCGCAGTCACTTGCCGGAATCCGGGCCGGCGTTGGAATCGGAGTCGGCGTCGCTGTCAGGACCGGCATCGACATCGCTGTCGGTGTCGGAATCGGCGTCGCTGTCGGAATTGGAATCGGCGTCGCTGTCAGAATCGGAGTCGGCGTCGCTGTCAGAACCGGCATCGACATCGCCGTCGGTGTCAGAATCGGAATCGGTGTCGCTGTCGGAATCGGAGTCGGCGTCGCTGTCAGAACTGGCATCGACATCGCCGGAGCAGTTGCACGCGTCCCAGTCCGACCCGTCGCCTAGGCAACTCCGCGCGCCGTTCTTGCCGTCAGTGCACGTGCACGGCTGTGTCGCGCCAGGTGTGCATGCTGCCCCCCCCGGCGTCGTCGCCTAGACACCCGCCTAACGCCGTCGCACTCGCGACCACCGCGA
Organism: Deltaproteobacteria bacterium; assembly: GCA_028713995.1. Lineage (GTDB taxonomy): Bacteria > Myxococcota_A > Polyangia > JAAYKL01 > JAAYKL01 > JAQTNF01. The sequence continues at coordinate 7,001 of JAQTNF010000073.1, read as the reverse complement.
CCAACCAGATCCATCTCTGTGTTGAAGTCTTCATCTCCGGCTCCCTTTCTCATCGTCGACGCACCATCAGGGCGACCGCAAAATGAGCCCCGGCAGGTCTCATCGACGTTGCGGTACGACCACTTGGCAAATTGCTTGGCGTAGTCCAATCACCTGCGCGATGACTTCGTGTAGTAGCTTGGCTGATGACATAACGTCCAATCCGCGATCCGCCCTTCCCCTTTCGCTGTTTGTTTCCACCCGGGACAAACCGTACCGCAGTTGCCTAGAACCCTCAAGCAACTCCTCCTGTCTTCTGGCATTGTACGAGCAGCAGGGCGGGCTGCGCCGGGATCTCGAGGTCATCGCGAAGGCGGGCGCCGAGGCCGCAAACCTGGGCCAGAGCCAGACCAAGGCCTCGAGCAAGGCGGAATACGACGCCGTGACCTGCCAGCGCGACGCCTGGGGAGCCTGCTACCGCCTGCTGGCCGCCATGGGGCACAAGGACGAGCGCGTCCGCTCGCTGCTCGCCCAGGCCAAGGGCCGCTGAACCAACCCGGTCGGAATAACCAAACGATTTTGACAGGTTGCTCCCCCATACGGGAACGCCTTCCTGCCCTACGGGAGCGACACGACCCAGTGCCTGACGCGCCTTCCCCCACCTACGTGAGCGTTTCCCTGCCCTATAGGAGCGACACGACCCAGTGCCGGGCGTGACTTTCACCACCTGCGTAAGCGCCTTCGTGCCTTGAGGGAGCGAAGGCGGAAGTCCCTACGACCCGGACCTCACGCAGCGCACGGGGCTGCTGATCGCGCCCTTGTCGCTGATGTTGTCACGGCCGTCGCTGAAGTCCACCACGTACGCGCGATTCGGGAGCAAGGCCGATGTGGTCGACGACCAGAAGATCGCCCCGAAAGCGTTCGGAAACGCCTCCCAATCGATCGCCGGCAGGTTCAAGTGGTCGTCCACGATGCTCGCAAGCTCCCTGAAATCCGGAAGCCGCCAGTCGGTGTTGCCGCCCCACGAAAGGTCCTGGCAGGCATGGAGCGCGTCCTGCCACGGGACCTCCGACGCGCTTCCGGAGCAATCCGCGCCGGTCTGGCCGAACGCGCAGCCCTGCCACGTCAGACCCGTGGTGTTGTCGAGCACTACGGGCTCGCCGGCCACGGGCTCGGTGCGGCTCCACCGCGCGGGTCGCGGGGTGGGCGCCACGCGGACGCAACGGACGAGAAAATTCACTCCTCCGTACCCGGCCCTCAGGCCGCGCGTCGCCAAGCCCTGGTAGAAGTCCATGCACCACGCCATGGTCACATCGGTCGCGTAGGCCGAGGACGTCCAGAACTTCTCCCCCGGCGTGGCCGGGAAGGCGTCCGCGTCGATCGTCGGAGACAACAGGCTGCTGTCCAGAATCGACTCCAGCTCGTACCGGTCCGGAAGCCGCCAGTCGTCGTGGCCGCCCCAGTCGAGGCCGTCGCACGTCGAAAGAGCGGTCGAGCAGTCGGCCGACGTCGCCGTGCCGTCGCGCGTGCCGCCGGTCTGGCCCACGACGCAGCCCTGCCATTCCAATCCCTTGACATTGTCGATCACCACGGGCTCTTTCGCGACCGCCGTGTCCCGCGTGAACCGCTCGCTCCCCGCGTGGTCCACGTCCCAACCGTACTGCGCGTCCTGTCCGCAGAAGGCCGTCTGGGCGCAGTCGGTGTCATCCTCCGGATCTCCGGGACAGGCGATCTGCGCCGACCCGTCATAGCAGTTGCGCACGTTGGTATCCGGGAGCGGGAAATGGGGTCCGGGTGGATTGCACGTCACGTCTCCGCAGCCGGGCGATCGGCATGCCCCCTTTATGCAGATGTCATACGAAAGGTCCGGGGTCGTCACGATTTCGCACGGCGTGAAGTCGTCCTTGCCCGCGCACAGGGTGTCCGTGCCTGTTCCGGTGTCCGTGTCGCCGTCCGTGTCGCCGTCCGTGTCGCCGTCCGTGTCGCCGTCCGTGTCACTGTCCGTGTCGCCGTCCGTGTCACTGTCCGTGTCACCGTCCGTGTCACCGTCGGCACCGCCGTCCACACCTCCGTCGTCACTGTTGTCGTCTCCCCTGGCCTCGGAGCTGGCGCATCCAATCATGGCAAGAGACAGAATCGCGAGCACCGACATCGGCAACATGCGTTCCATCGTGTCCCTCCTGCTCGCTCTCGTCGCGCTAGCCCGCGAGGGCGCGCTTCAAGGAGTCGGTGATCTCGGCGGCGAAGCGCCCGCTCGCGGCTTCGTCCGGGCCCTCGACGAGCACGCGCACCTTGTTCTCGGTGCCGGAGTAGCGCACGAGGACGCGGCCGTCCGCTCCGAGCGCCTTCTCCACCTTGCGGATGGTCTTCTGCACGTCGGACAGGGTCTCGAGGGGAATCTTGCGCGACACCTCGGAGTTGACGAGCACCTGCGGCACGCGCGCCATCACCTCTTTTGCGAGCTCCGACAAGGGCCTTCTCTCGCGCACCATGATGGCCTGGATCTGCAGCGCCGCCACGATGCCGTCGCCGGTGGAGGCGTGATCGAGGAAGATGAGGTGGCCGGACTGCTCGCCGCCCACGATGTAGCCGCCCTCGCGCATGGCCTCGACCACGTAGCGGTCGCCCACCTGCGTGCGCACCACCTTGCCGCCCGCAGCGCGAACCGCGTTGTCGAGCCCCATGTTGCTCATGACCGTGGTGACGAGCGTCCTGCGCGCGAGCCTCTTGCCGCGCAGCATGCGCGTCGCGCACAGCGCCATCACCGCGTCTCCGTCCACGACGTCGCCCTTCTCGTCGAGCAGGATGACGCGGTCCGCGTCGCCGTCCAAGGCCACGCCCATGTCGGCGCCGATGCGCGCCACCTCGCGTCCTGCGTGCTCCGGATGAAGCGACCCGCACCGGCTGTTGATGTTGCGTCCGTTGGGCGAGACGCCGATGGCCCTCACCTGCGCCCCGAGCTCGCCGAACACGAGCGGCGCGGTGCGGTACGCGGCGCCGTTGGCGCAGTCGACCACGACCTTCATCCCGTCGAGCGTAAGGTCGGACGGGAACGTGTGCTTGAGCTCCACCACGTAGCGGCCGAGCGCGTCGTCGATGCGCACCGCCTGGCCGATGCCGCCCCCTCCGGGCGCGCGCCCCATGAGCTTGGGGCTCTCCATCAGATCCTCGATGGCGGCCTCCTCCGCGTCCGGGAGCTTGAACCCGTCGTGGCCGAAGAGCTTGATGCCGTTGTCGTGATACGGGTTGTGCGAGGCCGAGATGACCACGCCCGCGTCCGCGCGCATCGACGACGTGATGAACGAGATGCCGGGAGTGGGCAGCGGCCCCACGAGCATGACCGTGCCGCCCATGGAGCAGATGCCCGACGCCATGGCAGTCTCGAGCATGTAGCCCGAGAGCCGCGTGTCCTTGCCGACCACGATCCTGGGCGACTTGCGACCGCCCGAACGCTTGAGCGCCAGCGTGAGCGCCCGTCCCAGGTTCAAGGCCATTTCGCTGGTCATGGGGGCGCGGTTGGCCTCACCGCGGATTCCGTCGGTGCCGAAGAGCTTGCGCTTGTGGGTCGTCATCTTCCGTCGTTCCGGGAGCTCAGGGCAGGCGTACGTCCAAAATGGGGATGTTGATTTCGTAGCCCGGACGCTGCCTGAGAACGATGGCCTCGCTCGTGAGCGGCATCGACCGGATGGACACGCTCGGCACGCCGAAGGCCGCGCTCCCGTCGCTGTCCAGGCTGAGGAGCCCGCCCGCGCGGACGGCGGGCCTGTCGACACGGCTTCGGCCGCCGGGAGCCGGTGCCGGTTCCGGAGCCGGAGCGGGCGCGGGTTCGGGTGCGGGTGCGGCCGTCGGCGCGGCCGGGGCCCCACTTTCCGCGGCGGGCGGCGGCGCGGCTCCGGGAGAAACGCCCTCAGGCCGGGCCTCGACCTCTGTGGAGGTCGCCTCGCCGCTCTGCGGCGCCGTGTTGAACGTGGCCTTGCCCGCGTTCGACGCGTCGTCCGGAACCCCGGCCTCGTCCTCGGGAGAGTAGGCCAGCGAAACGGTCAGCGCGACCGCTGTGGGGATGATGAGCGCCATGCTGCCCACGAGCAGCCCGACGGAGCCTTCCGGCGAGGCCTGCTCCAGGAAGTAGCCGCCGGCCGCGCCGCCGCCCGCTCCCAGGATGGGGAACACGACGAGGGCCCACGTCGCCTTGACCCCGATCGCCGCCTCGATAAGCAGTGGGATCTCGGTGCCGGCGATGATGCCGCCCGCAATGCCCGTGCCTGTCGCCTCGACGGGCTGGTTCTTGACCGGCGTCGCCGCGTTCTGCGTGGGCTGGGTCGGGGTTTGCGCCCCGGCCGCCTGCGCCCAGAGGAACGCCGCCGCAATCGCCGCGCCTGTCGTCGTCTTCAAGACCCCCTTCATCGCTACGACCTCCTGCCTAGGGTTTGACGCAAGGGACCCTAGCACGCCAGCCCAGCACCGACAAGGGAGCAGGGCGCAGGGCGCGCCTCAACTCGTCGCATCCTCCACGATCCCGCCGGAGATGCTCCTGAGCGAGCCGTCGTCGAGGCGCAGGACGAGGCGGCCGTTTCCGTCAAGATCCACGGTCGTGCCCTCGATGCCGCCCACGCGCACGCGGCGGCCGCTCGGCAGGGCGCGCTCCTTCCATGCGGCGAGCAGACCTGACCGCCCGTTGCGGCGCACGACGTCGACCCATTTCTCAAGCTCGGCGATCCACGCCGCGGCCAGGACCTCGAGCGGCACTGTGCGCCCCACGACAAGGGCGAGGCTTGTTGCGATGCCCGCGATCTCGCCCGGGAAGCTCCGCGCGCCCACGTTCACGCCGATCCCGACCACGAGCATCCCGGGCCTTTGCACCGGATGCGGCACCTCGCACAGGATGCCCGCCAGCTTGCGCCCGTCCAGCATCACGTCGTTCGGCCACTTGAGCCGTGCGGCCGTCGCGCCGGCCTCCACCAGGGCGTCCACGGCCGCCACGCCCGCGGCGAGCGGCACCACGGGCATGAGCCCGTCCGGTTTTGCGTCGGCCTGCACGCCGAGCGACAGGTACAGGTCGCCCGAGCCGGGCGAGAACCACGTGCGTCCCTGCCTCCCGCGGCCCGCGGTCTGCCGTCGCGCCACGACCACGGCGCCGGACGCAGCGCCGCGCTTCAGGAGCTCCGCGAGCTCCGTGGACGTGGAGCCCACCTCATCGCGAACGGCAACGGTGCGCTCGGTACAGGCGCCGCGACGGGCGAGCTCGCAAAGCAGATTCTCTCCTAAGAACGGCTGGGTCATGGGAGCGGCGGCACCGCGTCGAGCAGGAAGCTCACGTCCGCCGCGGGCGCCGAGTGGGTCAGGCCGCCGACCGAGATCACGTCCACTCCCGCGGCCGCGATCGCGCCGACGTTCGAGAGCGTCACGCCGCCCGACGCCTCCACCAGGGCCTTGCCGCGCGCTCTTTGCGCGCACCGCGCGATTTCCCGCGGCGCCATGTTGTCGAGCAGCACCGCGTCCGCGCCCGCGGCGAGCGCCTCCTCGAGCTCGGCGAACGATCGCACCTCGACCTCGACGCGAAGCGGATGGGGCGCGCCCGCGCGGCACAGTCGCACGGCCTCGCCCACGGAGCCCGCGGCCGCGGCGTGGTTCTCCTTGATCAGGATGCCGCCCGAGAGGTCGACGCGGTGATTGCACCCGCCGCCGTGACGCACGGCTTCGCGCTCAAGGAAACGCATGCCGGGAGTGGTCTTGCGCGTGTCCGCGATGCGCGTGGGCGAGCCTTGCGGCAACGCGTCGACAAAGGCGCGCGTGAGGGTCGCCACGCCGCACAGGCGCTGCACGAAGTTCAGCGCCACGCGTTCGGCCATGAGGAGCGAGTCCGTGGGTCCTTCGGCCGCGAGCAGCACGTCTCCCGCGGCCGCGCGCTCACCGTCGGCCTTGGCGTGCTCCACGCGGATGCCCGGATCGACCTTGCGCATGACCGCCTCGAACACGTCGCCGCCGGACATGACGAGCCGGGAGCGCGCGATGGCCCTGCCCCGCGATCGCGCGCCCTGCGGCACGGTCAGCCGCGTTGTCACGTCGCCGCGCCCGAGGTCCTCCTCGACGGCGAGGGCGATGATGGTCTCGACATTGGGTGGAAAAACACGCGCCATGCATTCCCTCCTCAAGGGTGGGGCCTCACACGAGGCCGTAGCCGGCCCTGAAGATCTCCATGAAGATGTTGCTCGCGGCGTGGAAGAGCACGCCCGCGCCGATGGTGCCGCGCTTCGCCTTGAGCCAACCGAAGGCGAGCGCCGGGAAGAAGACCCCCAGCCGCGCCGGATGGAAGTCCACCAGGAAGTGCCCGAGCGCGAACAGGACCGCCTGGATCACGAGCCCCGGGCCCACCTGCACGCCCAACACGCGCGCGCGACATGGCAGCACGTCGTCGAGGCGGCTCATCAGGTAGCCGCGGTAGAAGATCTCCTCGGGCAGGGCCACCACGAGCAGCTGCGACAAGGCCACGCTCGGGTACCCGATCGGCCAGGCGAACGCCCACGCCTTGCCCGCGATGCCCCAGAACCAGGGCGCGAAGGCCGCGATGGGCGGGAACGCCACGGCCATGGCGAGGAGCGCCCACAGCACGTCCCAGGCCGGCTTGTCCACGGCGAACCCGTAGCGGCGGTACGGACGCCCGCGGCGGTCGAGCACGAGGACCGGCAGGAAGATGAAGACCAGCCCCACGAGCGCGTGCAGGTTGCCCGCGAGCGGAAAGGCGCGATCGAGACGCACGAGGCCCGCCACGAGCACCACCGAGACCACGTAGACGATTGTGAGCTCCGCCGCGAGCCACCGGGGCCGCTCGTCTTCCGCCTTTGCCAAGCTCTCGCCCGCGTCGTCCGACATGAGCCATCGCTATGCCCGAACGGCCGGGGGTGTCAACCGGACCTCGACGGGCGGGCCGGGTCTCTGGCATAAGACGGCGTGGGCCTTGACGCCCTCAGGGAGGCCGCATGACCGCCAAGAAGGAATCGTTCGAGAAGCTCGTCGAGAAGCTT
>JAQTNF010000072.1 GCA_028713995.1 Deltaproteobacteria bacterium | reverse complement strand
CAGCGCCGTCGAGCAGCTCGGGCAAGGACCTGGAAGGGGACGCGTCGGGGCTCATCGACATCCGCACCCTGGCGTCCGGGGCTCGCGCAGACCGCGACGGGGTCGACGATCTCATCTCGATCGGCGGCGGCGGTTTCGCGCCCTCCTTGGGCGCGCCCGTGCTCGCGGCCCAGCGGACCGGCCTCAGCCTGGGCGCCAAGATCGGCCTCGTCGGCGGCGCGTTCGCGGTGCTGGCGGCGGCCGTGGTGATTGTCGTGGTCCTGCTCAACAAGGAGGAGCCTCCTAAGCAGGATCCGCAGATGGCGATACTGCTCAAGCAGATCGAGAACTTGAAGAAGAGCGGCGGAGGGGAAACCCAGCAGATGGCCAATCTCCAGAAGCAGCTCAACCAGAAACAGACCGGAGCCGGCGACGGCACGCAGGCGGGCGCGGCTGCAGGCGGCGGCGCGGACACCGCGGGTGCCGATGACAAGAAGGGCGGCAAGGGCGCGGCGGCCAAGGTCGGTGGTGGCGGCGGCGGCAGCGCGGGCAAGCCCAGGGGTGACAAGGAGCCCGGCGACAGGAAGCCCGGCAAGGGCGACGATCTCCTCGGCGGCGGCGGCGGCGCGGATAAGCCCGTGGCCGAGAAGCCCGCCTCCGGCAAGAAGAACGATGAGCTCGACGACCTGCTCGGCGGCTCGCTCGGCGGACCGGCTCCCAAGAAAGAAAAGCCGGCAGAGAAGCCGGTCGAGAAGCCGGTCTCGAAGTCCGCGGGAGGAGGCGGTGGTGGCGGTGGTGGCGGCGATCTGCCGGATACCCTCAACCGCGGCGACGTGCAGACCGGCATGAACGCGGTGGCGGGGCAGGTTTCCAAGTGCGGACAGGGCCAGACCGGCTCGGTCACGGTGAAGGTCGTCATCGGCAACGCGGGTCGCGTCCAGGACGCGCAGACCGTCGGCGCGCTGGCCGGCACCCCCGTCGGGCAGTGCGCCGCGCGCGCCGTGAGGACCGCCCGGTTCCCCAAGTTCAAGAACCCCCAACTGATCGTGACCTACCCCTTCAAGCTCTAGCGACGTTCTCGCCGAACAGCGAGAGCGACTCGTCGCGGGCCGCGATCATCTGCGGCCACGCCCGGCGCAGATCGTCCGCCGACACGCCTGTGAACCGGCAGTCCGGGCCCGCGGCGAACAGATCGATGAAGCTCAAGGCATGTTCCTCGTTGGCCGCGAGCATGGGCTCGACGTGATCGGCGATGCGCAGGAAGGCCGTGACGACGTCGACCACCGGCTCCGTGTAGGCGAGCGCCGGCTGGTGGTGCCAGGCGACGATCTGCGGCACCGGATCCGGGATCTGCCAATGCCACAGGATCTGCCCGGCCAGCGCGGCGTGGTCGAAGCCCAGCTCGTCGAGCTCGATGAGATGCGTGCGGTCCGGCGTGAGGAGCATGGCGGCGTCTTGCCGCCCGTACAGCGGGTCACCCGCCGAAAGGATGAGGAGCTTCCCGATGTCGTGGAGCAGGCCGGTCAGGAACGCGCCGTCCTCGAGCGCCGGCGCGAGATCCCTGGCGAGCGTCTTTGCCACCGACGCCGTGGCCGCGCAGTGATCGCGAAACGCCTTGCCGATCCCGGTCGAGTCCGGGAACAAGCCCATCGTGGCCGCGCCGGCCACGACCTCCCGCACGGCGATCCGGCCGAGCCGCACGACCGCCTGTTCGAACGACGCGACCTTCATTCCGCGCGAGTAGAAGGCCGAATTGGCGACCCGCATCACCCTGGCGCCGAGCGCCGGATCCTCGCTCACGATGCGGCTCACCTCGGCGATCTCGAAGTCCGGATCGCTCAAGATCGCCATGGTCTTCTGGGCGACGACCGGGAACGTCTTCAAGCCCTCGACCTGCACCAGCTTTGCCGCGAGGCTCTGTGCGGCCCGCTCCGCGGTCGTCGAGGCGTTCTCCACCGTGAACGCGATCACCCTTTCAACCGATTTCGAGAACTGCATCCGTCACCTCTCGTGCCCCCATTGTGTGGCCGTTCGACGGGCTCCAGGTTAAGCCGTCCCCCCTCGGGCCTCAAGGGTTTCCGCGCTCACTTTTAACTTGGGCTTCAGTTGAAATCTAACAGTGGCACATAGATCCCGAAAACCGCTCCCGCCTGAAACGTCGGCTTTCCGTCTGCCCGATTGAATGGCGCGACGGCCGCGTGCAGTGCGATGTGCAACGGCGTTTCTCGAAGCGCGAACCAGTATCCTGCCGTGATTCCGAGCGCGAGCGCAGACTTGAAATCGGGCTTATCCACCTGGAGCGCGCCCGGGTCGTTCATGTTCACGTACTGGCCGAGATCGACCGCGGACAGCATGCCGTGGAACCCCCCTGTTCCCCGCCCGTAGGTCTGAACGCCAACACCAAGCGTGAGCTGCACTGGGAAAGCGAAGTCGCCGCGAAATTTATCTGTCTTGGCGAAGCGGGCGCCGCCGAAGATCCCCAGCGTTCCGCCGAGCGAAACAACAGCGCCGGACTCTCGGTCGGTGCGATTCACCATGCGGTCGACCAGTTCCGTGATGATTTTCTCGCGCGCCGCCGCGGCTTCCTTGGGATCCGGGTTTTGGGACTTATCGAACGTCAACGCGTAGTTCCCCACCGCCGCCAGAATTCTGAACAGCCTCGCGCCATCCCAAACCACCTTGGCGGACTTGCAACTTGCGTCGCGCTCGTCGCACTTCTCGACGTCTACCCCGGTGCTGTTGGCGAACGTTTCCAGAATCCGAACTCCGCCAGATGTTGCCGAGACCCAGTCCTTTTGGACGAGGCCGGAGACGAGATCCTTGGTGCCAGCGAAAATGTCCTGGGCTTGCTGTTTCTGTTTCTGCGTCGGCGTCTTACCTCCTTTCTGTTCCTTCCAGACGTCCAACTCGTCTTGACCGATAGCAAAACCGAGGTTGACTGCGTCGATCGGTTTGGGCTGCTGCGGGCTAGGCGGGAACAGAGCCGTGGTCAGATCCCAGAGTCGACGAAGCTCGGCCCTGTCCTTGTCCTTTTTTTCAATGGCTCTCTCGCCCGAGACGCACGCTTCGATGAGCTGGCCCGCGTCGCAACTCGAGACTTGCTTGGGATTGAATTGGGCAAAGCACATCACGGCGACGTAAACGTATTTCTTCGGAATGGTATCAGTGTTGCTGCACGACCCTTTCGGTTCTTTTACGATGCGATCCAACACCGCCTGCCGGAATGCTCGCGCGATCCCGTTTCCGCCCGACTGCGGCCAGCGTGCGGCCGCATCGAGGATCGCCGCTCCAACCAATGGGGTAGCATCGTTGATCACTTTGCCCGCAACTGGGTCATTGATGTCCTTCAGAAGGTCTCCGATCACGGCATCGAGAAGCACCGTAGGCGACGACACGAGGTCTTTGATCGTTAAAGAATCAAGGACGTTGCAAGTATTAGGAAACTTTTCCTGCTTTGTTTCCAAGCTGTTCCCGGTCTTGTCTTTAGGGCAGTGAGCGAGCTCTTCCAACCGCTCCTTGAGCAAACCCCAGCCGGCAGCCTGCGCCTTTGTCACCACCACCTGAGCGATCGAACGAACGATCTCTGCGCCGACGGCGGCGCCAGCCGGGGCCGCCATGAGCTCAGCCCGCCGCTCCTTCAAGCACGTATCTATGTGAGCGAGCACCTTTTCGCTGTCCTCGATCTCATGCCTCGCTGCCTTGGCGCATATGTCGGTGATCGCCGCGGAGCAATCTCGCCACTTAGGCGAACCAGGGTCTTCGCTTGAGGTTATAAGTGCGCGCCGCTTTTCTGCCGCCTCGCGCCGCTTTTCTGCCGCCCCGTCCCCGGGATTATTTTTAAGAGCCTCGAAGGCCTCGAGACACGCCACGCCTACGTCCGCTTCTTTGGGCGGGGACGGAGTGTTTGGTTTATTCTCCGTATCCGTCGCTTCTCCCACAGTATCGGGCGTCGGAGCTTCCCCATTCGATTTCGGGGCGTTCCCACGCGGGGTCGCCCCCGGAGTTTTGGCCTTCTTCGAGTTCGCAGTTGCTTCCGCGCTCGCTGGCGCGGACGCAACTACCGAAAATAAAAAGAAAGCCGTAAAAACTAGCCCGCGGGTGGTGAGTAGATTGAGCATATTTTCCCCTGTTTGTTTATTCTCGTAATGACCGCCGCGATCGGTGTGAAAAACGCTGTATGGCCAACCAACCCCGAGCAAAGCCCGTAGAGGGAAGAGCTCAGGGATAAGAGGGAACCGGAATCGCCGGCCTCGACGGCGTGACCCGTTTCGACGAAGCCACGTCTCGGCCCCCTCGGGCCGAACAGCGCGGCGGTTTCTCCGCTGAACGACTGGACCGGTGCCGTAGGCGCTGTGTCGTCTCCGTCGTGTGTTTGCCAGAAAACAGAGGACTGGTCGTTGTCCTCGACTCCTGGCGTCTTCACTTTCTTGAAACGCCAGGTTGGAGCGTCGCGGGATTCCCGGAGAAGCTCGAGTCCCGCCTCCGTCAGCGGACATACTGCCGCGTCTAGCGGCGATGACTCTTCGAGCAAATTCGTCTCTAGCGTTGCGATCGCGTCCCCGTCGGGCTCGTCTCCAGCGAGAATCTCATCCGAGTAGGCAAACGCCCCGGCGTGGCCGCAGGTGAGAATCGACGGGCGGCCGGAGACTAAAAGAACCGCGGCCACTCCTACGAACTCCTGAAGATCTCCTCTGCCCACACGGACCCGCGCGCCGGGTGCGACGGCTCGCGAGAGCCCTATCGCGGTCGGATCAGTCCCGTCGGTCCAACGCTCGCGGCGAATGTTGACCCGTGACGAGACCACCGACGGCTTGATCCAGCGGTCCGCGATTTGGATCGGTCCGACCGCATGAATAGGGCGTTGAACCGTGGTCGGCACCACCACCTCGAGACGAATGCGCGGCGGCTTTCCGACGATACGCCACCCGTGCGCACCCCATTGTCGAAGCTGCACGCGCATCGCTGAATCGATGGCAGCGCGGTGGCGAGCCAAGAAGTCCGCGGAGATGAACTTCGTGTCCTCTTTCATCGTTCGTTTCGACCCAGGTCAGATCGTACCGCCGTTGCCCGGCGGTCTCAAGACAATCCCCGCGCTCTGTCAACGCGCTCTCCGCGCTCAGAACCCCTGCCTCAGCTCGAGCATGGCGACGTCCTCATCGTAGCCGTACCGAGGCTCGGGAACACGCACGAAGCCGTCGCCGGTGTCGACCGCGGGCACGGGCAGGTCGTCGATGTTGGAGATGCGGGCGTGGTGCTTGTAGGTGATCACGGCCACCGCCTTCCACCACAGGGCGAAGTCGAGCTCGGCGCGCGCCTCCCACTCGACGTCCTCGCGCGCAAGATCGTAGTAGTCGGCCTCGAAGGCGCTATTCTCGGCCTCGGTGGCGCGAGGGTTGTCGGCCCAGGCCGGGCGGAACGAGTTGGCCGCGTCGCCCACGGAGTTCAGGTACGAGCCGTACTCGAACCCGCCGCCCGCGCGCGCGGTGAGCCTCTTCCAGGGCGTGCGCCATACGAGGTCCGCAGAGAGCTCGAGGAGCAGCCTGTCGTACTTGATGACCGCCGGATCGTCGTAGGTGCGATCGTAGCGACCGCCCACGCTCGCGTCGAGCTCGAGACGCCGCCCCAGGAACGAGCGCGAGCCTTGCAGATCGAGCCGCGTGCGCACGGCGCTGCGGTCGGGATCGATCTCGTTCGGCCGCAGCTCCACCTTGAGGCGGGCGCCGAGCACGGTGTCCGCAGCCAAAGCGATGGACCACCCGAGCCGCGCGCCCACGGCCCACGTTGCGAGGCCGAACAGATCCTCGGACGGCGCGTACGGCGCGAGCGCGCTCGAGCGCACCGGCACGTGATCGAGGAGCTGGACCTCCCCTTCCGCCCCGAGGCGCAGCTCGTTCTCGAGCCCGCCGACCAGGCCGCGGCCCACGTACGCCGCCTGCCCGAGGATCACCGTGGCGTTGAAGTCCGCGGGTGTAAACGCGTTCCCCACGACGCTGTCCGCCGCGGCGGGGGCGTTGCCCTTGTGGCCAAGCTCGAGCCAGTTCTGCTCGCGGTACAAGGTGAGCGTGGCCTGGCCGCCGTGTGCGTAAGAACCGAACCCGTAAAGGACGTCGCCACGGAACGCGCTTTGCAGCACGGGCAGGCTGTCCTCGTCCGGGCTGTCGAGGAACGCGGACGTGGGGTGCGTGTTCACTCCCAGGGACGCGCTGACCTGGGCAGCCACACCGTCGACCCTCGGGAACGCGGTCCACGACGCGAGCCTCCCTCGCGCCGCGTCCGACCAGCGGGCGTCTTTCCCCCCGGCCGCCATGCCCATGAGCCGCGCCGCTGTCGTTTCGTCGCCGATCTCACGGGCCGCGAGCGCTGCGTAGAAGTCGCAACGCTGGGCGAGCCCTGCCGGCAACCCGCCACGCGCCTTTGCGAGCGCGGACGCCGCCTCGGCCGCCTTGCCGTCCTTGAGGAGCGCGTAACCCAGGTAGTAGTTGACGAGGGCCCTGTCCGCCGCGCTTCCCGCGAGCGCCGCGGCCTCGGAAAGATGCTCCGCCGCCCACGCGTAGTCGCGGTTCTCCGCGAGCAGGAGCCCGAGCCCGAACCTGGCGCGCACGTTGCCGGGATCGAGCGTTACGGCCGTGGCGAGCGCGCGCTTCTCGGATTTCCCGTCGTCCCGGGCCCGCGCCATGGACGCCCACCGCAGGCACGCCGCCGCGTCGCCCTTTTCGGCCGTGCACTCGGCCCGGGCCCGGTCGACGCTCTCCCGCGATCCGCCCTCGTCCGCCGCGGCGCGCCCGGCCGCGATGGCGAACAGGACCGACGCCGCTGCCGATATGGTGGCTCTCGTTCTCATGGCGCCTGCCCCGCGGGCTTCCCGGCAGACACCGCGAGCCGCTCGCGCACCACTCCCGCAGCGCGGTGCAGGCCCTGCCTCTCGAGCCGGTACGCGAGCACTGCCAGCCTGGGCATGTCGTCGAGCGCGGCGGCGAACTCGAGCGCCATGCGCTCCGTCCTGTCCGCGGGCAGCCCCGCACCGCGCCCGTCCTCGAGCAGCTCGGACCAATACAGGCCCGTGAGCGCGAGCCGCGAGCCGGGGTCGATGCGCGTGGCGGCGAGGTACTCGCGCGCGGCGTCCGCGCAGCTGCCGGACTTGCGTAGGGTCTCCCCGAGTTTCACCCGCGCGAAGAACGCGCCCGGCTCGCGAGCCACCGCGTGCTCCCACAGGGACAGCGAATCGCGCCAGGCCCGCGACTCCGAGGCCGCGGCCACGCCCCACGCCACGACCACGGCCAGGAACCCGGCGATGGCCAAAGCGCGGCGATCCGGTCGCGCGAGGGCGAGGATCCTTCGGGCGGCCAGGGCACCGGCAAGGGCCACGCCGAGCGACGGAAAGAGAAGGTAGCGGTCGGCGACCAGGTAGTAGAGCGGCACGACGTTGAGGAACGGCGCAAGGCCCAGCATGAACCAGATCGCGGCAACGGCCCAGGGTCCCGCCCCGCCCGAACGCCGCGCGGCCTGGATCAAGAGCGCCGTCACCATCGCGGCCGCCGCAAGCCCCAGCGCCGACCCGAAGGCGAGCGCCCGCGGGTCCGGAAATGCGTAGAGGGGCGTAAGCGAGAACGGGCTCGTGGCCGCGGCCAGGTAGTGGGCGAAGGTCCACGCCACGAGGCCCGCGCGGCCGAGGAGCCCGGGCACGGGCGGCTCGCGCACCAGGCTGCTCGCGGACCACAGGAACGGCAGCGAGACGGCCGCGGCCAGGGCCAAAGCCGCGTACGGGACGACGCCGAGGACGGCGCGCCGCCAGGTCACGCGACGCAACCCCACGTCCGAAGCGAGCATCATGAACGGCGCGACGAGCGACGCGGACTTGGAGAGCAGGGCCGCGAGGTAGAGGAGCGCGCCCAGGACCGACAGCCCCACGCGTTTCGAGCGCGCCCCGTCGGCCGATAGGTGCACGTGCCACGCGGCGAGCGTGAGGGTGAGGGCCAGCACGTCCTTGCGAGCCGCGATCCAGGCGACGGACTCCACGTGGTAGGGCGCCACGGCGAACAGGAGCGAGCCCAGGGTTGCTGGCGCGAGCGGGGTGCCGAGGCGCACGAGCAGGAAGAGGAGCAGCACGGCCGAAACCATGTACAGGACCAGGTTGTGCGCGCGGTAGAGGGGCGCGCGGCCCGGCCACAGGCTGCCGTCCACCATGTACGACACGAGATGCAAAGGCTGATACGACTCGAACCGCAAGCCGGCAAAAGCGCGGGCCACGTTCGCCGGCGTGAGAGCGGCCACGTCCAGATTGCCCGTGACCATGCGGTCGTCGTCCCAGTTGAGGAAGCCGCCGCCGAGCGACGGCGCGCCCGTCACGAGGCACGCGAGGGCGACCGCGAAGGCCGCCGGCGCAAAGCCACGGAACGGGCGGCTGGGCCGTGCCGAAACCATGCCCTACCTTACATGAGAACTCGCTCAACTTCCGCAATTCAAAGAGGGTGACTGTGATGTCGTGCACTCCGCCTCGCGGCCGCAGGCCGTCAGACCCTGAACCGCCGAAGCGTGGGACGGCGAGACGTCGACCACGGTCTGGAACACGGCGCAGGCCTCGGCCGACTTGCCCTGCTTGAGCAAAGACCAGCCGAGCCCGGACTGCATGTCGATGTCGGCCGGGTACAGGGCCAGCGTCGCGCGGTAGGCCTGCTCGGCCTCGGCGTGGCGACCGAGGTTGAAAAGTACCCAGGACAGCCGGCTCATCCCTGCGTAGTTGCCCGGCGCCAGGACCAACGCGTCGCGCAATGCCTTGTCTGCGTCACGCCACAGGCGCAGCGCCATCAGCGGCAGGCTGAGGCCCAACAGAGGCTCGGCCGCCTTCGGTGCCCTGGCCGCGGCCTCGCGGTACGCCGCGACCGACGACTTGTAGTCGGTCGCGAGGTAGAGGAGCCACGCCCGGCGCAGGCTGAAGAAGTAGGTCTTCTTCTCCGCCGCCGGCAGCTCGGCCAGCGCCTCGACGGCCGGAACGTAGCCGCCGGCCGCTTCCAGCTCGTACGACCGCTGGTAGATCTCGCCCGGCGTCGCGGCCGCCGCCGGTGCGGTCGCCAGCACCAGCGCGGTGACGGCCGCCAGGGCGGCCAGGGCATGTTTGGCTTTCATCATTCTCCTCCTTCGCCGGTTGGACCGCCGGTGGCGGCGGTTGTTTCTTCGATCCGTTCGACGGCATGCCTGCGGCCCCGCAGCGAGACCTCGACCCGGACCAGCCCCTGGCCGTGGCGGAAGCGGGCCTCGGTGGCCAGCCAGGGCGTACCTCCCGGCAGGCGGCGGGTCGACTCGCCACGGACGACGAGGTCGCGGCCCTCGCGCGCCCCGCGGTAGGTCATCTCCACGTCGCCGCCATGCGTGAAGGGCGCGGCCAGATCGAGCAAGGCGCGAGCGGCCCGCGGCAGGAAGCGCCGTCGTGGCAGGTGGTCGGTCCAGCTTAGGCGCGCGCTGATCTCGAGAGGGATCCGGGGCAGGGCCGCGTGCAGGAGGTGGAGGGCCGAGCGCGGGGCGCCGATCGTGTCGAGGACGGTGAACACCGTCTCCCCGAGGTCGTAGTGCAGGGTCGCGGGTGGCGCCTCGGCGCGCAGCTTCAGGTCCCCGTAGAACCCGACCTCGGCCGTGATCCGCTCTATCCGTCGCGTCCGGCCGGAGGTGACGGCGAACAGCGCGGTCCGCTCTGGCTCCCAGGCCAGGAGGCGGGCCACCTCAGGCGCGGGCTGCAGGTTGCGCACCCGATCGTCGCGTCGCGGGACGACCGTGCCCGGCAAGCGGTCGTCCTCGCCGCGGACGACGACCACGTCGCGCAGCTCGGCCGGCAATGTCGGCGCGCCCAGCCGGTCGCTGGCCTGCAGCTGGAAGTGGAGGTGGGGCCGGGGCGAGCGGCCGGAGCTGCCGCACAGGCCGAGAACGTCGCCCGGGCGCACCACGTCCCCCGGCCGGATCTTGATCGTGCCCGGGGACAGATGGCAGACGAGCGAGTGGAGCCCCGGCGCGTGCCAGAGCACGACCGCGTTGCCCCAGTTCTCGTCGAGGTTTGCGCTGCCGACCGGGTTGTCCGGGACGCCGTCGACCACCCGCACCACTGTGCCGGCCGCGGTGGCGAGCACCGGCAGGCGATAGCAGTGGTAGTCGGTGAGTTCGGCCCCGGCGCCATGGAACAGGGCGCCACCATCTTCCGCAACCTCGAAGTCGAAGGCGTGGCGCCACGGGCCACGGTGGGTCGGTCGGTCGTCCGAGCCCTGCGTACAGGTCCAGGTGCCGAGGAACGGGGCCTGGAAACGGATGAGGTAGCGGGCGCCGAACCGGGCCAGCCGTGTGCGGAAATAGGTCAGATTCTCCTCCGGCGTGCCGGCGGCGAAGTCCACGGCCTTTGGCCAGCGATCGGCGGCCCGCTGGCGAAGCGCGTGGAGCATGAGCAGGACCGTCAGGTTGAACGGCAGGATGAGCAGCGGCAGCCCGAGCCGATCGAGGAGCGGCAGGAGGCCCAGCGAGACCAAGCACGAGCCGAGGGCGCCGGCGAATGCGAGGACAAAGGATGCGGGCGAGGGCACGAACCACACCCCGCCGAGGGCCATCGCGGTCAGGGCCCCGTTGACGCCGATCGCGAGCCGTGTCAGTTCGCCCGAAGCAAGCACGGTACGGCTGCCGACGAGGGCCGTCGCCGCGAAGCCGACAACGGCCAGGAGGGCGCCGATCCGGCTCCAGACGACAAGGGCCAGAAAGACGATCAGCCCGACGTCAACCCGCGGGAGGAAGAAGATCGCGCCCAGACCTTCAAGCGCGCTCGCGACCGGCGCCGGCAGGTCGAGGAGCGGGGCCAACGGATCGGCCGGCAGGGATCGCGACGGCAGGCCGAGCAGCGGCGCGGCGCCGAGCACGAGCAGGAAGACGAGGAGGAAGGGCACGGTCAGGGCCGGCAGGTTGAAGTGCGTGCCGAACGCGGAGTGGACGGCGGCCGTGACCAGCGTCGCGGCCACCACCGCCACCGCGACGAGGGCCAGCGCGTCAGGGCCCGCGCCGTAAAGAGCGAAACCGCCGAACCCCACCAACAGCGCGTTGTAGCCGACGAGGCCGGAGCGGACCGCCTCCGGCGCGAGCCCCACGATACGGGCCGCCGCCATCGCCAGCAACACGGCCAGGGCGCCCGCGGCCAGCATCGGTGGGGCGACCGCCGTCGCCATGAGCAGCAGCAGCCCCACCACCCGCGAGCGCGAGAACAGGAGCTGGGCGTAAGAGAGGAGAAAGGCGTCGAGCAACGCGATGGCCGCCTCGCGCACCGGTCGACCGACGGGGTCGGTGTCTACAGCCACGGCGGCGTTTGCTCCGGTCCGACGACGTCGTCCAGGGTCTCGCAGCGGCGCAGGAGGGCGTGGCGTCCGCCGTCGCCGACCAGCACCACGGCCGGCCGGTAGGTGATGAACTGCATCCACTGCGTGACGTTGTAGGCACCGCAGTTGCGCAGCGCGATCCGGTCGCCGACCTGGAGCGGTGGCAGGAGCAGCGAGTCGCGGATCACGTCGATGTTCATGCACAGCGGGCCGAAAAGGACGGTCGGCTCCGGGGTGCCGTGCGTCTCCTGGCAGGGTACGACGTCGTGGCGGTACCAGAACGCGGTGAACAGGACGTTGACCCCGGCGTCGAGCACCACCCCCCGCCGGCCGTCTGGCAGGCGCTTGTTGGCGTGGACCGTGGCGATCAAGGTCCCGGCGTCGTCGACCAGCGCCCGGCCGGTCTCGAGCACCAGGAGCGGCTGTTCGCGCGCCGGGCAGGTCAGCTCGCAGAGACCCTCGATCACCGCCTCGGCGTAGCGGGAGAAGGGCGGCGTGGCCTGGGTCCCGGGCAGGTACTGCTCCTTGAGCGTATTGTGCGAGGCGAAGCCGCCGCCGATGTCGATGAACCCGAGCCGCACGCCGTGGCGCTCGCGGATCTCGTTCGCCAGTCGCGCCAGCTTGCGCGCCTGCTCGCCATAAGCGCGGACGTCGGCGATGAAGGTCCCAAGGTGGCAGTGGAGGCCGACCAGCTCCAGCCGATTGCCGGCGACCAGACGCGCCACCGCATCGCGCGCCTGCCCGCTCTCGAGGTGGAAGCCGAAGCGGCTCCACTCCGGCACGCCCTCGACCGAGAGGCTGATGCGCAAGGCCACCGACGGTCGCAGGTCGAGGCGCTCGGCGATGCGCTCCGCGGCCGCCAGCTCGTCGAAGTGGTCGAGGTGGACGATCGCCCCGCCGGCCAGCGCCCGCGTGAGCGCCGCGTCGGTCTTGTACGGGCCGTTCCAGTGGATATGGTCCGGAGGCACGCCGAGACCCAGGGCCTTGTCGTATTCGAAGTCGGAAACCACCTCGGCGAAGGCCCCCTCACGGTGGAAGATGCGGCAGATGCCACCCAGGTAATTCGTCTTGTACGACCATGCGAGGCGGACGCGCGGCCAGCGGCGGGCGAAGGCCTCCTTCAGCTCGCGGGCTCGCTCGACCAATGTGCGCTCGGAGAAGACGAAGAGCGGCGAGCCGTAGGCGGCGACCAGCTCGTCGACCGCCGCGCCGTCGATCTCGGTCAACGGCCGCAGGGCCTGCACCCTCCCGAACTTGTTCATCAGTCCGGCCTCGTGCCGGATCAGCACCGGGCGCTCGTAACGCGGCTTGCTCATCCCGTCCTCCCGCCGCCGCCGAGCTCGCCGGCGGTGGCCATCCTTTCGAAGTCGGCAATGTCCGCGATCTGATCGAGCGAGATGCGGACGAACATCGTCCCCACGCGGTGAGGACCGAGCGGCGGCGGCTCGCGGCCGGTGGCGAGCAGCGCCGTGGCCCATGGAAGGTTGAGCCCCGCTCCGGCGGCGAGGTAAACCCAGGCCGGGAAGCGGGGGTTGACCTCCAGCAGGTGGTAGCGATCCTGCCGGTCGCGCATCACTTCCAGCTCGCAGGGGCCGCGCCATCGGGTGGCGGCCATGAAGCGGACGGCCATCGCTTCCAGCTCCGGATCGCGGATCGCTACTCCGGCCCAGCCCTTGCCCTTGTCGGTGAGCCATGTCTTGCGCATCGGCAGCGCGCCGACCAAGCCCCCGCGGCCGTCGCCGAGGGCCACCACGTCGAGCTCCTCGCCGTCGACGCGTGTCTGGACGATGACCGGCAGCCCCCACTGGGCCACCACCCGGTGGAAGGCCTGCACCGCCTCGTCGACGCTGCACGCCAGCGCCGCACCGTAGAAGAGGCCCTTGACGTACAACGGGTACGGGATCTCGCGGTGGATGCCGTAGAGCGCCTCGACATCGGTCACGACCCGCGAGGCCGGGACCAGGATTCCCGCCCGCTCGCCGAGCGCAGGCAGGCCGGCCTTGGCCCGCAGGTCGAACTGCTCGCGGGTCGGCAGGAAGGTGCCGATGCCGAGCTCGCTGAGCGTCCCCTCGAGGGCGATGAACGACGGCAGCTCGGAGTCGAGGGTGGGGATCACGGCGTCGAGCGGGATCCTCCCGTGGATGTAGCGCAGCCGGGCCTCGAGCGCCTCGATCCCCTGTGACGGATACGGCAGCAGGAAGACGTCCGGCACCAGGTCCCGGGCGTAGATCCCGGGCTCCAGCGTGTCGTAGGCCAGACCGACGATGCGACCGGCGAACCCCGGCGCCTCGCGCAACGCCCGGATCACGGCCACCCCGGGCCCCGGGTTGTCGGTGGCGTTGAGCCCCGTGACCGCGATCGTCAGCCGCTCGCCGTCCACTCCGCGCCTCACAGGGAAAAGTCCGGCGGCAAGAGGTGCTGGCGCCGCAGGAGGAGCACGAAGTCGTCGATGTCGCGACCGAGGTCGTCGGGCACTCCGTCCCAGCCCTGGCGCAGCTCGGCGGCGATCGCATCGCGGTCGAGGCCCCGCCGCAGGCCGTCCAGGATCTTCCGCCCCGTGTCGTTGGCGCTGAAGGTGCTGCCGGTGTACGGGTCGAAGACGAATCCGCTCTCGCTCAACGCCAAGTCCTTCAGCTTGTCTGTCGCGCCCACGCTTGCTCCCTCCTTCCGGCCGCCCGGTCAGAGCGTCAGGCCGCCGCCGACGGTGAAGAGGTACGCGTCCCACTCCCCTGTGATGATGTCTGTCGACGGGTTGGCCGGCAGCTCGGAGTGGTACCACTCCCAGGAGAGGAGGAGGAACCCCTCGCCGATCGCGAGGCGCCCACCGGCCCAGGCGCCGAAGAAAATGCGCTCCGGGACGTTGTAGATCGTCGCCAGGCTGAGGTAGGCCGGCCGCAGCTCAGGGCCGAACTTGCCGCCGATCCACAGCTCGCCGAGCGCCCCCTTGGCCCGCAGGGTGACGAACCCGTCGCCGAGCACGTCGCGGTCCGCCAACTGGAGCGCGCCGCCCGGCTCGACGGAGAAGATGTCGTTGATGGGCACACGCCAGGCGAGCGAGCCGCGGCCGATGATCAGATCCGGGTACAGGCTGGCCGAGACGGCGAGGACGATGTCGCCGAGAGGGCTGTAGCGGCCTGTGGCGCCGACGACGTGACTCAACGTGCCCGATCCGCTGCCGTCGTCGGCCAGTGCGTACTGGGCCACGGCGCCCCATCGCGGGCTGGCGAACCCGGCCGAGAGGTGGGCCTCGTACTGGTCCCAGCTCGGAACCGTGCCTGTGCCGGCCCCCGCGCCGGTCCCGGTGCCCGGCTCGCCGAAGACGCGCAGGTAGCGGTAGTGGGCCTCGAGGATTCCGTTTTCGAGGATCCGCATCGGCAGCCCGAGGTGAGGGCCGATCGCCCACCGGCGCCCGGGGTGATTGACATAGGCCTGCGCCGTGAGATCGAGCGTCGGGACCATGGCGAAGACCTCGACCGGCCGGCAGGCGGCCAGCCCTTCGCGGGCCCGCTCGCCGTGTTCCGGATCGCCGGCCAGGGCCTCGAAGAGAGGGCGCGCCTCGTCGCAGCGCCCGGCGCGCTCGAGGGTCCAGCCCAGGCCGAGCCGGGCCTCCTTCGATTCCGGGGCCAGGGTCAGCGCCGTCCGGTACGCCTTTTCCGCAGAAGGCAGGTCGCCAGCGCTCCAGGCCAGCCACCCCAGCCGGAGCTGCAGCGCGGTGTCCTGGGAGTATTCTGTCGCGATCCGGGCCAGCTCCGCGGCCGCGCCTGCCGTGTCGCCGGCCCGCTCGCGCTCTTTGGCCCTGGCCATGGCGTCGGCGTAGGGATCTCCCGCCAGGGCCGGCGTGGCGAGGAGCAGGACTATCGCGGCGGAAATGATTCTCATGGCGGCTCCCAGTTTGACAAACAGTGGCACGGCGCGCCGATCCATATGACGCGGACCGTCCTACCGACCGTGTATGCCAAGATGGGAATCGTGCCGCGCCTCTGAGATCCGGACTCTTCGAGCGCGCGTCCGCCTCGTTAGCTGATCCCGTACTGCTTGATCTTGTAGAGCAGGGCCCGGTGGCTGATCTCCAGGTACCTGGCGGCCAGCGTGCGGTTGCCGCCGGTCTTTTCGAGCGCCCGGCGGATGAGCTCCTCCTCGATGATGCGGAAGGTCTTCTTGACCGACAGCTCGCCCGACGCGAGCGTGAGCCGGATGGGATCGCAGCTCTGCTGCACATTCTCCGGCAGGTCCGTTGCGCCGATGCGCTTGCCCTCGGTGAGCACCATGGCGCGCTCGATGGTGTTCTCGAGCTCGCGCACGTTGCCGGGCCAGGGGTAGGCCGCGAGCAGCTTCTCGGCCTCGGCGGTCACGCCCTCGACATCGGTGCCGAGCCGCCGGTTGTGGCGGCGGACGAAGTGCTCGACGAGGAGCGGCACGTCCTCGGGCCTCTCGCGCAGGGGCGGCAGGTGCACGGGCAGCACGTTCAGGCGGTAGTAGAGATCCTCGCGGAACGCGCCGTTCTTCACCTCGTCGCCGAGATCGCGGATGGTGGCGGCCACGATGCGCACGTCGACCTTGGTGTCCTTGGTGTCGCCGAGCCGGCGCACGGTGTTCTCCTGCAGCACGCGCAGGAGCTTGACCTGCAAGGAGAGCGGCAGCTCGCCCACCTCGTCGAGGAGCAAGGTCCCCCCCTCGGCCTCGGCGAAGAGCCCCATCTTGTCGGCGTGCGCGTCCGTGAAGGCGCCGCGCTTGTGCCCGAACAGCTCGGACTCGAGCAGGTTCTCGGGGATGGCCCCGCAGTTGATGCCCACGAACGGTCCCTTGGCGCGCGCCGAGCTCTTGTGGATGGCCCGCGCCACGAGCTCCTTGCCCGTGCCGGACTCGCCGGTCACGAGCACCGTGGACTTGTACTCCGCCACCTTGGAGATCATCTTGAACACGCTCTCCATGGCCTTGGAGCACGCGATGATGCCCTCGAAAGCGTGCTGGCCGACCATCTCGGCCTTGAGGCGCGCGTTCTCGCGGCGCAGGTTTTCGCGCTCCTCGGCCTTGGCGAGCGTCAGGATCACCTCGTCGGTCTTGAAGGGCTTGGTGATGTAGTCGTAGGCGCCCGCCTGCATGGCCTCCACGGCGTTGTCGACCGAGCCGTAGGCCGACATGACGACGACCGTGACCGAGAGGCCGCGCGCGGCGATCTCGCGGATGAGCTCGATGCCGTTCATGCCGGGCATGCGCATGTCCACGAACGCCACGTCGATCCCGTTCGACGCGAGGGCGAGCAGGGCCTGCTCCGCGTCCGGCGCCGTGACCACGTGGTAGCCGTTCCGCGCGAGCAGCGCCGACAGCGCCACGCGTATGGATTCCTCGTCGTCGACGATCAGGATGCGCTTCATGGACCGGGATCTTCGCACACAAGCCCGGAGATCTCAAACCGCGGGGCTCACCTTGAATCCACCATCAACCCGTACGGACTCATGGACACTGAAACAGGCACTGAAACGGGGCACCGCCCTGACGTTGACGGCTCCCGCGAACAAGCCCTGGCCCCTCGCGGGCGCCTCTGCTACAAGAATTCCATGACATCACGCGACATCGCCAAGGTCGTGCGATACTGGCGTGAAGCGGCCGAGCACGATTTCGAGACGGCGAGATCGCTATCAACCGGTTCAACATGGAAGCCCGATATCCGGAGGACCTGCGCGCCTTCTACAAGAAGGCGAACCGGGCCTACGCGAAGAGATACCTGGAAATCACCAAGGGGATGTGGAAATGGCTCCACGATCAATCAGGAGCGTGATCGAACGGTACAAGGCCGCGCTGGCGGCGACCGGTTTCCCCGCCTTCGAGACCGTCCTTTATGGGTCGTACGCCCGGCAAGAGGCGCGGCCCGACAGCGATATCGATCTCTGCCTCGTCTCGGATGCCTTCACCCGCGGCCGCCTGCGCTACCGCAAGAAGGCGGTGCAAATCGCCTACGAGATCGACCCGCGCATCCAGGTGGTGCTGATCGATCCTCGAACGCTCGCTTCCGACAGGCTCTCGCCCCTCTGGAGCGCTATCCGCAGGGAGTCGGTCGCGGCCTGATTCGGATCGCGCCGGGCTACGCCGCGGGCTGCTCGTCCTCAACGACCTTGGACTCGGCGATGGTGGGGAACAGGGCCTTGACCTTCTTCTCGTCCGCGTCGAGGCGGTCGCGCAGGAACGTCACGCTCTTGCGCAGCGAGCGGCACAGGGCGATGCGCTTGTCGCGCTCCAGGCCTTGCGCGGTCCCGGGAACCCCTTGCGATGTACCACCCGTTTCCCCGCGCCGGAACGACCACTGAGCTCGATGCGATGTACGATCTCCCCCGCCGGGAGGGGTGCCGCACTGGCAGGAGAGGCATTGTGCATCAGGGCTATATCGATCTCGCAAGGCGCAGGCCGATGTGGCCGTAGCGGTTGCCCGGGAGGTTGCTGAGGCGGTACGCTGACCGGCAGTAGAGCGCGTCGCTGCCCCAGAAGCCGCCACGAGCCACCCGGCCGGAGCCCGTGGCCGCGCCCGCCGGGTCCACCAACGGTGTCGTCGTGCTCCCGGTCGGGTACACATCGTACAAGTCCCATGCCCACTCCCACACGTTCCCGCTCATGTCGTACAGCCCCCACGCGTTCGCGGTTTTCCCTGCCACCGCGTGCGTCGTGTCCGACGCGTTCCCACAGTACCAGGCGATCTGCGTCAGATTCGGATCCACGTCGCAGCTCGTCTGCGTGATGCTCCCGTCGTTCCCGGAGCTCGGGGAGAACGCGGTCTGGCTCCCGGCCCGGATCGCGTACTCCCACTCGCTCTCCGTGGGCAGCCGAAACCCCGTGCACAGATACGGCGTCGCCACCCCGTTCAGCGCCACCGTCGCCGAGCCGATCCCGCCTTGCGTGTCGTTCATGCAGCTCAGCGCGTTCGTCCCCACGTTCGTCGAATCCGCGCACACGATGTCCGAGAGCGCGTAGCACGGCGTCAGGCTCTCGCTCGAAGACAGCGCGTTCGCATACGCCACCGAATCGTACCAGCTCACGGCCTCCACCGGGCAGTTGGTCCCGCAAGACGTGAAGTCGCTCGGGTTCCAGCCCATGAGCGCCTCGAACTCCCCCTGCGTCACCTCTGTCCGCAGCAGCTTGAATGCGTGTGTCAGAGTCACGTAGTGCAGGTCCTCGTCGTCCATTCTCCCCAGCTCCGACGTGCATCCCGTCCCGCCCGGATAGTCGCTCGGGCAATTCCCGTCCGGCGAACCCATCCAGAAGCTCCCGGCAGAGATCGTCGCCCACTCCGTGTCCGTGTCGCTGTCCGAATCAGAGTCGGCATCCGTGTCCGTGTCGGTGTCCGCGTCTGTATCCGAGTCGCTGTCGCCGTCGGTGTCCGTGTCGGAATCGCCATCAGCGTCGGTGTCTGAGTCCGTGTCCGCGTCGCCATCGGTGTCGCCGTCGGTGTCGCCATCGGTGTCCGTGTCGCCGTCCGCATCTCCGTCCGCGTCACTGTCAGCCGTTCCGGTCCCGGTGTCCGTGCCCGTGTCGTCGTCCGACCCTGAGCCGCCGCACCCGAGCGCGGCGAGCGCCGCGAACAGAGCAAGGATTCCGAATCCACGTGTTGCGAGCCCCATCGCCGACCTCCTTGTTGAGTTGAATCGATGGTACCACAACTTTTGCGCATGAGGACGGGAGCTGCCGTGGCGATGGGCGTCAATCGTCTCTGCGCAAACCCGGGGCGTGCATCCCGAGGCCGAGGATCTCGAAGCCTGCGCCACGGCACGCCTCGCCGAAGCGCCGCGCGCCCTCTGCGTCCTCAAACACGGCCACTGCGGCGTCGCCTCCGCCCGCGCCCGACGGCTTGGCCGCGCCGCCTGCGTCCCGGGCCATGCGGCGCACCGCCTCGTGCTCCGGCGTCATGATCGGCGCCCCGGCGGCAACCCCGAGCCTCTGCATCCCCTCGCCGTAGGTTTCGGTGGCGCACACGATCGCGGCGCCGTCTCCGGCGCGAAACGCCTCGGCCAGCCCGCGCGACGAGGCCACGAGCTCGTCCATGCACGACTGGTGCAACAGACGATCCCGCGCCGCGAGCGCATCGACCCGATCGAGCAGGTCGACAGTGGAGGCCGGCGCTCCCGTCCACACCGCCACGGCCTCGACGCCGCGCAGGAGGATGGGCTCCGCAGGTCTCCCCGGCACGAAGACGATGGTGCCGCCGAGAACCGAGACCGCGACGTCCGCGCCCGAGCCGCGCCCGCCCTGGCCCCGGCGGTGCGCCACGAGCGAGAGGTCGAGGAGCCGGTCGCGCTCGCGCTCGATGGAGAGCCCCACCCACTCGAAGAGCAGACCGGTCGCCGCCGCGGTCACGGCCGCGGACGAGCCGAGCCCGAGCTTGCGTCCGAGGCGCGAGAACATCGTCGTATCCACCACGAACGCCGGGAGCCCCGAGTCTCCGCGATCGAGCTCCCGCGCCGCGAGGTCCCGCACGGCGATCACGATGGGCGACGCCCTGCCCTGCGCCCTTTCGCTCAATGTGGCCACGGCGCGCACCGAGACCGCGGTGACGACCGCCTCTCCGCCATGCAGGACCGCATACTCTCCGCCGAGAAAGAGCTTGCCGGGCGCGCTCACTGTGAGGCGGGAGATCACGAAACGACCTCGAAGCCTGCGTCGCAAAGCGCGGGCGCCACGGCGTCGTCCCCGGGCTGCACGAGCGCCACGGCGCAGCCTCCTCCTCCTCCTCCGGTCAGCTTGGCGCCCAGCGCCCCGGCCCGCCTCGCCACCTCGCAGATGCGATCAAGGCGCGACGTCGAAACCCCGAACCACGAGAGATGCTCCTGATCCTCGTCCATGGTGCGGCCGAGCGCCGCGAGATCGCCCCGCACGAGCGCGGCGGTCCCGCTCTCCACGAGATCTCCCAGGGCCGCAAGGCGACGTCGCCCCTCGACCGGCTCAGCCGCGAGCCTGCGCGCGAACGCCGCCACGGTCTCGCCCGTGCGCCCCGGCTCGCCCGAGCTCGCCACCACCACCTGCGGGCCCGGGGCGCGCAGGCGCGTCGCGCCGCCAGCACGCGTGTAGCGCACCACGCCGCCGAACAGGGCCATGGTCGCGTCGAGCCCGGAGGGGTTGCCGTGGAACACGGTCTCGGACGCCTGCACCGCGGCGAAGAGGCGGTCGTCGTCGAACGGGATGGCGAGCAGCGAGGCGATCGCGCGCGCCGAGGCCGCGGCCATGGCCGCCGACGAGCCGAGCCCGGCCCTGTCCGGAATGCGCACGTCCGCCTCGAGGGCGATGCCGCACGGTGCGACCCCGAGCGCGGCGACGAGGGCGCGCAGGGCCTCTCCGCCGGGAGAACCGTCGTCCGCCGCGACCCGGTAGCGCCAGGCCCGGGCCTCGAGCGCGACCGGACCGTCGCTCTCGCGGGCCGTGACGCTCACGCCGCGCGGGAAGGCCATGGCCAGGGCCGCGGTGCCGTGGACCACCGCGTGCTCCCCGAGCAGGATGACCT
Organism: Deltaproteobacteria bacterium; assembly: GCA_028713995.1. GTDB lineage: Bacteria > Myxococcota_A > Polyangia > JAAYKL01 > JAAYKL01 > JAQTNF01. Next base: position 4,477 of record JAQTNF010000072.1, on the reverse strand, counting down.
TGCCCCCGGCGCGGCCCGTGCCCACCCCGGCGCGCGTGCCCGTCCCGGAGCTCACGCGTCCCTCGATCCCATGAAGCCCGCCACGTCGAGCAGGAACCTCTTGCCGTCCTCAAGGTAGGGCGCGGGCCCGAGGATCCGGACGGCCTCGGCGATGAGCTCTCCGATGCGGGCCTCACACGCCGCGCGCCCCCCCGAGCTCTCGATGGCGTCGCGCGCCGCCTGTACCGTCCTCTCGTCCGCGCCCGCGTTGCCGAGCGCGGCCCGGATGGCGCGCTCCTCGGGCTCGCTCGCGCGCCGCAGCGCCTCGGCCACGAGAAACGTCGGCTTGCCGGTCGTGAGGTCGTTGCCCGCGCTCTTGCCCGTGATCTCGGGCCTGCCGAAGCAGCCGAGCAGGTCGTCCCGATGCTGGAAGGCCACGCCCACGCACCTGCCGAACTCGCTCAAGCGCCGCGCCTCCGCGTCTCCCGCGCCGACCACGGCCGCGCCCGCGAGGAGCGGACCCACGGTTGTGTAGCTGGCCGTCTTGCGCGACCCCACCTCCTCGGGGGGAGCCCCGCCCATCATGTCGAGGGTCTGGCCGTGCACGACCTCGAGGTGCATGGCCGCAAAGATGCGCGCCACGTCCTGCCGGCGCGGCTCCGGGAGCGCAAGGCCCGCGATGAGTCGCTCGTGCAACGCCGCGGCCAGATCGCCGGCCAGGATGCCCAGCCCCACGCCGAGCTTGTCGTCCCCTACGGCGCGAGCCAGGTCCACCTGCATGGTCGGTCCGCCGCGCCGGATCTCGTCGCCGTCCATGATGTCGTCGTGGATGAGGAAGTAGCTGTGCAGGAGCTCGAGGGCGCAGGCCGCATCCAGCGCCGCCGGATTGCGCTCGGCATCGCGGTCGAAGCACGCCGCCGCCTCGACGAGCAGTGCGGCCCGCAGCCGTTTGCCACCGCGCAAGGTGAGCTCCTCCACGCGGCGCAGGAGCGGCTCGGGCGCGGGAACGGCGAAGAGCCCGTCTCTGGGGCCCTGGCCGAGCTCGGCGAACAGGGCCTTGATGCGGCCCTCCACACTGGCCGCGATGCGCTCGAGCGTTTCCTTCACCGCGAAGCTCCTTGTCCCGGGCCGATCATGACAGATTTTCGACGGGGCCGTAAGTGTTCACGAGCATGAAGGCGCCGCGGCCGGGCTCGGTTTGCGCGTCGTGGAGCAGCGCGGCCAGGGCCTTGCCCGTGTAGGTCGTCTCCAGGATGAGCCCGGCGCTCTCGCTGATCCGCTTCACCGCGTCCTTCGCCGCGACCGTGGGACGGCCGTATCCGGGTCCCACGAACCGGTGCTCGACGCGCAGCCTGAGCGCGGGCGTTGGAGCGTTCGCGCCGAGCGTCCGCAGCAGTCGCAGCGAGCGGCGCGCGAGCGTGCCGAGCCAGGCCCTGTTGCCCGCAAGCCGCGAGGCCACACGCACGGCCACGACCTCCGTCTCGAGGCCTTCGAGCGCGAGCCCCAGGGCCAACCCGGCCGCGGTGCCGCCTGTCCCGCACGCCACGTAGACCCGTTCCGGGATCGGGCACAGGCCCAGGTGTGCCTGGGACGCGAGCTCGAGCCCGGCGGCCACCCACCCCAGGGTCCCGAGCGCGTTCGATGCGCCGGGCAAGACGACATGTACGACCGAAGGGTCTCGTACCGCCCGAGCGGCGAGGCCGAAGAGCGCGGGGATCGCAGCCATCCGGTCGACGCGTACGATACGCTCACAGTGACGCTCGTTGAGCGCGAGAACCACGGACGCGTGATCGCCCGGCGGCTGGGGCACGAGCACGCCCACGCACGCAAGGCCCAGCGCGCGCCCGTGGATCGCGGTGGCGAGGACATGGTGCGAGCCCAGGGCCCCGGCCGTGATCACGGTCCCGGTGCGGCCGGCCAACACGAGCTCCAGCTTGCGGACCTTGTTGCCACCGTACGCGGGCGACGACAGGTCGTCGCGCTTCACCCAGATCTCGCGCCCGGCAACGAGCCCCTCGACGCGCTCGACAGGGGTCGGCCACTTTCCGAGGGGCACGACGGGGAGACGCCCCTCGAGCGCGGGCCACTTTTCGAAAAGGGGGTGGAGAACGCCCATGGTCGCGGCACGAGGATCCGGCAGCCCTACGCCGAGCGCAGGGAGACCCTGCCCTCCTGGATGAAGCGGTAGACCACTGTCGCCCAGCATACGATCGTCCCGATCCACGCCACGATGGCCGACGGCAGGAGCGAAGTGGCAGGCAGGCGGGCGAGCCCCGCGTTCCTGTGGTACTGCTCGAACGTACCCACCCACATGAGCTTGTCGCCGGCCACGAGGAACAGCCCGGCCAGCCCCGCGCCCATGAACGTCATGAACATCACCGTGACCCAGTCGCTGCCGCCGCGCGCCGAGTAGTAGCCCACCAGGTAGCCGAGCGCCGCGGCGAACGGGTAGGCGATGGCCGCCATGGCCCCCAGGGCGCCGCCCGAGCGGGTCGGGTCGACCAGATACATCCACGACCAATCCGGATAGAAGACGAGGAAGTAACAGCCGCTCGGGAGGAGGATGAGCCCTTCGAGCATGAGGAGCGCGGCGAAATAGCGGCTCTGGAAGATCGAGCGCTGGAGCGTGCGGATCTGGACGCGCGCCGCGTACGCCACCGACGCGCCCACGAGCAGATTGACGATGATGAATCCGGGGATCGTCACCGCGATATCTCCCTCTTCGATCGTTCCGAGGGAGCACTCTAGAACGTTCGGCGTTCGGGCGCAACGCCACGGCATCTTGCGCGCACCTTGTGCAGCGCCGTCTTTGCATATATTCTGGATTCGGCTAGGATCACCGAAGTGAACCGAAACAACGAGGAGGATCATGTCCAAGCGGACCCGGCAGCAGGCCATTCTCGACGTCGTGAGCTCGAAGCGCGTCCCGAGCCAGGCGACCCTCGCCGACGAGCTCAAGGATCTGGGTTTTGACGTCACGCAGGCGACCTTGTCGCGCGACATCGCGGAGCTGAATCTGGTCAAGACAAAGGACGGCTATGCGCGCCCCGAGGACGCTGGCGGCGGCGGACCGGCTGTGCCGGACCCGGTCGGCATGCTGCGACGCCTGGTGGTCAAGGTCGAGGACGCCGGCAATCTCGTGGTGGTCAAGACCCAGATGGGCAGCGCCCAGCCCGTGGGGATCGTGCTCGACGGGTTGCGCGAGGAGGGCATCGGGACCATCGCTGGCGACGACACGGTGCTCGTTGTGACCAAGACACCCGCAGACGCCCAGTCCTTCCGGCAGGGCCTGCTCCAGCTCCTGAAATGACGAGGAGGACCGCATGAGAATCTCCGAGGCAAAGCTCCCGCGCCTGCTCCTGCTCTTGTCGATCCTGGCGTTCCTCGCCGCGTTCGGCGCCGGCACCCCGGCGCAGGCGCAGAAGAAAGGCGGGGGCGGAGGCAAGGTCATCCGGCTCGGCGAGATGGTCATCGAAGGCAAGGTCCGCAAGCCCGAGGCGTTCTTCATCGAAACCCGCGCGCCGCTCAACACGGAGCTTCTCGAGGTAAAGGAAAGCTTCGTGAATGAGATCCCGGCCGTGGTGTCCGACGGCACGTTCTAAGAAAATATCGCCGCGAGAGGAAAAGCCTTAAATCAGCTGCAGCCGGAGGTCGAGCCGCAGTTCAGGCAGCGGTGGCAAGCGCCGGAGCGGACCATGATCGACCCGCAGTTGGAGCACGGCGGAGCGTCGACCTCGGAGACGAAGGCGCCGCGGCCGCGCTCCTCGGCCGAGTACAAAGTCACGAGCGGGTCGTCGCCGTCGCCGATGACGAGGCCGCCGGAGTTGGTCGCGCTCTCGGGCTGGAACTTGAGCTGCAACCAGCGGAAGATGTAGTCCATCACCGACTTGGCGATGGGGATCTCCGGGTTGTGCGTGATCCCGGACGGCTCGAACCGCGTGTGGCTGAACTTGTCGACGAGCACGCTCAACGGCACGCCGTACTGCAGGGCGAGCGAGATGGCCGTGGCGAACGAATCCATGAGGCCCGACACCACCGAGCCCTCCTTGGCCATGCGGATGAAGATCTCGCCCACCTTGCCGTCGTTGTACATGCCGGCCGTGATGTAGCCCTCGTGCCCGGCGATGTCGAACTTGTGCGTGATGCTGCGGCGCTCGTCGGGCAGCCGCCGCCGCGCGAGCTCCGGCGCTGCGGCGCGCTCGTCCTGGACGATCTTGGCCTTCTCGTTGGTGGACAGGGGCTGGGTGCGTTTTGATCCGTCCCGGTAGACGGCCACGGCCTTGAGCCCGAGCTGCCACGACTTCACGTAGACGTCGAAAATGTCGTTTACCGTGGACTCATGCGGCATGTTGACGGTCTTGGAGATGGCGCCGGAGATGAACGGCTGCAGCGCGCCCATCATGCGGATGTGGCCCATGGGCGAGATGGAGCGCGTGCCGCCGTCGCAGCGGAACGCGCAGTCGAACACCGGCAGGTGCTCGGTCCGCAGGGCGGGGGC
>JAQTNF010000071.1 GCA_028713995.1 Deltaproteobacteria bacterium | reverse complement strand
AGCACCTTCATGTAGCCGCCCAGATAGTCCGGGTAGAACGTGCGCGCCTCGTCGAACTCGAACGTGTCCACGATCCACAGCGAGACGAGGTTCGAGGCCTCCACGTACGACGGGTCCGGGTCGTAGCGGTACATCTCGTCCATGGCCATGCCGATCCACGGCTGGAACTGCACGAGCTCCTTGCGCCGCTTCTCCTCGTACGTGCCGTCCGGCTCCTTCTTCTGCATCTCCTCCTTGAACCACTTGAGGTTCTCGGCCATCGACTGCTTGAACGCCGCGCGGTAGCGCTCGTCGCGCGTCTCGCCGTACAGCCGCGCCACGGCGTACAGGATCTCGCCCGGGTAGATGGAGTTGCGCGTGTCGTAGTACTTGTTGCCGGGCGCCACGTAGTAGTGGTGGAAGTCGCCGTTCTCCTTCTGCATGTAGAGCAGGAAGTTGGCCAGGCCCTTGAGCACCTTCTCGCGCTCGGGCGAAAGCTGCCAGCCCACGCGCTTGAACTGGGTGTAGGCCAGGATCGAGACGGCCACGCCCCCCATCTTGGCCGACCAGCCGTCCTTGGGCGGCTCCTCGTAGTCGAGGATGGCCACGTCCGGGCCGGGCAGGGGCTTGCCCATCCACGTGGCGATCGACGGATCGATGGCGCCGTCCTCGGCGCGCGGCGGCCCGCCCCACCGGATGTGATCCTCGATGAAGCGCAGGCCGGCCTCGGCCTTCTCCTTGTACTTCGGGTCCGGCGCGAGCTCCTGTGTGAGCGCCATGGAGAACGGGCCCAGCGCGTGGCGCACCATGTTGTACTCTTCGCTCTCCTCGTCCGTGGTGGGGAAGTAGCGGTACAGGTAGTGCCCGTCCGCGTTCACCTGGTTGTCCGCGATCCAGTCGGCGAGCCCTTTGAGCGCCTTGACCAGGTTCTCGCGGGTCACGTCCTTCATGGTCGGCATAGGGCCGGACGCGCGGTACAGCTCCTGCACCTCGCCGCCGGGCGCGACCTCGCGGAAGTGCACGGTGCGGAAACGCGCGAGCGTCACCGACGGATCGCGCCAGTAGCCCTTGGCCTCGCCGGCCATGACCGAGAGCTTGTCGAGGAGCGACTTCACCGTGGTGTAGTCGCCGGTCACCGAGTACCACGGCGGCATGATGGCGGTCTTGTCATCGACGGTCAGGGAGATCCCGTGGATGCCGGGCTCGATGAACCGCCACATGAGGTCGTCGTCCCTCTTGCCCTGGAGCTTGCCCTCGTCGTAGACGGCCTCCACCTCGAGCGTGAGCTTGTTCTTGAGCGCCTCTGCGAGCGGGCCCCACTGGTCCCCGAGCTTCTTGCTCTCGTAGTAGGTCCTGGCCTTCTCGCCCACCTTGCGCAAGGCCTCGAGCAGGCTCTCGCCCCTGGCCGAATGGAAGGAGAGGTGGCGCGTCTGGAGCGGCCGGATGGTGAGGATGACCTTGGCGCGCCCTTTTTTTCCGAGCGCGTCGCGCGCCGCGTCCGGGGGCTCGCCCGCGCCGCCCAACATCACGTCGCGCGCCACGGCGATGGCAGCCCTGGCCGTCGCGGCCGTAAGCGCGGGCCGCTCCTCACCCACGTCATAGGCGAAAATCGTCTTCGTCATGCGGAACGCCGAGAGCCTGCCTGTCGGGCGGCCGAGCGCCAGGCGGTTCTTGACCGTGTCGGGCGGCAGTGGGCTGCGGACGGCGATTGACGGATCGACGAGCACGTGGCGCACCTCAGCCGCGAGGAGGGCCCGCGCCGCGGCGTCGGGATCGCGTCCTTCAAGGAGCGCGGCGAGCCCCTCCACCTTCTCCACTCCCAGGATCTGCGTGCCCTTCTCGCTCACCACGAGCGCGGCCGGCCCGATGGCGACCGTCCGGCCCAGGTCGGTGAGCTTCGCCTCCTTGGGGCCTTCCGTCGCGGCGCGCCTGCCCGCGCGACCCGGATTGCGGGCCTCATCTCCCTCGCGCTTGAGGAACGTGTAGAGCGCGATGAGCCCGAAGACGATCACCAGGACGACGAGAAAACGGTTCGGCCCCTCGAATTTCCACTTCGCGCGCCTGGGCTGCGTGCCCGCGCCGGTGCTCTCCTCTTTCATCCGGGGACCTTCTTCCAGTCGGCGAGGAACTTCGCGATGCCGAGATCCGTGAGCGGGTGCTTGAGGAGCTGGTGCAGCACGTTCGGCGGCACGGTCGCCACGTGGGCGCCCATGCGGGCCGCCTCCACGAAGTGCAGGGGGTTGCGGATGGACGCGACCAGGCACTGCGTGTCGTAGTCATAGTTGTCGAAGACGTCCATGATCTCCTCGATGAGATCCATGCCGGGCGCCGCGATGTCGTCGAGGCGGCCCACGAACGGGCTCACGTAGGTGGCGCCCACCTTGGCCGCGAGGAGCGCCTGGGGCGACGAGAAGACGAGCGTCACGTTGGTCGAGATGCCCTCGGCCGACAGCACGCGCACGGTCTTGAGCCCCTCGGCGGTCATGGGGATCTTGACCACCACATTGGGGTGGATCCTGGCCAGCGCGCGCGCCTCGGGGATCATCGAGGCCGAGTCCATGGACACGGCCTCGGCGCTGATGGGCCCGTCGACGATGGCACAGATCTCCTTGACGACGTCCTCGAACCTGCGGCCGGTCTGGGCGATGAGGGACGGGTTGGTGGTCACGCCGTCCACCACGCCCATCTCGGCGAACGTGCGGATGGCGGATACGTCTGCGGTGTCGATGAAGATTCTCATTGGGTTGATCTCCTTGGGATGGGACTAGAAGCCGGTCACGGTGACTGTCAAGCCCGGCACGGAGCGGCCCGTGCCGTCCATGGCGACGATGTTGGCGGGCGCCGGGATGATCGTGAGGCCGTCGTCGTCGGACGCGGCGGCCGTGGTGGGTCCGGCCTCGGGCCTGCGGAAGACGGCGTAGGCCACGCCCTCGAAGATGGGGGGGAGGAGCAGGGGCAGCACGCCGAGCATGAAGACCGCCCCGGTGAGGTTGTTGGCGGTCTCGACGTCGTCCCAGCTGGTCGGGCGCCCGACCAGGAACATCCACAGGTAGCCCGCGCCCCAGGTGACACCGGCGCCCACGAACGCGCCGCCGAACATGGCGAGCGGGTTCACGTCGTAGTAGTCGCTCGAGGTGCCGTAGCCCCAGCTGACGAGCCCGCCCACGGCCGCGGACACGGAGAGCATGGCGAGGCCGCTCCACTCGAGGCCCATGGACACGTTGAGCGAGGGGGTGTCCAGGGACAGGTAGTAGGCGCTGAGCCCGATCATGCCCGCGGCCTGCGGCGCGATGCCGATGGCGCCGGTCTTGAGGATGCGGCTGATCTCGGAGGGCCGCTCGCCGCTCGGGGACGCCACGGGCGGGGACGCGGGCGAGGGACCCGCGGCCGGCGGCGGGGGCGGCGCGCTGGCCGGCGGCGGGGGCGGCGCGCTCCCGGGCACGGGCGCGGGAACCGGGGCCGCGGCGCTCTCGGCCTGGAGATCGATCTTCACCTTCTCCTTGGAGCCGGACACGAGCGTGACGGTCTGCTCGACGGTCCCGTAGCCCGTGCGCGACACCTTGATGCGGTGCTCGCCCGCGCCGAGGATGACCGGCTTGCCGAGCGGGCTCGTGCCCACCTCGTCGCCGTCCACGGAGACGAGCGCGCCCTCCACGTTGACCGCGATGTCCACCTCGCCGATGATCTTGGAGATGGCCGCGATGTTGGCCTCGGTCTCGGACTTCTCATCCGGGCTCATGGCGTCGCCGAACTCGCGCAGGGCCCTGCGGAACGAGGCCAGGGCCTGCGGGTAGCGGTGCAGGGCCTTCTGGCACATGCCCAGGTTGTACAGGGCGTTCTTGGTCGGGTACTCGTTGATCGAGGCCTCGAACTCCACCGCCGCACCGGCGAAGTCCTCGGCCTGCATCATCGTCGTGCCGTTCTCGAAATGGCGCTTGCCCTTCACCTTGTCGCCCGCCGCGGCCGTGGAGGCCCAGACGGCGACGACGATGAAGACGAGAGCGAAGCGGAAACGCGAAAGGCCCATGGCGTTCTCCCTCCTGCCGGTTCGATCACTCGAAATCGGTTTTTATCTTGGTTCCCCGGGCGCCTTCCACCAGATTCTTCCTCTTCTCCGGCGCGGGCTGGGGCGCGGCGACCGGTGCGACCGGTGCCGTGGGAGCTGCAGGAGCCGTCTCGCGCTTGGCCTCGCCGCGCGGGCCGCGCTTGCCGTGGAACCCGCCTTTCGACCCCGTCTCGACGGGCTTCCCGACGGCCGCGGCGAGCGCCACGGTCACGACCCTATCCTCGGAGGGGACCACGACCACCGCCGCGGGCTCGAAGCCTTGGGCCTCCACCCGCAGTGACATCATGGCGTCGCTCTTCTGGACCTTGAACGGGTTCTGGGGCACGGGCATGTCGTCGTACAGGATCCTGGCGCCTTGGGGCGCCCCTTCCACCTTGATCGACACCGTGGCCACGGTCTTTTCCCCGGGCGTCGGCGCGCCGGCAGGAGCCGCGGGCATGGCCACAGGGACCGCGCCCGCCTCCGCCTTGACCTCGGCTTTGCCGCCGAGGACGAGGACGACCCCCGCGACCCCGGCCGCCGCGGCCAGGATCGCGGCCCCGGCGATGAGCGCCACGGGCTTCTTCCCGGGCAATGCCGCGGGCCGTGTGCCGGCCCACCCGGCGGGCGTACCGGCGCGCGCCACCTGGGACAGGATGTTCGCCGCCACGCCGCTGCCGCCTACGACCTTGGGCTCCTCGCCGCCCAGATCGCCCGACGCGAAGGTCTTCTTCACCGCGCCGGACGTGAAGCGCGAGAGCCGCTCCTGGCGCTGTTGGAACCCGCCGAGGCCCTTGAGCGCCTCGAGCATCTCGAGCGCGTTCTGGTAGCGGCCGGAAGGGGTCTTGACGAGCGACCGCAGCAGCACGGATTCGGCCTCCTTCGGGAAGCTCGGGCACACCTCGAGGGGCGGCCGCGGATCCGAAGTGAGGATGCTGATGATCATGGCGGTGAAGTTCTCGCCGACGAACGGCAAAACGCCGGTGAGCATCTCGTAGAAGATGACGCCGATGGAATACAGATCCGAGCGCTGATCCACGTCGGAAGCGCCGCGCGCCTGCTCGGGCGACATGTAGGCCGGCGTGCCCATCACGGAGCCGGTCTGCGTGAGCTTGGTCCCGCCCGGCCCCTTGGCGAACTTGGAGATGCCGAAGTCGATGACCTTGATGCGCGGGGCCTCGCCCTCGCGGTGGACGAGAAAAATGTTCTCGGGCTTGAGATCGCGGTGCACGATGCCCTTGCCGTGGGCCGCGTGGAGCGCGAGGAGCACGGGCTCCAGGATGCCGCAGGCCTCGGGCACGTCCATGCGCCCCACCCGTGTCAGCAGCGCCGCGAGGCTCTCGCCCTCGAGGTACTCCATGACCAGGTAGGGCTCGCCCTCGGGCGACACGCCCACGTCCATGACGTCGATGATCGCGTCGTGGCCGATGGCGGCCGCGGCCTGCGCCTCGCGGTAGAAGCGCTTGACGACCTCCTCGTTCGACGCGTACTCGGCGTGCAGGAACTTGACCGCCACGAGCTTGCCGATGATGACGTGCTCGCCCAGATACACGGAGCCCATCCCGCCCTTCCCGAGGATGCGGACGAGGCGGTACTTGCCTTCCAGGGTGCGGCCCGAGTAGTCGACTCCGCTCATAGCCTCAATCCTATCTCACTCTTCCCTTGGACGCACAAGGATTGCCGCTAATTCGGGGAACACGTTCCGTTTCCCGTGCTGTCAGAGCAGCCCCTCCACGTGCTCCACCTCACTCCTCCTCGTCCTGCGGCACCGCCTTCGAAAGCTCGTTCAACAAGGGAGTCATGTCCTCGGTCACGACCGCCCATAAAACGTCGAAACTGATATCCATGTAGTCGTGCACAATCTTGTGCCGCATCCCGACGACCTCGCGCCATGGGATCCCCGGGTGGCGCTTCCTCCCGTCCTCCGACACGCAGCGCGCCGCTTCCCCGATGATCTGCACCAGATGTGCGAGCGCTAGACGAAGATCCTCGTCCTCATCGAACGCTTCGCGCGTCAGACCGGTCGTCTTCGCCGATATCTTCCGGGCGGTGTCGAGCATGTGCCCGAGGTAGACGAGATCATCCTTCGGCGGCATACCGCACCTCCGCACCGGCGAGCACGTGCTTTCTCACCCGCCTGTTCAGCGCGCTCTCGATGACGAGATCGACCCTTCTTCCTCCGAGCAGCTCCGACAGCTCGTTCTCGATCCGGATGAGCGCCAGGCCCGGAGTGCGGCCCGGCTCGAACTCCACGAGCACGTCCACGTCGCTGTCCGGCCCGAAGTCCGCGGTGAGCACCGAGCCGAAGAGTGAGAGCTTGCGGATGTGGTGCCGGCGGCAGAGATCGGCGATCCGCTCATCGGGGATTGCTATCGCGGCTGTTTTCATGCTGCCTCCATATGACAAGTGATGGGTCCCGACCCCTGCTTCCTGGTCGACCGCATCCTTCCATTCCTCTTCGACCTTATCAGCAATCCTTGAACGCCAGTTTGGCTCGTCGGCAGAAGGTGTCAATCCAGCCCAATTGACATTAACCGCTCCCACGCTTCGCCCCGCTCGCGGAAAACGCCGCGGCCGCATCGCGGACCGGACGGCGTCTTCACGCTCTTTCATGCTCGTCCCCACTGGAAGGAAGGCGCTCAGCTCCCCGTGGACGGGCGGTCCTGGAGCCATTCGCCGAGGAACGCGCCGAGCACGGCGAGGCCGATGCCCACGACCGCGCACACCGCGAACTCGATCACGCCCAATCCGGCCGCGAGGCCCGTGAAATTCACGATCGCGAAACCGGCGAGCTGGCCGATCACGGACGCGATGCCGGCCTCGATGATCGTCTTGCCCCACGAGAGCCGGGCGAGCACCACGCCCGCGGCCAGAACGAGGATCGCGAGCAGCACGAGCGAGAGCACGTGCGCGGTCCCGGCCGGAAGCTTGAGGATGCCGCCCAGAACCACGCCGCCCACCACCATGGCCGCGATGTACGCGAGCAGGAAGAGCACCGCGCCGCCCAGGGCCCACGCCGGGTAGAACTTGGACGGGGCCGCGGTCACGCCGCCGCACTTCTTGCACTCGGAAACGCTGTTGGGGTTCACGGTGCCGCACGAATAGCAAGCCCAGGACATGTCCTTACTCCTTCGCTGTCGACGTTGTGCGCAAGAGTATGCTCCCGACAGGGCCTTTCTTCAAGCCCGAGCGGGCCGTCCCGGCCAGCGGCTTATTGGACAACCGGGCGCGAAAGCCGTTTCGTCCCCGAAACGCTAAAGGGCCCACGCCCTCAAAGTGGCTGATGGCTTTCATCAAATCGACTGCGTCGACCGGTTCAGGGGAAGGACGCGTTGCGCTGGCGCAGCTCTTCAAGCGGCAGGACAAACCCGTTCCGTCCGACCCAGACGAACGACTTCCATGGACCGTTCTCGTTCGGATCGGCCGAGAAGTAGTTCGACGAGCCGCCCCACGGCGAAAACGCGAAGCGCATCTGATACTGCTTGAACGCTTCGGAGTTGCGGTGCTCGAACGAGACCCGGCACAGGGACTTGCCGCAGGTCGCACCCAGGACCGAGGTGCCGTCGATCTTCATCTTGTCGAGGAAGGACTCGGCCTCGGCCGCGTACCGGATCCCGGCTTCATCGTCTACGCGCTCCTTGGCCAGCATCCCATCAAGATCGCGCGGCACGTCTGTCCATCCGGTCTTTTCATCTGAAGCCTGGCGAGGTGCAGCAGCCATTGCGAGCCGGGCTTTCATCTCCGCGGCCCGTTTCTCGATGCGGTCTCGCGAAGCGGCGCTCGCATGATTGGGCGCCAATGTTTTACGTTCTACCGTGGAACCCGAGGCGGAATTCGATGGCCGAGCGCGCAACGCGAGGAGCACGACGGCCGAGCCGACCACAAGAATGGCAGCGAGCAGGAATGTTTGTTTCTTCATGGGAGGTTCCCTGGCGGTCGTGCGACGTGGATCAGTCCATCCAGTACTCGATGGCCTTTGTGTTCACGTGGGTTGGGGGGTTGGCAAGGGCTGACCCGACGCACCGGCCAACCCTGTCGTCGGGCGAGGTGCCGTAGTTCCAGGGAGCATCGAAATCGTCGGTTTCACGCCCCTGATAGACGAACTGCGCCACGTCGCAGATGCCTCCGAGGTTGGGATTGTAGCCGATGTAGCCCTCCCAATCGGGCGTCTCGTTCCAGTTGTTCGATTCCACGTCCCAGTAGTGGAAATCGGCGGTGCCACTGTACTCTCCTGCTTCTGTTTGCATGCAGCAGGTCCAGTTGACGCCCAGGGCGCCCCAGAAGTAGTACTGGCCGGTCGGCTCCCAGCGCTCGCAAGTGCCCGTCCAGTCGCAGCCTCCCGCCTGCTTTGTTAGGATGCCATCCGCACCCCAGAACGTCCCGGCAGTGCACAAGTGGGTCGAGCTGTCGATCCCCGTGCACAACGTGAAGCCACGGGCCTCGACAATCACCGCGCCCGCCTCGAGCGAGGCGAGCAGGATCCCCAGAACCGCGCACACGACAAGCAGTTTTCTCATCTTCTTCTCCTTGCAGTGGGCCACAAATGGCCCGGATTGGATTTTTATTTCCAATAGCAAGGTGAATGAAGAATATCCATGTCATTATTATGACACGGATTCTGATGTTTCACTGGCGCCATTTGTCCGTCTCATTACAATGGCAGGTGCTTGACCTCACCCCATGCCAGAAGGATACTCAAAATCACTCGAAGAAGGACGAGTGCGATGGCGAAACCACAGAACCGGAATAAAGAAGCCCTGGGCATTGCTGTTGTAGCGCTGGCCGCGGTCTTCTTTATTGCCTGCCATGAGACCGACAGACCGAGCGGCGATGATGACAACGGCACGAGCGCTTCCGACGAGCCGGACGGGTCGAACGCGTCCGACTCCGACCAGGACACCGACTTTCCCGGCATGGCCATCCCGGCCACCTGCGAGGATGCGGTCTTGAACCCCACGTCCGTGGGCTGCGAGTTCTTCATGGCCGATTTGGACAATTTCGACCAGGCCGACTCTGAAACCTATGCCGTGGTGGTCTCGAATCCACAGAACGATCAAGAAGCCAATGTCGTTGTCACGGCCGGCATCGAGGGAGAGATTTTCACGACGACCCTGGCCCCTGGACAGCTCCAGGTCATCGACGTGGCCTGCGCCTCGGGCTGTTTGGTTCCGCCGCACGAGATCCAGATCCAAGGGCTCGCAAAGGCCGCGGGTTTCCGGTTGACCTCCGACGTGCCGGTGCTCGCGTACCAGTGGAACAATTACGGGATTGGCGACCTTTACAGCACCGATGCCTCTCTGCTCATTCCCAGGACCAGTCTCGATGGTGCCTATATCGTAGCAGCCTGGGGCGACGGGCTGGATAGTGATTATCGCTCCACCGTGACTGTCGTGGGCATCGAGGACAGGACGAGCATGACCTTCATCCCGCCGGTTGACGTACCGCAGATGGGCGGCGTGGGACCATACACGGCGGGCAGCGAAACCGCTCCAGTGACCCTGGACGCCTTTGACGTGATCTCGCTCAGCCCGGCCACGCTGGACGCGGACCTGACCGGAACGGTCGTCAAGGCCGACAAGCCCGTGGTCGTATTCGGCGGCCACGCGTGCGCCTTGGTGCCGAACAAAGACTACCAAGCTTGCGACCACGTGGAAGAACAAATCCTTCCGCTTGCGGCCTGGGGAACGAGCGCGGTGCTGGCCCGGCACGCGCCGCGCACGGATTGTTCGGCGGTGCGGGACATGGTCGTCTGGCGCGTCATCGCGGGTGCGGACAACATGCATGTGACGTTCGACCCGCCGGCACCGTCGCCCGCCGACGCAGAGCACCACTTCACGCAACAGGGTGAGGTGCTCGAGTTCCTGGCGCCCGGGGACTACTACGCGGAAGGCGTCTTCGAAAGCCCCGAGGATCCCGAGAAGCCCGGGGCCCCGTTCCTGGCCTACCAGATGATGATGGGTGCCAGTTACGCCAATTGTTACTTCAATCAATACGACAGAGAGGGCGACCCCATGATGCTGCAGGCCCCGCCGGCCGGACAATTTTTGGATCGCTATGTATTCAACACGGACAACGTGTTCGATTTCGCTAACGACCACATCATCATCGTCCGACCTTCCGGGGCCAAGGTCGCGCTCGACTGCAAGGGCGTGATACCGGATTCCTCTTTTGCTCCGGTCGGCTCGAGCGACTGGGAAGTGGCGCGGATCTTCATCGACAACCCTGAGAATACGACCGGCTGCACGGACGGCGCTCACCTGCTCGCGGCCACCGCGCCCGTGGGTTTGTCAGTCGTGGGTACGGCTGCGTGGATATCCTACGGATACCTGGGCGGTGTGGGATTGAAGCCGATCAACCCCGTGGTGGTGAAGTAGGGGTGCAGTCCAGCGCGTCCGACAACGGCGTCCCCAGCGGCTTATTGGACAACCGGGCGCGAAAGCCGCTAATTTCCTCCGGGCCATGGCCTTGCGTCTCACCATCGTCGAGACGGGCGATCCGAGCACGGAGCACGTGCGGACGTTCGCCCAGCAGCGGGTCCTCGTGGGCCGCGCGAGATCGTGCGACGTGTGCCTGCCCGACATGGCCGTGTCCACGCACCACGCGGAGATCCGCCTGCAGGGCACGGACTACGCCGCGTCCGACCTCGGCAGCCTGAACGGCACCACGGTCAACGGCCGGCCGCTCGTGGCGCATCGCCCGCGCGTGCTGCGCAACGGCGACGTGGTGCAGGTGGCCGGGTTCGGGATCCTCTTCCGCCTGGGCGTGGCCACCGGTCCGGCCGAGCGCCGCGACGAGTCCCTGCGTCAGGCGCGCGAGCTGATGGGCGCCATCCTGGCGCGCACCGGGAAGGAGAGCGTCGTGCGCGCGCTCGTGGCCGTGTCCGGGCCGGGCCGCGCGAGCCGCTTCGAGCTGCCGCCGCCGCCGGCCAAGGTCGTCGTGGGGCGGGCGAGTTCGTGCGGCATCAGGCTCGACGACCCGGACGTGTCGCGGGAGCACGCGGAGATCGTGGTCGGGACCGAGGGCGTGCTCGTGCGGGATCTCAAGAGCCGCAACGGCGTGGTCATGGGCAAGGAGCGCGTGGACGCGGCCCTGCTCGAGCCGGGCTCCTCCTTCTCCGTCGGCAGCACCACCCTGGCCCTCGAGCACCCGTCGGATCAGGGGCTCGCGGCCATCTTCGAGGCGCCCGAGGAGGAGACCTCGTCGTTCGCCTTGCGCCCCGCGGATTTGGAGCGCGAGGACGCGGCCGCCCTTGCCGCGCCGGCCCCGCGCGTGCTGCCACCGACCGGCCCGGCCGATCCCCTGGTCGATCCCTCGCCGCCGCCGGGCCCGCGCACCACCGCCGAGATCCCCGCGCCGCCCGTTGAGCACGGGGGCGATCTGGGGCTCATCGCCGTTGGAGTCATCGTGGTCGTGGCCGCGGTGCTGGCGCTCGTCTACCTGTTCTCGTAGGAGCCCGTTCCTTTGCGGCTCGAGATCTCGGTCACGGCCAGCTCGTAGATCCTGCGCCGCGGCAGCCCGAGGCTCCTCGACAGGTCGGCCGACAGGTCCTTCGCAGAGCGGCCCTTGGCCACCTCGCCGCGGATGATCTCCGCGAGGCGCGTCTCGGTGATCTCGTCCCCCTCGGACTCGCACGCCGCGCCCGCGACCACGACCGTGACCTCGCCCTTGGTGCCGCGTTCGTAGCGCGCCGCGAGCTCGGGCAAGGTCCCCCTCGCCGCCTCCTCGTGGATCTTGGTCATCTCGCGCAGCACCACGGCCAGCCGCGGCCCGAGGGCCAGGGACAGGTCGAGGAGCGTGCGCGCGAGACGGCCCGGCGACTCGTAGAGCACCACGAGCGACGGATCGTGCGCCAGGGACGCGAGTCGATCCTTGCGGCGCCTGCCGGAGCGCGCGAGGAAGCCCAGAAAGCGGACGCCCTCGCCGGGCAGGCCCGCCACGGACACGGCCGCGGCCAGGGCCGACGGTCCCGGGATCGGGCGGACCGCGAAGCCGCGCGCGGCGACCGCGGCCACGAGCGCGAGCCCCGGATCGGACACGGACGGCGTGCCCGCGTCGCTGACGAGCGCCACGTCCGCGCCCGAGGCGAGCCTCGCGAGGATGTCCGGGATGACGCGATCCGCGTTCTGCTCGCGGAAGCTCGCAAGCGGCGTGCGCAGGCCGTGCCGCTCGAGCAGCTTCTTGGTCACCCGCGTGTCCTCGGCGGCGATGAGCGACACGGTTTCGAGCACGCGCAGGGCGCGCAGCGTGACGTCCTCCAGGTTGCCGAGGGGGGTGCCCACCACGAACAGGGTGCCGTGGCTCATTGGTCCACGCCCTCGCCGAAGTACTCCGGCATCTCGCTCTCGAGGAAGCGGCGGAGCTTGACGAGGAGCCGCTTCTCGATCTGGCGCACGCGCTCACGGCTCACTCCGAACTTTTCGCCGATCTCCTGGAGCGTGAGCGGTTCGTCCACGACGAGGCGGTTCACGAAGATGAACTCCTCCTTGTCGGTGAGCGGCTTCGCGAACTCCTTGAGCCGGTCCTGGATGAGATTCCCGAACCTCGCGTCCTGCACTAGGTCGTCCTGCAACAGCCTGGTGTCGGCGAGCAGGTCCTTGCGGGTGAGCGAGCGGCCCTCGCCGTCCGAGAGCTCCGCGTCGAGGGACACGTCGGACCCGTGCAGGCGGCGCTCCATGTCCCGGACCTCGACCTCGTCGACCGCGAGCCGCTCGGCGAGCATCGCCGTGGTGGGCTCCACTCCGAGGGCCGTCAGGCGGGCCCGCTCCTTGTTGAGGTTGAAGAACAGCTTGCGCTGGACCTGGGTCGTGCCGATCTTCACGAGCCGCCAGTTGTTGAGCACGAACCTCAGGATGTACGCGCGGATCCACCAGGCCGCGTAGGACGACAGCTTCACCCCGCGAGACGGATCGTACTTCTTGACCGCCTGCATGAGGCCGATGTTGCCCTCCTGGATGAGGTCCATGATGTTGCGGTAGGCGCGCCGGTACTCGAACGCGATCTTGACCACCAGCCGCAGGTTCGACGTCACGAGCCGGGCGGCGGCCGTCACGTCTCCGGTGGCCGTGTAGTGCTCGGCCAGCTCGCGCTCCTCCGCGGGGTCGAGCAGCGGGTACTGCTGGATCTCGCGCAGGAAGGCGTTGAGCGGATCGTAGCGCGTGACCGCGTCGGTGGGCGCCGGCGGCATGCTCGAGCGCGTGAAGGGCTCGGGAGGCATGCTGTCGAACGCGATCGCCCGGTGGAACTCCGTCGGGTCGCCCGCAGACTTCTTCCTGGTGCGTGGTTTCGCCATCTCTTCGCGCCGCGACTATAACACACGGGCAACGGACTGTTCCTACCTTGAACCTCATGCTACGGTCAAAAAGTGGAATCGTTGCGCACCTCGATCCTCATCATTCCCGTCGTCGTCGCGCTCGCCGCGTGCTCGACCGGCGCCGGCGACGGCGAGGTGCGAGGCTCGGTGAGCCTGCCCGACTGCGGGCTTGCGCGCACCGACTGGAACATGGGCGTCGACTTCTTCGCGGCGAGCTACTACGAGAACACGCTCGCCATCCGCCTGCAGAACACCGGGCAGGACCAGGCGTTCTCGGACGGCCTTCTCATCATGGTGCGCGACGTGGAGTTCGTCTCGAAGCGGCTCGGGGAGAAGCTCACGATCACGGTCGAGCCCGACATCGATACGTTCGTCGACGCGGGGCCCGACGCGGGGATTCCGGTCACGACGCACGGCAGCCCGGCGCGAGCCACGCTCTACCTGAATGACAGCTGCCCGGGGAACCACTACGGCTTCACGGACGGCGAGGGCGAGCTCACCCTCGACAGCATCTACGTGCCGGACGAGGAGAAGCGCGTGGCCGGCTCGTTCAAGCTCAGGTTCGTGGATCCGAGATCGTGGAAGTCGTCGGACGACATCGGCCCGCACGCGGAGCTCGAGGGCGACTTCGACTTCAACTACGCGCGCGGCAGCCCCGCGCAGACCTTCCCGTGAGCGCCGTGGGCGGCCGCGGGGTCGAGATCATCGAGATCGAGGATCTGGCGGCGGGCGGGGCGGGCGTCGGGCGCGTGCGCGGCAAGGTGTGCTTCGTGCCCTTCACCGCGCCGGGTGATCGCGCGAGCGTCCTCGTCGTGTCCGAGAGCCGGCGCATGGTGCGCGCGGAGCTGCTCGAGGTGCTCGAGCCGGGCGCGGGGCGCCGTACGCCCAAGTGCCCGCTCTTCGGCCGGTGCGGCGGGTGCGACTTGCAGCACGTGAGCCGCGAGGAGCAGCTTTCGGCCAAGTCGCGGGCGTTGTCGCGTGCCCTCGGCGTTGCGCAGGTCGAGGTTTGCGCCGCCGGGGCCGAGCTCGGATACCGGCGCCTCGCCCGGCTGCACACGGATCGCGCCCCGGACGGCACTTTGGTGCTCGGGTTCCTTGCCCGCGCGAGCGACGCGATCGTGGACCTGGATGCGTGCCCGGTGCTGCACCCCGCGCTCGAGGCCTGCCTCGCGGCGCTCAAGGCGGGCCTGCTCGGCCACGTGCCGGGCCGCGCCGAGGTGCACCTCGCAGCCGGGGCGGACGGATCGGTCGCGGCGATTGAAACGGACGGCGCGTTCTCCCCGGGCTTTTATGCGGCCGCGGCCGGGCTCGTGCCGGTGTTCGCGGGCGTCGTGGCCGTCACGCAGGGCGTGCGGTCCGTGGCGGCGGGCAAGGGCGACGTATCGCTCGCCGGGGCGGACGGGCGGCCCCTCGTCACTCCGGCGCCCGGGTTCGGCCAGGCCAACGAGGAGGCCAACCTCGCCCTCGGCCGGATCGTTTCCGAGTGCGTGGCGCAGGTGCGGCCGCGCAGCGTCGTCGAGCTCTTTTCCGGTGCCGGGAACCTGACGGTGGTCCTGGCCGGCCTCGCGAAGCGCGTGACCGCGGCGGAGAAGGACGCGCAAGCCTGCCGGGCGGCGCGGACGAACCTGGCCGCGCGGCGTCTTGCCGGCGTGGAGGTGGTGGAGGGCGACGCGTTCGCGGCGTACCGCAGACACGGCAAGGGCGCGGACCTGGTGGTGCTCGATCCGCCCCGGGAGGGCCATTGCGAGCTGGCAGCGGCCATCGCGGCGGGCGGGCACCGGGCCGTGCTGTACGTCTCGTGCGATCCGGCCACGCTCGGCCGCGACGTGGAAATCCTCAAGGCGGGCGGCTTCGCGATCGTGCGCGCCGCGGGGTTCGACATGTTCCCGCAGACGGCCCACGTGGAGGCCGCGGTGCTGCTCGCGAGGTGAGCCATGGAGGTCGCGTTCAGGCCCGAGTTCGACGAGGAGCGGGAGCGGCTCTCCTTTTGCTTCACGTGCGAGGACTGCGCCCACTTCGACGACGGCACCGGCGAGTGCCTGCACGGCTTCCCCAACGCGATGCACCGCCTCGCGCGCTACGTGCGCGACCCTCGTCCCGCCACCATCGTGTTCTGCAAGGACTTCGATCTGGCTTGAGGGCACACTTTGGACACGCGCCAACGGCCGCGCGCCCGCGCTTGACCGACCAGGACTGACATGTCAGTCTGCTCGTCCCATGGACAACAACATCGGACTTCTGGGTCTGGACCTCGGATCCCACTACCTGAAGGTCGCGTGGAAGGAGCCCGGCTCGGGCTGTTTCGACAGCCTGTACCTGCCTCACCACGGCGAGCCCCTGCAAGAGCTCGAGCGCCTGATCAACGGGGATCTGCGGCGCGCGGCCCGGGCCGGCTCATGGCGCGTGCGCGTCACCGGCGCGGGTCTGGAGCTGCTGGGCGACAATGCTCTCGCGGCGGACCACGTCGGCGCGACCATCGCGGACGTGCTGGCCCACGGCGGCGCGGACTGCGTCATCGACGTGGGCGCGGGCTCGCTCACGCTCATCGAGCTCGACGGCGAGGGGCGCTTCGCCGGGTACAACACCAACTCCCTGTGCGCGGCAGGCACCGGCTCGTTCCTCGACGAGCAGGCGGTGCGGCTCGGCATCTCGTTCGAGGACATGCGCGCCATGGACCACGTGACCGAGCCGCCGACCATCGCCACGCGCTGCACGGTCTTCGCCAAGAGCGACCTCATCCACAGGCAGCAGGAGGGGTGCTCGCGCGAGGCCATGTGGTCAGGGCTGTGCCGGGGCCTCTCCCAGACCATGATCTCCACTCTGTTCAAGGGCCGTCCGGTCAAGGGGCGCATCGCGCTCGTGGGCGGCGTGAGCCTGAACCGCGAGGTGCTGCGCTGGCTCGAGGCCGACTGCCCGAATGCGCGCTTCGTGACGATCCCGGACGCCCACGTGGCCACGGCCCGCGGCGCGGCGCGCCTGGCCGACGAGGAGAACGGCCCGGCCGTGACCTTGGACGCCCTGTTGCGCATGGTCGCCGATGCGGACAGGGCCGAGCGCGGATCCCAGGCGCGGGCGGACGATGCTCGCCCGCTCGCGCTCGTCAAGACCCGCTACCCGTCGTTCGCCGTGGACGAGGATTACACCGACGCGGACGGCACCGAGATCCGCATCGCGAGCTGGCCCGCGCCCGGGGAGGACGCCCGCGTCACCCTGGGCATCGACATCGGCTCCACCTCGACCAAGCTCGTGGTCATGGACCAGCGCGGCGCGGTGCGCGCGGACCTCTACCGCAAGACCCTGGGCGATCCCATCGGCGCGACCAAGCGGCTGTTTTCGGCCCTGCGGGACATCGAGCACGCCAAGGGCTCGATGCTGTGCGTGGCCGGGTGCGGGACGACCGGCTCGGGCCGCAGGCTCGTCGGCCAGGTCATCGGCGCGGACGCCATCGTCAACGAGATCTCGGCACACGTGGCCGGCGCCATGAGCGTGGATCCCTCCATCGAGACCATCTTCGAGATCGGCGGCCAGGACTCCAAGTACATGCACACCCAGGGCGGCGCCATCCGGGACGCCAACATGAACTACGCGTGCGCCGCGGGCACCGGCTCGTTCGTCGAGGAGCAGGCCAAGAAGCTCGGCTTCGCGCTCGCGGAGGTGGGCGACGCGGTCCTGGGCCTCACGCCGCCCAAGACCTCGGACCGCTGCACGGTGTTCATGGAGCAGGACGTGCACAAGCTCATCCGTCAGGGCTGCTCGCGGGACGAGGCCATGGCCGGGGTGATGCACTCCGTGGTGCAGAACTACCTGGTCAAGGTGGTCGGCCGCCGTCCCGTTTCGCAAGGCAAGGTCTTCTTCCAGGGCGCCACGGCCCGCAACAAGGGGCTCGTGGCGGCCTTCGAACGGCACCTGGGCGTGGAAGTCGTGGTCTCGCCGCACTGCCACCAGATGGGCTCGATCGGCGTGGCGCTCATCACCCGGGCCATGATGGAGGAGCGCGGCGCGCCCTCGTCGTTCGCGGGCTTGGGCCTCGCCGACCGTCGCGTGGAGCTCGTCTCGACCACGTGCCGCGACTGCACCAACTCCTGTCGCATCACCGAGGCCGTCATCGAGGGCGAGGAGCGCCGCCCCGCGTTCGGGCACATGTGCGGCCGCGAGAGGGACGGGCGTCCGGGCGGGCACGCCCCGGGATACGAGCTCGTGCGCGCGAGGCAGCGGCTGTGGCTCACGCTCGGAAACGAGTGCAAGGCTCCCTCGGACGCGCCCGTCATCGGCATCCCGCGCGCGCTCACCACGTACACCTTCCTGCCGTTCTGGCGCCGGTTCTTCGGGGAGCTGGGCTTCAAGGTGCGCCTGTCGCCGGAATCGAACGAGGAGACGAAGAAGGCCGGCGCGGCCGCGGTGGGCGCGGATTTCTGCTTCCCGGTCAAGCTGGCCCACGGCCACGTGCGCGAGCTCCTGCTCAAGGAGGGCGTGGATCACGTGCTTTTGCCGACGATGGTGTCGACCCTCCCGCAGCCCG
The DNA here is from genome assembly GCA_028713995.1 of Deltaproteobacteria bacterium. GTDB lineage: Bacteria > Myxococcota_A > Polyangia > JAAYKL01 > JAAYKL01 > JAQTNF01. The sequence continues at coordinate 7,490 of JAQTNF010000071.1, read as the reverse complement.
GCAGCCCGGGCGGCATGTTCTGCCCATACGTGCAAGGCGTCCCGGGCGTGGTGGTCACGGCGCTCTCCACGAACGGCGTGGACACGGGCCGCGTCCTCGCCCCGGTCGTCGATTTCCGCAAGAAGCCCGAGCACCTCGCCGCGGACCTGGCGCGCGATCTCGCGGGACCCCTTTGCCGCACGCAAGACCGGATCGCGCGGGCGCTCAAGTGGGCGCTCGAGGTGCAGGCCGACTTCGAGCGCCGCTGCCAGGAGGAGGGCGAACGGACGCTCGCACGGCTCGAGCGGCGCAACGGCAAGGGCATCGTGCTCGTGGGCAGGCCCTACAACATCTACGACATGGGCTCGAACGTGGCCCTGCCGCGCAAGATCGCCGAGCAGGGCTTCACGGTCATCCCGGTCGACTGCCTGCCCCTGCGCTCCGATCTCTACAGGCACGACTTCAAGAACATATACTGGAGCTACGGCCAGCGCATCCTGTCGGCCAAGGGCATCGCCAAGCGCCACCCGCTCCTGCACTCGATCTCGCTCACCAACTTCAGCTGCGGCCCGGACAGCTTCCTGCTCACTTACGGCGACACCATCGACGGCAAGAAGCCCTCCCTCACCTTGGAGCTCGACGAGCACGGCGCGGACGCAGGCTACATGACGCGCATCGAGGCCTTCGCCGACGTGGTGCGCAGGCACAGGCCCGAGGCGGACGACACGCGCGTCAGCTACCCGCCGGAGGGCGCGGCGGATCTGCGCCGGCGCGTGGTCTGGATCCCGCCCATGCACCCGTTCGGCTCGCGGTTCTTCGCCGCCATGTTCCGCGGCTTCGGTTACGACGCGCGCGCCCTACCCCCGGAGGACCACGCGTCGTTCGAGGAAGGCCGTCGGGCCACGCGCGGCTTCGAGTGCCTGCCCACGACCGCCACCATCGGCGCGCTGCTCAAGGCGCTTGAGACCTCGGCGCCGGGCGAGCGCCACGCGGTGCTCATGCCGACCGCCGAGGGGCCCTGCCGCTTCGGCCAGTACGCGACGCTCCACCGCCTCATCCTGAACCGGCGCGGGTTCGAGGACGTGTTCATCCTGTCGCCATCGTCCTACAACTCGTACCAGGGCTTGGAGGAGCCTCTGCGCGCAGGGCTGTGGCGCGCCATGCTCGCCGCGGACGTGCTCTTCAAGATGGGCTGCAAGCTGCGTCCCTACGAGCTCGAGCCGGGCCGCGTGGACGCGGAGCTCGAGGCCGCCGCGTGCGCCATCGAGAAGGCCCTCACCGCGAACGGGTCGCCGTACCGGGCCGTTTCCGAGGCCGCGCTGCGCCTTTCCCGCGCGCCGCGCTCGCGCGAGCGCAAACCCCTCGTCGGCATCGTGGGCGAGATCTACGTGCGCTGCAACCCGTTCACCAACGACAACCTGGTCGATATGCTGGAGCAGGCCGGCGGCGAGGCGTGGCTCACGCCCATGCACGAGTGGATCCTGTACACGTCGACCATGGCGCGCCTGAACCGCTACCGCAGCGCGTCCGGCGACTTCAGCGTGGCCGACTACCTCGCGGGCACGATCAAGGACAAGGTCATGCTCGGCGAGGAGCGCGTCATGTACCGCGCCGCGGGCGAGCTCCTGGCCGACCGCCACGAGCCCGACATGGAGGACATCCTGGCGCGCGGCCGCAGGTACGTGAGCCTCAAGTTCCAGGGCGAGGCCATCCTGAGCCTGGGCCGCGCCGAGCTGTTCCGCGAGCAGGGGGCGGCCATGGTCGTCAACGCCGCGCCCTTCGGCTGCATGCCCGGGACCATCTCGGCCGCGTGCATGACCGAGCTCCAGCAGCGGCTCAAGATCCCGTTCGCCCAGATGTTCTACGACGGGGCCGGGGACGCGAACCGCAGGCTCCGCGTGTTCCTGTCGAATCTCAAGGACGGCCCCCGCCCCGCCTTCGTGTAGACGCGGTTCATCCGCGTCCGCCGAGCCTCAGCCGTTCGCGGACACCGGGGGGAGATCGATGGTCTGAAGGTTGATCTTGGTGCGGTCGGCGATGCCGAGGCCGAGCTTCTCGGCCAGCTCGATGTAGGTGGCCGGGCGGCGCACGGCCGCGAGCGAGCGCATCTTGTTCTCGGCGCGGTAACCCTCCACCACCTCGAGGCAGATGGCGTCCATGGCCACGGGATCGGTGGTGGCGTACACGCTGTCGTGGGGCGCGTGCGCGGCCGCGTTGTGCTTGGGCCCGCCGTCGTACAGGCAGAACGAGCCGTCCGCCACGATGAGGCGCACCCGGCCGCGGATCTCCTCGCGGGCGTAGAAGTGGGGCAGGGCCGTGTGGATCTGCCCGTGCATGAGCGGCGGGCGCTCCACGCAGCCGCACACCATGTTCTTGATGGCGCAGGTCACGCCGGCCGTGTCGTGATCCTTGAGCACCGGCACGTCGATGACGGCCGTGCACCACGTGAGCGTCTTGGCGAGCTTGCCCTTGCCGCCTTCGGCCGAGGTGAAATTCGTCTCATAACCGAGCACGTCGTGGTTCAGCACGCGCAGCTTGCCGGGTTTTTCCTGCCACTCGTACCTGGCGCCGCGCATGTTGCCGCCGAACTGATCGAAGATGAGGATGTTCCCGTCCGGCACGCCCGCGGCGCGCACGCCCTCAACGATCGGATCCACGACCTCCTTCATGGTGCTGGACAGGCGGCCGCCGAGCACGTTGATCTTGATGCCGACGCGATCTTCCTTCTGCACGAAGCGGCCCCACGCGCGGCCGAGGTCGTCGTCGCCGGCCAGCGTGGTCACGGCCTTGTGCACCATCTCACGCGCCGCGGCCGGATCCGGCGAGGTCCTGGTCATCATGCCTGGCTTGTGGATCCTGACCACGTGGCCCGGACCGGTGCGGGGCAAGGGACCCTTGGCGCACGCGGCCTTGTCCTGCGCGCGGCCCTCGAACGGCGCGAGCCCGACGAGACCGAGCGCTGCTGCGGCGCCGCCGATCTTGAGCGCGTCGCGGCGGGTGAGCAGGGTCGGATCGGGGTGGTGAGGCTTCAACATGGCTCCTCCTTTTTGTCCCGCATTGCTTACCCCTGCCCCTTTCTCGGCGCAAGTTGCGCGCCGCCTTGGGTCAGCGGCTCACCTGCACGTGACCTTCGAGACGGTCGCGCCGGCGGGCGGGGTCTGGGTGAAGGCGTCGTCGGGCAGATCCACGTTCACCTCCACCGCGCCCTCGTCGTAGCGCACGAGCAGCTCGGCCTTCTCGCGCGGCATGCGGACGCGGATCTCGTGCGGCACGGACGCGCCGCCCACGTCGAGCCAACGGTCGAAGGTCATGTCGAAGACCACTTCGCCGCCCCGCTCGAGAAGCGAGCGCTTGAGCGGCAACACGCGCCGCGAAGGGCCGATCTCGAGCGTCTGCGCGAGCCCGTTGCCGTCAATCCTCACGCGGTAGAAGCCGCCCCCGTCCCACTCCACCACGGGCGCGCCCTCGATGACCGGCGTGCTGCCCGCGAGGGCCGCGATGGCGTCCTCGGGCGCGAGCGGCACGCCGATGAGGCGCGCGATGTTGCACGGCTCGGCCGGGCCCTCGTAGTAGCGGCTCTCGCGCAGATCTGAGAGGCGGAACACGGCGCCGTCCGCGGTGAGCAAGGCGAGCGTGCTGCCGAACGGGCTCATGAGATCCACACGCAGCCTGCCGGGCTCTTTGGCGAACGCGAAGATCTTACCCTGGACGCGCCCGCGCTCGCCGTAGTGGTCGGCGCGGCCCGCGGCGCGCAGCGACTTCACCCTCGCGCGCAGGGCGAGCATGTCGCGCACGAGATCCGGGGCGCTCGCGTAGGCGTCGGCCGGCCGCGGCGCGGGTCCGCACGCGGCGGCGAGCGACGCGAGCAGCAGGGCGGCCGGGGCGAGGCGCCTCACGGCATGTTCCTGCGGCCGTCGAGGGCGAAGCCGAGCGTGACCCTGTCGGCGTACTCGAGCTCGCCGCCGTGGGGCACGCCAGAGGCGATGCGGCTCACGCGCACGGGCAGGTCCTTGAGGATGTCGCGCACCACGAACGCGGTGGCCTCGCCCTCCACCGACGGCCGCGTGGCCACGATGACCTCGGCCGTACCGTCGGCCTGCACGCGGGCGCGCAAGGCGTCGAGATGCAGGTCCTCGGGGCCCACGCCGTCGAGCGGGGCGAGCAGCCCGTGCAGCACGTGGTACAAGCCGCGGTACGAGCCGGTCTCCTCGATGGCCCACAGATCCGGCACGCCTGCCACCACGCAGATGATCGAACGGTCGCGGCGCGGGTTGCCGCACACCGCGCACGGATCCTGCTCGGTCAGGTTGCGGCATACGGAGCACGGGCGCACGCGGTCGCGGATGCGGGCGATGGCCTGCCCCAGCTCGCGCGCGTACTCCTCGGGGGCGCCGAGCAGGTGGAAGGCCAGCCGGAGCGCGGTGCGCCGTCCCACGCCCGGCAGGCGAGCGAGGAGATCGCTGAGCTCGCGGATGGGATCGGCCATGGGCCTTTTCAGAACATGCCCGGGATCTTGACGCCGCCCGTGACCTTCTCGGTGGCCTCGTTGATCTTCTCGTCGGCGAGCCTGAGCGCGGCGTTCACGGCGGAGACGATCACGTCCTCGAGCGTGGCGAGATCCTCGGCGCCCACGAGCTCCTTGTCGACCTTGACGGCCGTGATCTCTCGCGCACCGTTGATGGTCACCTTGATCTTGCCGCCGGCGGCCTCGGCCGTCCACGACTCGCTCTTGATCTCCTCCTTGAGCTTCTCGAGCTTGCTCTGGATCCTGTGGGCCTGCTTCATCAGCTCCGAGATGCCGCCGCGAAATCCCATGCCCTTGCTCATGTCTGCCGCTCCTTGTCCTTTTTCAGACGCACCTTGGACACCGCGCCGCCGAGCTCGGCCACCGCCTGGCGCACGACCGGGTGCTGGCGCGCCTCTTCCTCGCGACGCCGCTCGTTTTCCTCTTCTTCAAGCCGCTTTCGAACCGCCACGGGCGCGCCGCCCATGTCGCCCTGCCGCACCGCCACGCGCACGGGTTTGCCCTGGCGCTTCGTGAGGAACGCCTCCAGATCCTGCTGGCGCTCGCGATCCTCGGCCGCGCTCGCGCTGAAGCCGTCGCCCTTGTCGAAGCACAGGAGGAGCACGTCGGGCGAGTCCCCGGCCTGTGGCACGCAGCGTTCGAAGATGGAGGCGAGCGCGGGCCGCTCGCGCCGCAGCTCGTCGAGGATCCGTCCCCAGTCGTCGCCGGACATGCGCTTTGCGGGCAAGGCCGGGTTCTCCGGGGCCTTGGGCGCGGGCCGTGAGGGTGCAGCGGGCGGCTGCGAACGCAAAGCGGGCTGCGCGCCGCCGGCGATCGCCTCCAGACGCGAGACGAGATCCGCCGCGGGCACGAGCCCGCCGAGGTCGGCGAGGCGCGCGAGCGTCGTCTCGAGCAGGATGCGCGAGTGTTGCGAGCGGGCGATGGCCTCGAAGGCCTCGCTGAAGTGTTTGAACAGGCGGTGCAACGTGTCTCGTCCGGCCGAGCGCGCCTGGGCGGCGAGATCGTCGATCTCGTCCTCGGGCAGGTCGAGCAGCCCCCGGTCGTCCTCGCACACCGAGGCCACCACCAGGTTGCGCAGGTGCTCGAGCAGGCCGCGGGCGAAGATCGGCAGGTCGTAGCCCTGGCGATCCACCTCGCGCACGATTTCGATGCAGCGCTTCGCGTCCGAGGCGAGCAGCGCCGCCGAGAGGTCGTAGAAGACCGAGCGGGCCACGACGCCGAGCAGGTCGGCCACGGCCTCCGCCGTGATCTTCTGGACGCCGGCGGCCAGCACCTGATCGAGGACCGACAGCGCGTCGCGCATGGAGCCCTCGGCCTCGCGGCCGATGAGGGCCAGGGCCGCGTCCTCCGCCGCGATGCCTTCGCTCCCCACGATCTTGCGGATGCGCTCGACCACGGCCGCGGTCGGGATGCGCCTGAAATCGTAGCGCTGGCAGCGCGACAGGATCGTGACCGGGATCTTGTGCGGCTCCGTGGTGGCGAAGACGAACTTCACGTGCGGCGGCGGCTCCTCCAGCGTCTTGAGCAGCGCGTTGAACGCGCTCAAGGACAGCATGTGCACCTCGTCGATGACGTAGATCTTGAAGCGCCCGAGGACCGGCCGGTAGGGCACGGTCTCGCGCAGCTCCCGCACGTCGTCGACCGAGTTGTTGGACGCGCCGTCGATCTCGATCACGTCCACGGCCGTGCCCGCGGCCACGGCCCTACACGACTCGCACTGCCCGCACGGCGTCACCGTGGGACCGTTCACGCAGTTCAGGGACTTGGCCAGGATACGCGCCATGGACGTCTTGCCCACGCCGCGCGCGCCCGCGAACAGGAACGCGTGGGCCACCCGGCCCATGACGATGGCGTTCATGAGGGTCCTGGTGACGTGGGCCTGTCCCACCACCTCGTCGAACTTCTGCGGGCGCCACTTGCGAGCGAGGACGAGGTAGGACATCGCGTTAGAGCTCGTAGGAGAGACCCTCGAAAGCCGCGTCGACCTGCGGGAAGAGCTCCCGGCAGCGGCGCTCCTTCGCGAGCACGGTCTCGTCGTCCTCGTAGGGATCATGGTGGAAGAGCACGAGCCGCTTGGCGCCTGCGAGCCTGGCCAGGCGTGCACCCTCCTCGAAGGTGGAGTGTCCCCATCCGACCTTGGGCATGCCGTTCTTGCCCTGGTACTCCTCCGGCGTGTACTGGGCGTCGTAGACGAACACGTCCGCCTTGTCCGCAAGCTCGAGCACGTGCTTGTCCGGCTCGCTCAAGTGCTCGGTGTCCGTGCAGTACGCGAGCGCCCTGCCCCCGTACATGATCCGGTAGCCATACGACCCGTCCGGGTGGTTGAGGCGCAGCGCCTTCACCTCAACGCCGTCGCCCAGGTCCACGATCTGCCCGTCGTCGAACTGGTGGAACACCATGGTGGCGGCCATCTGCTCGAGCGTGACCGGGAAGTTGGGGAAGTTCATCTGGCCGGCCAGGGTCTCGGCCAGGGTCGCGTTCAGGTTGCGGCCGCCGAAGATGTCGAAATGGTTGCCCTTGACGAACGCGGGCTTGAAGAACGGGAACCCCTGGATGTGGTCCCAGTGCACGTGGCTGAAGAACATGGTGGCGTGGATCGGCATCTCCTTGACGAGCTCGTCGCCCAGGACCCGCAACCCCGTACCGCCGTCCAGCACAACGAGCCGGTCCCCGCAACGGACCTCCACGCAGCTGGTGTTGCCGCCGATGCGGACCGTGGTGGGACCCGGGGTGGGTATCGATCCGCGAACTCCCCAGAATCGAATGCGAAATCTGCTCATGTCATTTGCACTCGAACGTCGAGGCGGGATCGATGGTACGGGGCCGAAAGGACAAATGTCAAGGTCTTCCCAGAATCCTTGGGTGGACAGGCCAACAGATCGTGACCCACCCCGGTGGCGGTTCGACGAGGTTCCTTCAAGGGCTGACGCCTGGGGTGCGATGAAGGCCGTCCTCGCGCTGATGGAGTTGGACGGTCTGCGCGTTT
>JAQTNF010000070.1 GCA_028713995.1 Deltaproteobacteria bacterium | reverse complement strand
CGCGCCTTCCTTCTGCCTCGGCTACCATCCCTCGTCCTCCCCCCCCCCCGTTCTCGTCCTTCCCCTCGATCCCGCTCGCGAGGCACGAGGTGCGCCCGCTCATGAGCTCGTCGCCGAGCGGGATGATCTCGGTCTCGCGGCAGGAGACGGGCGCGAGGCACAAGCGCTCCACGAAGTCGGCGATGTGGTTCAGCATGGAGTCCACGTGCGCCGCTTCGTTGCCCGCCACGGCCGCGCCGATGACCGCGTGGTCGAGGCTGTCGTTGTCCCCCACCTCCGCCACCGACGCGTTGAACTTCCCGCGCGTGCGCTCCACGATCCGCTTGACGATGCTGCGCTTGCCTTTCAGGGAGGCATTCCCGTGCAGGTGAAGACCGAGGCGGCAGACTCCTACGAACATGGCAGTCGCAAGGGCACAGGCGCGCGGCCTCCTAGTTGAGGGTCGCCTGCACCTCTTTCTCCAGGTAGACTTCGATGACGTCGCCTACCTTCACGTCGTTGTAGCCGTCGAGACAGATGCCGCATTCGAAGCCGGTCCCGACCTCCTTGGCATCGTCCTTGAAGCGGCGCAAGGAGCCGATCTTCCCCTCCCAGATCTGCACCGATTCGCGGATGAGGCGCACGCGGCCGGTGCGCACGACCTTGCCGTCGGTCACGTATGAGCCGGCCACGGTCCCGATCTTGGGGATGGAGAAGATGTTGCGCACCTCCACCTGGCCCACGATCTCTTCTTTCATGGTGGGCGCGAGCAGCCCGACCATGGCCTTCTTCACCGCGTCCACCACCTCGTAGATGATGGAGAACAGGCTGATCTCGACGCCCTGCTCCTCTGCCAGCTGGCGCGCCTTTCCCGCCGGCCGCACGTTGAAGCCGATGACGATGGCCCCCGACGTGGAGGCCAGCATCACATCAGACTCGGTGATGCCGCCCACGGACGAATGGACCACGCCGACCTTGACCTTCTCGGTAGAGAGCTTCTGGAGGGCGTCGATGAGCGCCCCGACCGTCCCCTGCACGTCGCCCTTGACGATGATCTTGAGCTCGACCTGGTCGCTGCCCTGCATCTGCTGATAAAGCGCCTCGAGCGAGGGCCGCGCCGCGCCGCCCGATGTGGCGCGCTGCCGGTCGGTGCGCGACTTGGCGACCTTCTCGGCGAGCTTCATGTCCTGCACCACGTCGAAAGAATCGCCCGCGCCCGGCACGGCCGAGAGGCCCAGGATCTCCACGGGCGTGGCGGGCTCCGCCTCGTTGACCTTGCGCCCGTGGTCGTCCGTGAGCGCGCGAACCTTGCCCCAGGCATTCCCGGCCACCACCGCGTCGCCGACCTTCAGCGTCCCGTCCTGGACCAGCACGTTGGCGACCGGACCGCGGCCCTTGTCGAGGTAGGCTTCGAGGACCACGCCGCTTGCCGGGCGGTTCGGGTTGGTCGACAGCTCCATGACCTCGGACTGCAACGAGAGCATTTCGAGCAGGCGGTCGAGCCCCTGGCCCGTCTTTGCCGAGACCTCGAGCATGATCGTGTCGCCTCCGAGCTCCTCGGGCACGAGGCCTTGCTCGAGGAGCATCCGGCGCGTGCGCTCCGGATTCGCGCCCGGCAGGTCGCACTTGTTGATGGCCACGATGATAGGCACCCCGGCCGCACGGGCGTGGCTGATGGCCTCGACGGTCTGCAGCATGACGCCGTCGTCCGCAGCGACCACGAGGACCACGATGTCCGTTACGGACGCGCCGCGCGCCCGCATGGCCGTGAACGCCGCGTGGCCGGGCGTATCGATGAAGGCCACCGTGCCGGTCGGCGTCTTGACCCGGTACGCTCCGATGTGTTGTGTGATGCCGCCCGCCTCGGTGGAGACCACATCCGACTTGCGGATGGCGTCGAGCAGCGACGTCTTGCCGTGATCCACGTGTCCCATCATGGTGACCACAGGGGGGCGCGTCACCCGATCGCGCTTCTCCTCATCGCTCTCCTCCGAACGCGTCGAGGCGAGGAGCGCGTCCTCGGCCACCGCCACGTTCTCCACCTCGTAACCGAAGTCGGACGCGATGATCTTGGCCGTGTCCGAGTCGAGGCTGGAGTTGATGTTTACGCCGCCCATGCCGAGCCCGAGGAGCTTCATGAGCACCTCTGTGGCCTTGACGCCCATGCGCTTGGCGAGCTCCTGCAGGCTCACGTTCTCCTCGATGCGGATGACGCGCTTGCTGGCCTTCGGGGTCGTGATCTCGGTCTTCTTGCCCTTCTTGCCGGGCGCCATCCTGCGCTTGCGGCCGGGCGGTGCCGAGCCGAACTTGCCCGGGCCTACGCCCGTGAAACGCCCGGAGGCGATCTCGCGGCTCTCGACCTCACGCCGCCGTGCGGCTGGTCCGTGGCCCTTGCCGCTGTCCACGCCGGGTGCGGCCTCGCCGGCCGCTGCCGAGGGGACGCCTCCCGTGCCGCCAGGTGCCGGCGTGATCCCCTCTTCGCGGGTGGCGGGTTTCCGTGCGGGGGAGGGCACCGCGGACATGCGCCGTTTGATGACGGGCGCCTGCGACGCGGGCCGGAGCACTGCCGGGCCCCGCGCCATCACGACCCCGCTCGGCCGCGCCCCGTCCAAAACCTCAGCCGTCGTGCCCTGCGCCCCGGCCTCGGTCTGCCGCTCATCCGGTTCGGCTTGTGCCCCCATCTCCTCGTCCTCGACGAGAGCCCCCGGCGCCGCGGATTCCTCCTGCGCGAACGTCGCTTCGAGCTCGGCCGAGACGGCCATTTCGCGCTCGGCCGCTGCTTGCGCCTCCGCCTCGGACAGCACCTCGGCCACCTCTTGCTTGGCGGCCGCCTTCTTGCGCGTCGGCTTGGACTCGGGCTCGGGCTTGGCAGCCGCTTTCTTGCGCGCCGCCGGATTGGGGGCTGGAGCACCGGCCTTCGTGCGTCTGCGGACGACGGTGGGGCGGATGTGCTCCTCGAAGGTGTTTTCTTCGCGCTCCTTCTCCATCTGGCGCCGCACGCGCTGGGCGTCCTCCACATCGAGGGCGCTCATGTAGTTGCGGGCGTCTAGACCCATGTTCTGGATCTTGACGACCATCACATCGTTCTCGAGACCGAACTCCCGAGCCAGCTGGAAAACACGAATCTTCTGCGCCATCGTTCCTCCGGGTCTCTCTAACTCATTGCCACGAGCCGCGCGCAGGCCTTTGCAAGCGCCCGCGCCAGACCGGCATCAAGTGCCGCGAGGGCCCCGGTGGCCGGCCTGCCGGCCATGGCCCCGAGGACCTCCTTGCTGTCCATCGTGTACACAGGGACGCCGCCCTGCGACGCCCGTGCGACAAGGCGCTCCCGTGCGGCCGCGTCCTTTGCCAGGAGGAGCGTGAGGGCACGGCCCTCGGCGAAGGCCCGCTCGCACGCCTCGGATCCGGCCGCGAGCGCGCGCGCTCCGGTCGCGGAGCGCAGCAGCGTCTCGATCTGACGCATCGTTGCGTGCCTGGCCGACGCCAGCATCTCTTCTGCCGCGGGGTATCGCTCCACCGGGCCGAGGCCGCGGTCGAAGCGTCGTTTGCCGAACGCGATCTCGAAGCAGCGGCGGTTCGGGCAGACGTGCGCGCCACGCCCGGCCAAGTTGCCGCGCCAGTCGATAACCAGCCCGCCCTCAGGCGAACGCACGACGCGCAGAAGCTCCGCGCGCGGGGCCGTGCGGCGGCAGGCAACGCACGTGCGGCCCTGGCGCACCCGCCCCTTGTCGACCACCGGCTCTGCGGTTCGCTCCATCATCCGGCTACCAGCCCTCGTCCAGCTTGTCCAAGTCGACCGCGGCTTTGTCCTTTTCACCCTCGGTCTCGCCCGGCGCCTCAGGCGCGGCCGCCGCGTCCGGCGGGGGCGCCGCAGCTGCCTCCGCCTCGGCCCGTGCGGCCTTCTCCTTCTCGGCGGCCTCGGCTGCGGCGCGGAACTCGGCCATGATCTGCGATTCGCTCTCCACGTACTGCTGCAGGCCCTGCATGATCTGGCGCGCCTTCTTGATACCAAGTCCGGTCTTCAGGGCCAGCCGGTCGATGTCCTGCTCGCCGAGCAGATCGTCGATCTTGCGGTAGCCCGCTTCGGCCAGGATCTCGATGGTGCGCTCGCCGATTCCGCGCACGAACAGGAGCCTCTCGCGTTCGGTAATGGGCTCGGCTCGGGCGGCGAGCGCGCGGATGCGCGCCTGGCGCAGCTCCTCCATGGCGAGCTCCGCGGCCTGCTGGATCGCGGCCACCCGATCCGGGCCGCCCAGCCCCGGGATGGCGGAGAGCTCTGCCGCGTCGGCCTCGGCCACCTCGTCGACCGTGCGGAAGCCCAGCTTGTACATGGACTTTGCCAGGTTCTCGTCGACACCCTCGATCATGGCCAGCGCCGCGATGGCCTCCACCTCGCGCTCGCGGAACTTGGTCTCGCTCACGACGTCGAGCTTCCAGCCCGTGAGCTGGGCGGCGAGGCGCACGTTCTGTCCGCGCCTGCCGATGGCCAGCGAGAGCTTGTCGTCGGGTACGACGAGCTCCATGGAGCCGTTCGACTCGTCGATGATGACGCGGGACACTTCGGCGGGCTGGATGGCGTTGCACACGAAGCGCGCCGGATCGCGGTCCCACGGCACGATGTCGATCTTCTCGCCGCGAAGCTCCTGCACCACCGCCTGCACACGCGAGCCGCGCATGCCCACGCACGCCCCGACCGGATCCACGTCCAGGTCGCGGGAGGTGACGGCGATCTTGGAGCGCGCGCCCGGCTCGCGGGCCGCGGTCACGATTTTGACGATGCCCTCGTAGATCTCGGGCACCTCCATCTCGAACAGCTTCTTGAGCAGGCCGACGTCGGTGCGCGAAAGGATGATCTGAGGTCCCCGCGCCTCGCGGTCGATATCCTTCACGAACGCCATGACGCGATCGCCCGGGCGGTACGACTCGCGCGGGGTCTGCTCCTTGGCCGGGATGACGGCCTCCGTGCGTCCGAGATCGACGATGATGTTATTGTTGCGCTCGAAGCGCCGCACGATGCCGGCGATGACCTCGTTCTTGCGATCCTTGTATTCGTTATAGATGTTTTCCCGTTCAGCATCCCGCACGCGCTGGATGATGACCTGCTTGGCGGTCTGGGCCGCGATGCGTCCGAACCCGCGGCCGTGGGTCTTGAGGTCGAGGACCTCGCCGAAGTCCTTGTCCTGCTTCTTGGCCTTCTTGTCGTCCTCCTCGCGGTAGAAGATTTGGAAACCCAGCTCTTCGCCCAGATCGGCGTCGAGCTTGAGCTTCTTCACCGCCGCGGCCGTCAGCTCGCGGTCCGGTTCCACCACGTCCTCAACGACGGTCATGTATTGGAACAGATCGACGACGCCCGTCTCCTCGTTGTAGCGCGCCTCCAGCTCCCGGTCCTGGCCGAAGGTGCGCTTGGCCGCGGTCAGGATGGCGGCTTCGACGGCCTCGACGAGCACGGCCTTGTCGATGCCCTTGTCGCGGCTGACCTGCTCCAGAATCATGTTCAGCGGAATGGCTCCGTCCTGCTGCATCATTTGCTCCTCAATTCGCCCCCAAACGTTTCGGTTCGAAGACGAGGTTCGCTTTCATAATCAGGTCCACGGGGATGGCGATGTCCTTCCCATCGACGTCCTTGAGCAGCACGACGCCTTGTTCGAGGCCCGCGAGCACGCCCCTGAAACGCCGTGCGCCCTCGAAGGCGCGGGAGGTATGCACCGATACGAGGCGCCCGGCGAAGCGCGCATAATCCTGCGGGCGTGTGAGCGGGCGATCGAGGCCGGGAGAGGACACCTCGAGCATGTACTTCTGTTCGATGGCCCCTTCCGCGTCGAGGATCGCGGCCACGTCGCGGCTTACCGACGAGCACAGCCGGTGATCCACGCCCGAGCCCACATCCAGATCGGCGCCGCGGCGTTCGATCAAGATGCGCAACACCCACCCCTGGCCCTCGCGGCGGAAGGTCGTCTGCACCGCGTCGCACGCATGCCTGTCGAGCACCGGGGTTGCGAGTCGCACAATGTCTTCGATCTTCATCATCTTCATGCGGAGCAAAAAAAAAGGTGGGCGCCACCATGGGTCCACCTTCCTCATTGCGCCCAAAAATCTGGTGCTACATAGCACACGCCGAATGGCCCTGCAACAGGAACCGGAAGCGAAAAGGAGGCGAACATTTCGCGCCGCCGGATCATCATTATCGGCCCTGCACCGGCCTTGACACCCCGCCGGAGCGGGGGATAGTAAACCTTCCCCCGGCCCTTGTCTGCGCGTGCCGGGGAGGAGGTGACGGGTGACGTCTACGGTGAATCGCTTGGGTTCCGTCCTCGCCGAGGTGAGCGTCGAGGTTTCGAAGGACGAGGTGAAAGGCGCAGTGGAGCGGGCGTATTCGCAGCTCGCGAGGCACGCGGTCGTGCGAGGTTTCCGCAAAGGGAAGGTCCCGCGCGCGATCCTCGTGCGTTTGTACGGGCCGGCGGTGCTGGCCGAGGTGCGCGGCGATCTCACGGCGTCCCATCTCGTGAAGGCCCTTGAGGAGCACGGGCTCGAGCCGGTCGCCTCGCCGTCGGTCGATGCCGCCGATCTCGTCGCGGACGCGCCGTATGTGTTCAAGGCGCGCGTGGAGCTGCGGCCGAGGCTCGAGCAGATCGCGTGGGACGACGTGGAGGTGGCGCGGCACCGGGTGGCGGTCGATCCCAAGGACGTGGATCAGGAGACAGAGCGCCTGCGCTCGGCCGCGGCCGAGGTCTTCGAGCTCGAATCGCCGCGCCCGGCGGCCGTGGGCGATCAGGTGAGGATCGAGATGAAGCGCTGGATGGACGGCGAGTGGAAAGACGCGCCGTGGCCCGCGCAGGAGATCGTTCCCGGCGAGGGACGCATGATCAAGGCCATCGAGGACGCCGTCGTCGGCCTGTCGGTCGGCGAGGAGAAGGTCGTCGACATGGGGTCGTCCACCGAGCTCGACAAGGATCGCGTGCGCTACATGGTGCGCGTGACCGGCGTGAAGGGGCGCAGGCTCCCGCCGCTCGACGACGAGCTCGCCAAGGATGTGAGCGAGTTCGGGACCCTTTCCGAGCTGCGGGCCGACATCGAGCGGCACATCCTCGATGTGGTGAAGAAACGCGAGGAAGAGCGCTTCAGGGGTGAGCTCATGGCGGCCCTGCTGGCCAAGAATCCCATGGATCTGCCGCAGGGCCTCGTCGAGCGCCAGTCGACCGCCATGCAGATGCGGCTGCAGGGAGCGCTTGCGGCCATGGGCGGCGACGGGCCGGACGAGACGGCGCAAAAAGGTTTCGCCGAGCGTGCGGACAAGACGGCGCGCGAGATGATGCACCACCACTTCTTCGTGGCCGAGGTGGCGCGGCACGCGGGGCTCGAGGTCAAGGACGCCGAGGTGGACGCGGAGCTCGTGCGCATGGCCGAGGAACGCTCGCAACCGCTGCCCAAGATCCGGGCCGAGTTCAAGGAAGAGGGGCGCCTCGACGAGCTCAGGTTCTCCCTGCTCGAGGGCAAGGTTTTTGATTTCGCCGCGTCCAAGGTTAAGATCGTGGGAAAGGACCCGCCGGGCCCGTCCGAGGGCGAGGGGAAGTGAAAGGAGCCTTCAATGCGAGACGGCAAGCCGGAAGACACGCGCGCGACGTTCATCCCGTACCCGCAGATCGTCGAGCAGACCCACAGGGGCGAGCGGAGTTGGGACATCTTCTCGCGGCTCCTCAAGGACCGTATCGTCTTTTTGGGCACGCCCATCACCGACGAGGTGGCCAACATCATCGTCGCGCAACTGCTCTACCTCGACTCCGACGATCCGGAGAAGGAGATCATGCTCTACATCAACTCGCCCGGAGGCGCCGTGAACGCCGGGCTCGCCATCTACGACACCATGCAGCATGTGCGTTCGAACGTGGCCACCATCTGCGTGGGGCAGGCCGCCTCAATGGCCGCGGTGCTCCTTTCCTCGGGGCACCCGGGGCGTCGCCAATGTCTGCCCAACGGGCGCGTGCTCATCCACCAGCCGCTCGGCGGCGTGAGCGGCCAGGCTTCGGATATCGAGATCCACGCGCGGGAGATCCTCCGCATGCGTGAGGCTTTGAATGCGATTCTCGTCAAGCACACCGGCCAGAGCATCGACAAGATCAAGTCGGATACGGACCGAGACTTCTACATGTCGGCCGGAGAGGCCAAGGAATACGGCATCATCGACGAGGTGATGAAGTCCAGGGCGAGCACGTGATCCTAAAGAAAGCCACGGCGAGCTTGCGAGAAAACCGGGTCGTCATATAATTGAGCCGATGACTGTCTGAACGTTCGCGACGGAGGTGAGGCGTGACACGGGCGCGAAGCAACGGGCATACGACGTTGAGCTGCTCCTTCTGCGGAAAGAGCCAGAAAGAGGTCAAGAAGCTCATCGCCGGGCCGACCGTCTACATCTGCGACGAGTGCATCAGCCTGTGCAACGACATCATCGCCGAGGAGCTCGGCGCCCAGGATCAGAAGGGGCCGGCCAAGACCCTGCCCAAGCCCGCCGAGATCAAGAGGGTCCTCGACGACTACGTCATCGGACAGGAATTCGCCAAGCGTGTGCTGTCCGTGGCCGTCTACAACCACTACAAGCGCATCGATCGCGTCGCCAAGACCGACGACGTGGAGCTTCAGAAGTCGAACATACTCCTGCTCGGCCCCACTGGCTGCGGCAAGACCGAGCTGGCCAAGACGCTCGCCCGCACGCTCAACGTCCCCTTCGCCATCGCGGACGCCACGGCGCTCACGGAGGCGGGCTACGTGGGCGAGGACGTGGAGAACATCATCGTCCAGCTCCTGCAGAACGCCGACCACGACATCGAACGCGCCCAGCGTGGCATCATCTATATCGACGAGGTCGACAAGCTCTCGCGCAAGAGCGACAACCCGTCCATCACCCGCGACGTGTCGGGCGAGGGCGTGCAGCAGGCGCTCCTCAAGATCATCGAGGGCACCATCGCCAACGTGCCGCCCAAGGGCGGACGTAAGCATCCTCAGCAGGACTTCCTGCAGGTGGACACCACCAACATCCTGTTCCTTTGCGGCGGAGCGTTTCACGGGCTCGAAAAGATCATCGAGAACCGCGTGGGCCGCAAGACGATGGGGTTCGGCGCCGAGGTGAAGAGCGCCAAGGAGAAGCCCATCGGCGAGCTCCTGCGCCAGGTGCAGCCCGAAGACCTGCTCAAGTACGGGATGATCCCCGAGTTCATCGGCCGACTCCCGATCATCGCGTGGCTGCACGAGCTCGATGAAGACGCGCTTGTGGACATCCTCGTCAAGCCAAAGAACGCCCTCGTCAAGCAGTACACCAAGCTGCTCGACATGGACGGCGTGCGGCTGACCTTCACCGACGGATCGCTGCGCGCCGTGGCCCGGCAGGCCATGACCCGCTCGAGCGGCGCGCGGGGGCTGCGCTCCATCCTCGAGACCGCCATGCTCGACATCATGTTCGAGCTGCCTTCCATGCCGGGGCCCAAGGAGGTCGTGGTGGGAGAGGACGTCATCACCAAGCGCGAGCGGCCTCTCGTCGTCCTCGAGAAGGACAAGGCCGAACCGGCCTGATCTCTTTCACCCCTCTCGCCCGCCTGCGACGCGGGGAGCGGACACGCGATCGAGGCAAAGTGACATGAGCACCAACTTGGATCAGTCGGCGCAGGGCAAGGGCAAGATCGTCCCGCTCCTGCCGCTTCGGGACATCATCGTATTTCCGCACATGGTCGTTCCGCTCTTCGTCGGGCGCGAGAAGTCGATCGCCGCGCTCGAGGAGGCCATGAAGTCCGACAAGGACATCCTCCTCGTGGCGCAGAAGGCGGCCAAGACCAACGATCCCAGCCCGGGGGACATCTTCGAGGTGGGCGCGCTCGGGACCATCGTGCAACTGCTCAGGCTCCCGGACGGCACGGTCAAGGTGCTCGTGGAGGGCAAGGGGAGGGCGCGAATCGTGCGCTACGTGCCGCGCCGCGAGTTCTTCCAGGTCGAGATCGAGCCGATCGACGAGCGCATCGAGATGTCCGTGGAGCTCGAGGCGCTCATGAGGTCGGTCCAGAGCACCTTCGAGACCTACGTCAAGCTCAACAAGCACATCCCGCCCGAGATGCTCATGACCGTTCAGGGCATCGACGATCCGTCGCGGCTCGCGGACACGATCGTCGTGCACCTCAGCTCCATCAAGCTCGAGGATCGTCAGGGCATCCTCGAGAACGCGGATCCGGCGGGCAGACTCGAGCGCCTCTACGAGCTCATGCAGGGCGAGATCGAGGTCCTGCAGGTCGAGAAGCGCATCCGCAACCGGGTCAAGAAGCAGATGGAGAAGACCCAGAAGGAGTACTACCTCAACGAGCAGATGCAGGCCATCCAGCGGGAGCTCGGCGAGAAGGACGAGTTCCGCGGCGAGCTGCAGGAGCTCGAGGAGAAGATCAAGGCGAAGAAGGGCCTCTCCGAGGAGGGCGCGGACAAGGCGCGGCGCGAGCTCAAGAAGCTGCAGATGATGTCGCCCATGAGCGCCGAGGCGACCGTGGTGCGCAACTACCTCGAGTGGGTCACCATGCTCCCATGGGGCGAGCGCACCGAGGAGCGTTACGGCATCGAGGACGCGGAGCGCATCCTGGAGGAGGACCACTACGGCCTCAGGAAGATCAAGGAGCGCATCCTCGAGTACCTGGCCGTGCAGGCGCTCGTGAAGAAGCTCAAAGGGCCCATCCTGTGCTTCGTGGGTCCGCCCGGCACGGGCAAGACTTCGCTCGCGCGCTCGATCGCGCGGGCCACGGATCGCAAATTCATCCGCCTGTCGCTCGGCGGCGTGCGCGACGAGGCCGAGATCCGCGGGCACCGGCGCACGTACATCGGAGCCCTGCCCGGCAAGATCATCCAGTGCCTGCGCAAGGTCGGCACGGGCAACCCGGTGTTCCTGCTCGACGAGGTCGACAAGATGAGCTCGGACTTCAGGGGCGATCCGGCCTCGGCCCTGCTCGAGGTGCTCGACCCCGAGCAGAACTACATGTTCAACGACCACTACCTCGACATGGACTACGACCTGTCGGACGTCATGTTCATCACGACGGCGAACATCCTGTCTGGGATCCCCCTGCCGCTCCAGGACCGCATGGAGATCATCGAGCTCGCGAGCTACACGGAGTTCGAGAAGCTGAACATCGCCACGCGCTACCTCGTGCCGCGCCAGAAGAAGGACTGCGGCCTCGAGGGCGTGGACCTGGAGGTTCCCGAGGGCGCCATCCGCACCATCATCAACCATTACACCAAGGAAGCCGGCGTGCGGAACCTGGAGCGCGAGATCTCGTCCATCTGCCGCAAGGTGGCGCGGAAGGTGGTGAAGGAAGGAAAGGACCAGAAGATCGTCGTCGGCGCCAAGGATGTTCCGCGCTATCTGGGCGTGCCGAAGTTCTCGGTGGGCAAGAAGGAGGAGGGCGAGCACGTCGGCCTCGTCAACGGGCTCGCGGTGACCTCCACGGGCGGCGACCTGCTCGTCGTCGAGGTCTCGGTCGTGCCGGGCAAGGGCAAGCTCATCCTCACCGGGCACCTGGGAGAGGTGATGCAGGAGTCGGCGCAGGCCGCGCTCTCGTACGTGCGCTCGCGTTCGAAGCTGCTCGGGCTCGAGGACGATTTCTACCAGAAGGTGGACATCCACGTGCACTTCCCTGAGGGCGCGGTGCCCAAGGACGGTCCTTCCGCCGGCATCACTGCCTGCACGTGCATGGTGTCGGCGCTCACCAAGGCCTCGGTGCGCCAGGACGTGGCAATGACCGGCGAGATCACGCTGCGCGGCCGCGTGTTGCCCATCGGCGGCCTGAAGGAGAAGATCCTGGCGGCGCACCGCGGGCGCGTGCACACGGTCATCATGCCCAAGGAGAACCGCAAGGACATCCACGAGATCCCCTCGCGCGTGCTCAAGGTCATGCGGCTCGTGCTCGTCGATCACATGGACGAGGTGCTGCGCGAGGCCCTGTCCGATCCGTCGGTCTCGGAGCGCTTCGGCCCGTCGCGCGGCCTGCTCGTGTACCGCGAGGGCCGCCTCATCCAGCCGGGCGCGGACTGTCCGCCCGCGGCTCCGGCGGAGCCGAGCTCACCCGGACACTGAAGCCGGTCACGCCCGCGGAAGATGCCAGGGATCAGGCGAAGTGGGGGACGATGGGACCCGGCGGCAGGGATGACGCGGTGGGCATGTCAGCCCGCTGCGCGGCGGCGCGGCGCTCCTCGTTGACGAGGGCGACCAGCTCCTTCTCGCTCGTGACCCCGAGATCGCACAGCGCGCGCATGTAGCCGTCGGCGAATCCCTGCACGTTGGCGAATCGGACGGCTTTTGCCCCTTCGTACCGGGCGTCGAACATACCCGCGAGGATCGTGCGAAGCTCGTTCAGCGTCTCGCTCTTGCTCATGGCGCACCTCCTCCTTCGGGTGTACGCGAGCGCGCCGTGGCGGAGCAAATTTTCGGCAGGATCAGGAAGGCGTCGAGGCGGTCAGCACGGCGCGCGCGGCCGCGAGACGAACGCGTTCGCGACCGTCTGCGAGGAGCGGGACGAAGCTTCCGAGCAGGGCGAAGGAGCGCGTCGTGCCGGCGAGCGCGGCGACGATCTCCTCCTCGTCGCCCTGTTTCAGGATGATGGCGACTTCCTTCTGTGCGTCCGGGTCGCCCCAGGTCGCGAGCAGGAAGAGGGCGTCCCTGGCCTCGGGAGCGGCCGAGGCGGCCACGCGCCTGAGGGTCTTCGCCGCGGCCCCCTTGTGGTCTTCCTTGCCCGCGAGCATGGACGCGGCCTGCACGGCCACGCCCGGATCCGGATCGTCGAGCAGCTTTGCGACAAGGCTGTCGCGATGTTCCATGCGGGCCCTGTCAAGGTGCAGGAGCGCGGTCTGGCGCAGAGTGGCGCTTTGGGCCGAGAGCGCCTCGACGAGCCGATCGCAGCCCTTGCCCTTCGCGCGGCACAGCTCGGCCGCGGCCGACACGCCCACCTCGTCGAGCGGACTCGCGCACAGATCCGCGAGACGTGCGGTGGCGTCAGGGGTTTCGAGCGCGGCGAGCCCGCGCGCCACGGCCATACGCACGCCCAGAACGGGATCGCGCAGGGCATCTTTCAGCGCCGCGAGCGCTTCGCCGCCCAGGGCCGGACCCGAGCGCGCGGCCTCGGAACGCACGCGGGCGTCGGGATCGAGGCGCAGCACGTCGCGCAGAAGTGTGCTTTCGTCCTCTTCGCGGCGTGCAAGCTCCCGGACCGCGGCCACGCGAACCTTCGGCTCCGGATCCGCGGCCATGGCGCGCAGCGCCTCGACTTTCACCTCGTCGGCCCAGGCCTCGGCGGCTGCCGCCCTCACGATCGAGCTGTCGTCAGCCAGGTAGCGGGCGAGATTGTCTTCGTCCGGAGCGCTGGTGCGGTGGAGCGCCACGAAGGCCAGGCGGGCCGCTTCGGAGGTGCCCCTCTCGGAGAGGCGCTCAAGGGCGCGGCGTCCTGGCGACGCCCCGGACGCGAGCGTGCGTACCGAGACCTCGACATCGACGCCGTTGCGCGCGGCGCGCTCGAGCAAAAGGGCCGCGAGCTCGGCCTGCATGCCGGGCTTGCCGGCCACGTCCGCGACGGCCTTGTCGAGCTCGCCCGAATCGAGGAAGCGCTCGAGGTTCGTGATGGAGGGGGCGCAGCCCGAGAACAACACGGCGACAAGGGCGCATGCGGTGCGGCAACGGCCCCGCATGGTGTCAATCCTCGATGCCTGGAAGGAAATCGATGTAAGACTCGGGGGCGGCGTCCTCGGCCGCTGGCTCGTCGAGCGGGGCGAGTTCGTCGGCCGGGGTCGGCTCGCTCGTCTCCTTGAAGACCGGAACCGGCCTCGGGACCGCATAGGCCCTCACGGTCTCGATGCGGATGCGCTGGAAGGATCCCGTGGCGATGAGGGCTGCCTGGACCTCGCGGCTGAGTTTTTTCACCTCCTTGAGGCCCGCCTGCGGCCCGAGCCGCATGCCCGCGATCCAGTCCTTGTTGCCGAGCGGCGCGAGCTCGAGCCCCTCGGTCTTCTTGCCGCCACCCTCGATCGCCGCGCGCACGGTGTCGCGCAGCGTCTGCTCGGCCTTGACGCCCACGAGGATCTCGAGTGGCTTCATCGTCGTCATCGTCGGGAGTGGAGAATAGGCCAAACGTGCGGCATGCGCAACGGCCGAAGGCGCGCGACACCGGGTAAACGGGCGATCAGATGCCCGCCGCGTTCCGCAGGATGCCCTCGAGCTTTTCGACCTCGGCGTCGAGGCTGAACTTTTCGACGTGCGCGGTGCCCGCGTCGATGACGCGCTTGCGCACCTTCTGATCATCGAGAGCGCAGATGGCCTCGGCCCACGCCTCGACCGACGAGTAGTCGTTCACGAGGACGCCCCCATCGCCCACGGACTCGACGAGGCCGCCCGTGCGCGAGGCGATGACCGGGATGCGGTTGTACATGGCCTCGAGCGCCACGCGGCCGAAGGGCTCCTCCCACTGTGAGGGAACGATGAGCGTACGCGTCATGCCGTAGATGGTGGCCACGTCGGGGCTCTTGCGCGCATGGACGAGGTTGCCGGAGCGCACGAGGGAGATGCCGTGCGTCTCGGTATCGATGAAGCCCTCCACGAACAGGAACGGCCGGCCCTGCATCCGGCTCGCGGCCAGGTTGTGGGCCACGCTGAGCCCCTTGGCCGGGGTTGGGTTGAAGAATGTGATGAACGGCCCGTCGCACGCGCCCGCCTTCACGCCCCTGTGATCCGGCACCGGGTAGACCACCTCGACCGGCTTTCCCCACGTGGCGCCCACGCGCTCCGCCATGAAGCGGCTGTTGGTCACGACCGCGGCGAGCGCATCCTTGATGGGCTCATACCTCGAGCAGCTCTCGTCGAGCTGGTGCACGTAGACCACCAGCGGCACGCCCGCGCGCGAGGTCGCCGCGACCATCCGTTCGAGGTCCTCCGCGGTGCAGTCCGGGTCCGGGTACGAGGTGACGAGCACGTGGGGTCGCCTATCGCTGAGCGCCGCGCGTAGGCGGCGGTGGAAGTCGGACGAGACGAGGAGCACGGACACGCCGTCTGCGTCGTAGGTGCGGTCTCGTATGCGCTTGTCCGCGCCGGGCGGCGCGCTCCCGAGCACGCATACCGTTGCCCCGCGCCGTTTGAGCGCGCGCGCGAGCTCGTGGTTGGCCACGTCCGCCCCGCTCGTCGCCGCGGGGTACCACCAGCGGTGGTGCGCGAACAGGACCTTGAGCTCAGGCGTTGCCATTCTTCTTCGCCTTCGCGCCGAAGATGCGCCGGGCAGCCCCGAGCACGTTGACGGCCGAATGGATGCGCCCGAACGGCGCCGCCACCTGGATGCCCAGCACGCTGCCGCTCACCTTCTCCATGATCTCGATGGCGATGCGCTCGCCCTCCTCGGCCTCGGTCTCGCTCGAGCGGGCGGCGGCCATGCGGTCGAGCACGCTCCTCGGCACCGACACGCCCGGAACCTCGTTGGCCAGAAACTCGGCGTTGCGCAGGCTCTGCAGGGGCCAGATGCCGGCCAGGATCGGGATTCTGTCCGGTCCGTCGATGCGGTCCAAGAAGGCGAGCAGCTGTTCGGGATCGAACACGGGCTGGGTGATGGCGAGCTCCGCGCCTGCGTCCACCTTCCAGTGGAAGCGCGAGAGCTCCTTGTCCGGGCTCAGGGCCGTGGGGTTCAGGCCCACGGCGATGAGGAACCCGGTCGGCTTGCCGATGCTCCTGCCGCCGAGGTCGAGACCCGTGTTCAGGCGGTGCACCATGTTGGTCAGCCCGATGGAGTCCACGTCGAAGACGGCCGTAGCCTGCGGGTAGTCGCCCAGAATGGGCGGGTCGCCGGTGATGATGAGCAGGTTGCGAAGGCCGAGCGCGTAGGCGCCGAGCAGGTCGGACTGCATGCCCACCAGGTTCCGGTCGCGGCAGGCGTAGTGCATGATCGTCTCGATGCCGACCGAGCGCTCGACGAGCGTCGCCATGGCGAGCGAGCCCATGCGCGCCGAGGCCCGCGGGCCGTCCGGGATGTTGACGGCGTCGAAGCCCGCGTCGCGCACGGCGGCGGCGCTCTTGAGGATGCGGTCGAGATCCCAGCCCTGCGGCGGCGCGAGCTCCACCGAGGCCACGAACTCGCCTTTCGAGACCTTGGCCGCGAGCCTGGACCTGTCCGAGAGCGCCACGGTCTGCGGCGGCACCGAGTCGTGCCTCGCGGCCGTGGCCGCGCGGGCCACCATGGAGCGGCTCTCGCCGGAGATCTGGCGGATCGAGGCCGCGATGGCGCGGATGTGATCGGGCGTGGTCCCGCAGCATCCGCCCACGATGCGGGCTCCGACCTGCACGAACCTGCGCGCGTAGTTGGCCATGTAGTCGGGCGAGCAGATGTAGATGGTGCGCCCGTCCACCTCGGTGGGCAGGCCGGCGTTGGGCATGACCGAGAGCGGGCGCGTGGTCACGGCGCGCAGCTTCTCGAGGGTTTCGAGCATGGGGCGAGGGCCCACGGAGCAGTTGAGGCCGACGATGTCGGCGCCCCACGACTCGAGCTTGGGGCCGAAGTTCTCGGGCTCGGTGCCATAGAGCGAGTTGCCCTCGCGGTCCACGGTCATGGAGCCGATGACGGGCACGTCGACCTTGAGGAGCGCGCGCGACTCCCCGAACGCTTCGAGCGCCTGGCGCATCTCGGCGAGGTCCGTGAACGTCTCGAGCACGATGGCGTCCACACCCGCGCCGAGCAGCGCGTCGATCTGCTCGCGGAACGCGGCGCGCGCCTCGTCGAGGGATGTGGGGCCCCACGGCTCGATGCGCACGCCGAGCGGGCCCACCGAGCCCGCCACGAAGCCGTTCTCGCCCGCCGCCTCGCGGGCGATGAGCGCCCCGCGCCGGTTGATCTCCGCCACCTCGCGCTGGAGGTCGAACGGGGAGAGCTTGAAACGGTTGGCGCCGAAGGTGTTGGTCTCGATGGCCATGGCGCCCGCGGCCAGGTACCGCGTGTGGATGTCGCGCACCAGATCCGGGCTCGTGAGGTTGAGCTGGTCGAAGCTGCGGTTGATGAACACCCCGTGCTCGAACAGCATGGTGCCCACCGCGCCGTCGAAGACGATGATTCCGTGCTCTCCGAGCAGGTCCATGAATCGGTTTGCCATGGGTTCGAAGCGCCTCCGTCGTGAGGCTCTCACCTATCACGAAAAGCGGGGGCGTGCCATGCGCCGTACCCGCGGGGTGCCACCCGGCGACGTGGTTTGTTGGTCCCACGACCGTTTCGTCGCATACTTCGGGCCTGACGTTCAGCAACAGGAGGGACGACTATGAAACGCTTTTGGCTGATTGCGGCGATGCTTCTCGCGACCGTGGCGTTCGCTCAGGCTTGTGGAGGAAGCAGCGGCGACGACGACACCGGGTCTGACACCGGGTCCGACACGGACACCGGGACGGAGACGGGCGCCAGTGACGCCGGACAGGACGGCGGCGACACGGACGGCGACACGGACGGCGACACGGACGGCGACACGGACGGCGACACGGACGGCGACACGGACGGCGACACGGACGGCGACACGGACGGCGACACGGACACGGGCCCGGCCACGGATGGCGGGCCTGACGGCGGAACGGGACCCGCGCCGCAAATCTTCGAGCAATTCAATCCATGGAGCGGCACAACCTCTCCGGACGACATCTGGCGCCTTGCCGGCATCTGGACGGGTACGGGAGGCAACACCTTCGATCCGGCGAACGCCATCCTCTCTGAGACCTACGAAAGCGCGAGCGGAGGTTTTCTCTCTCTGGTGTCCAGAGCGAACGTCCTGCGAGGAGGGGAAATCCAGACGTTGCCCCAGTACGGCTACGGCTACTACGAGGTCC
This sequence comes from Deltaproteobacteria bacterium, assembly GCA_028713995.1. Lineage (GTDB taxonomy): Bacteria > Myxococcota_A > Polyangia > JAAYKL01 > JAAYKL01 > JAQTNF01. The sequence goes on along the minus strand of JAQTNF010000070.1, from coordinate 7,557 downwards.
GCATGATGGTCACGCCGGTCTCGGGGGTCTGCGACTCCTTCTTTTGGATCGAAGGGCCGAGCTACGGCCCCCACGAATGGGACGTGGAGTTCTTGACCAACGAGTCGTGGCTGGGCACGGCGAGCTCGGGGAAGGTCCACCTCACGATCCATCCGTCGCAGAGCACCTTCATCCTGGACCTGCCGTTCAACCCATCCAAAGGCTTTCACCGTTACGGCTTCCTGTGGACCGCGGGGAAGATCGACTTCACCGTCGACGGGGAGATCGTGCACACGTTCACCGACGCGACCTTGAGCTCGAATGCCACCGGCTTCATCATGATGAACAGCTGGACGGGCAATCCGAACTGGGGCGGCGGCCCGCCGACGCAGGATGCGACGACCGTCTACGACTGGGTGAAGTTCTGGCCGGGGATCTCATCCGTCCCGGCGGAGTGAGTCTGCCCCGCGCTGGTGGTTATCAGGGCGCGCTGATCGCCTCCTTCGACCGCCTTCAATGACGAATCATCGCCCACAACGTGACCCCACAACGCGGCGCTTGAAGGGACGGGATGGCCCCTCGAAGCCCCTCGAAGACACCCCCTGTACGCGCACCTGGAAATCGTCTAACGTACGCCATCGAGTTCGAGACGAATGGCTTGAAGGAGGAGGCATCTTGAGCATCAAAAGCGCATTCGGCCTGGCAACAATCCTCACCGGGCTTCTGTTCTGCGGCGCGGCGCAGGCGCAAGGAAAGCCCCCCGAGGCCCCGGCGCAAAAGGCCCCGGAAGGTGCGCCGCCGGCCGCGGGCGCGCAGGGCGACGTGGACGCCGGGACGGGAGGCGACGCTGGCGAGCCCATGGAGCTCGCGCCGCCCAAGACCGTCAACCTGGACATGAGCGCGCTCGGACAGGTGAACGCGGCCAAGGATCTCTCGGACGGTGGCGTGCTCGGCCAGGAGAAGACCGCGGCCGAGGCGGTCGAGAGCTGGACCGAGCGTGAGATGGACATCCTGGAAATCCACGGCTACTTCCGCGTCCGGCCGCAACTGTTCGACAACCTGAACATCCGCGGCGACAACGCGTTGTACGCGCAGCCGCCCGTGGAGTCGATGACCGCGACCAACCAGGAGGACGGCAACCTGGGCGAAGACTGCCGCGAGCCCAAGGGCGGCCACAAGTGGTGCCACAACAGCACGCTCGCCGGCGCCAACATGCGCTTCAGGCTCGAGCCCACCTTGAACGTGAGCGAAGAGGTGTGGGTCAAGTCGCAGATCGACCTGCTCGACAACGTGATGCTCGGCTCGACGCCGCGCTTCTTCCAGAACTTCGGCGACACCATCGGCACGGGCCAAGCCCAAGGATGGGACATGGATCCGCCCACGAACGGCGACATGATCCGCGTGAGGCGCGCGTGGGGCGAGGTCATGACCCCGCTCGGGCAGATCCGTTTCGGCCGCATGGGCGACGACTGGGGCCTCGGCCTCCTGCACAACGCGGGCAACGGCCTCAACGACGACTTCGGCGACTCGGTCGACAGGCTGATGTTCGCGGCCAAGATCAACAACTGGATCCTGGCGCCGGCCTTCGACTTCCCGAACGAGGGCGTGTCGGCGGTGGACGCCACGGGCCGGCCGTTTGACGTGGAGCAGCTCGACGACGCCTACCAGCTCGCGGCGATCGTGGCCTACAAGCACGACGCCGAGGAGCAGCTGGCCATGCTCAAGCGCGGCGAGCTGGTCCTCAACACGGGCGTGTACTTTATGTACCGCTCCCAGGTCCTTTCGTTCGAGAACCCGGACGCGACCACCACGAGCCCCACGGCCGACACGTCGGATCTGCACTTCTACCGCCGGGACATGTGGAACGTGACGCCCGACTTCTGGTTCCAGCTCCTGTACGACACGTTCCACCTGGAGCTCGAAGCGGTGTTCGTCTACGGCCATATCGGCAACCCGGACCGGGATCTCGCCGACTTCGACCAGGCCCAGGCCCTGACGCTCCTGCAATACGGCGGCGCGATCCAGTCCGACTACGGGCTCCTCTCGGATCAGCTGCGCATCGGGCTGGAGGTGGGGTTCGCGTCCAGCGACAAGGACGTGGAGGGGCTGCGCGCGCCCGCGAACTATGATCAGCTCAACAACCCCAAGGACACCACGTTCGGCGCGTTCGCCTTCAACCCGTCGTTCAGCACCGACTTCATCATGTACCGCCAGATCCTCGGCTCCATCTCGCAGTCGTACTATTTCCACCCGTGGCTCTCCTACGACTTCCTGAAGAGCGCCATGGGCAAGAAGATGGGGCTGCGCGCAGACGTGCTGTACAGCAGGGCCGTGTACGAGCGGTCCACGATCTCCAACAACTCGGCCAATCTGGGCGTGGAGCTCGACGGGCAGGTCTACTTCGTCTCCGAGGACCACTTCCACGCCGGGTTGCAGTACGGCGTGCTCTTCCCGCTCGGCGCGTACGAGGGGACCTGGGACGCGGACGGCGATCCGGCCACGACCGACGACCAGGTCACGGACAACGATCTGTCCATTCCCCAGGCCATACAGGTCATGCTCGGCATCACGTACTGACATACCTGAAGGACGCGTGGGAGAGGAGGGAACCATGCGCATCTTTCTTCTCGTCGCGTCGGCCTCGTTCCTTCTGTCGTGCGGCAAGGAGACACCGTCAGCGGCCGCCGTTGCGACGAAATCCACGCAGGTCGTCGTGGCCTCCAAGCCCGAGGGCGCGAGCGTTCTCCTGCAGGGCGCGAAGGTGGGCGTGACTCCCGTCACGCTGCAAGTCAAGGAGGACACCAACCTGGTCCTCGAGCTCGACGGTTTCGTGCGTCAGGCGCTCCTCGTCACGCCCGACGGGCGGCCGAACCACGTCGTGCAGCTCATCCCCGCGCCGGCCTTGCAGTGCTGCCCGTGCCAGGGCGACGCGAACGAGGGCAAGGCCGAGCCGCGGAAGTCCGCGTCCGCAGCGGCGCTGGAGCCGCCGAGGCCCAAGGCCGCGGGCGGTGGCGGCATCCGCACCATGCGCGAGGCCAAGGAAGCGTATCGGGCCGGCCGCGTCGACCGGTACGAGTACGGCCGGGTCACGGACGGCATCCGCGAGAAGCTGCGCGCCGAGATCGACGAGCTCAAGCGCGCGTATCGCGCCGGCGAGATGAGCAAGGCCGACTACGAGCGCAAGGCGCGGGCCGTGAAGCTCAAGTACGAGGGCTGAGGGGATCTGGCGTGCCTTCTCACTTTCTGGCGAGTGCAAAGAAGTGGGTTAGCCGGTGAGGAGGAGCCCGTCGAGGCGGTTTGGGTCAGCGCGATCGGATGTGGGGTCAAAGCTGCCCAATTGACAATTATGGGAGGCGAATACACAAGAGGATCCCAAAGGTTATCAATGCCCACGTGAATCAAGGAGCCTATTCGATGCATTGTCCTAATTGTCAATTGGGCAGCTTTGACCCCGATCGCGTCCGTATCTGGGGCTACAAAGTCTTCGTGGATATGATGAAGCCCGCCGGGGGAACAGCCATCTACATGTTCGACCTGCCCGAGGGGGCGAGGTAGCGCGGCTGACACGATGCGGGCGCAGGCGCGATTCGCGGCCCTCCTGGTCTCGTCTGTCGTCGTCGCGGGCTTCTTGACCGCGAGCGTTCCTTTGGCCGCGCAGGTCGCGGTCGCTCCGGCGTCGTGCGACGCGGACGAGACGACGCGCAAGTCCGTTGAGAGCTCCTTGCGGGATGTCGTGCAGGAGAAGGGGCTCTCGCAGCCATCGGCCGAGGAGGTCGCGGCGGCGGCCAAGGCGTCGGGCTCGGACGTGGCCGCATTCTGCCGAGCACTGAGAGTCCGCGCGGCTCTCGTCGCCACGTTGAAGCCCGCCCCGGACGGATGGGCCGTCGAACTCGCCCTTGTCCCTGCGGACGGAGCCCGGGCCACGATTTCGACACGGATCGCGGGACGGCCGAGCATCCTGCCCCAGGTGCGCGAGATGGCCCGCGCCCTGCTGCAGGAAGCGTTCTTCGTCCGTCCCAAGGCCATAAAACCGTTGGACGGTGCATCCGCCATTGCGGGCGCTCACGTCGATCCGGCCGAGTCCGAGGCCGGACCCTATGATCCGAACACCGCTCTCGCATTGTCCATTGGCGTGACGCTCGGTGGGTCCGCGCTCGGCGGCATCCTAATCGGAATCAGCGCCGGACTCGGCGGAGGGACGCGCTCGGAATCGACGCCGCAGATGAGGGCTGACGCTGCTGTCGGGCTCCTGTGGACCGGCGTCGCCCTGATTGGCGCGTCCTGGCTCATCGGACCCGCGGCTGGACACTTCTATTCCGACTTTGACCGAGAAGGCTGGATCGGGATCATCCTCCGCGGCGGAACCGCGGCAACGGTTGGGGTGGCCTACGGTCTCACATATGCATATTACGATGCGGTCACCGACGAAGAAAGCCGTTTGGAATGGTCTGTCGCGGCTTTGCTTTACTCGGTCATCGTTCCGCCGCTCGTCGCGGCGATCAGCGGCATCTACGACATGGTCGTGGCGCCACGTTCGGCGCGTCGGGCCAATGCCCGATCGAACGCAAGCGCGTCGCAGCTCTCCGTAGCTCCGATGATCGTCCGCAACGAGGGCCAGCTCACCGGCGGCGGGCTCTCGGTCGGCGTTGCGTTCTGACGTTCCATGACGTTTGCCGCGCGGGCGGTTGACCGGCCGAGGGGCCTCGCCTAATGTTGGCGGCGTGAGGCTCTTTCGCGACTATACGGAGGCGTTCCGGGCGAAGATCGGCACCACGGTCGTGACCGTGGGCAACTTCGACGGCGTGCACCTCGGCCACAGGGCCGTGCTGCACAGAGCCCGAGTCGAGGCCGACAGCCTCGGTCTCGAGCTCGCGGCCATGACCTTCGAGCCCCACCCCGAGAGCTTCCTGCGGCCCTCGGCCGAGCGCATGCGCCTCATCGAGCCGGGCCGCAAGGTGGAGCTCCTCGCCGAGGCCGGCGCCGCGATCGTGCTCGCACAGAGGTTCGACGGAACGTTCGCCGCGCTCGACTCGGACGCGTTCGCGGACAAGATCCTCTGCCGGGCGCTCGGCGCGCGACACGTCATCGTGGGCGAGAACTTCCGATTCGGGCGCGGCAGGACAGGGGACATCGAATCGCTGCGCGCGGCGGGGGAAAGACTCGGTTTCGAGGTGCACGGCGAGCGGCTCGTGCGCGTGGGCGACATGGAGGTGTCGTCGTCGCGGATAAGGGCCCTTGTTTCGGCGGGAGAGGTGGCTCTGGCGAGGAGACTGCTCGGCCGGCTCCACGAGATCCCCGGCACGGTCGTGCGCGGGCTCGGTCAGGGACGCTCACTCGGCTTTCCCACCATAAACTTAAGCGAGGTGGAGGTGCTGGCACCCGGCCCCGGGATCTACGCGGCCCTGGCGGAGGTGGGCGGTGAGGCATGGCCCGCGGCGGCATACACGGGGACGAGGCCCACGACCGGCGGCGGGCCCACGCTCGAGGCGCACCTCCTGGGATTTTCGGGGGATCTCTACGGCCGGCGCGTCACCTTGCGCTTCGTGGAGAAGCTGCGCGGGGAGCGCACGTTCGAGGACGTGGAAGCCTTGAAGGCGCAGATCCGGGCCGACGTCGCGCTCGCGCGGCGCGTCCTTGAGGAGACCCTTGGCTGAGAACCACGGCACGGGATTCTTCGCCACGCTGGCCATGGCCGAGATCCTGTTGGGACAGGATCTGTGGGCCGAGGCCGGGGGAGTGCTCGATCGGTTCGAGGAGCGCCATCCGGGCGACCCGCGGCTCGCGCAGCTTCGGCACCGGCTCGCGGAGAAGATCGCGGAAGGGAGCGTAGGAGAGATCGCGCTCGAGCCGCGCGGGATGGATCGGATCTCCCTCGGCGTATCCGGCAAGGCGCTGCGAGCCGAGTGGGAGATCACCGAGGACGGGATCGGCATGGCGCGTCGCGCGGTCGGCTACTCCGGGACCACGGTGCTGCGCCTGTTCACCGCCTCACGCGGCCCGCGCGGCGTGCGCTGCGTGACGCGCGATCTCCCGGTTGCGGGTGCGGCGGCCCGAGTGGATCTGCGCGGACTGCCCAGGCCCGCCGTGCACGTGGCGTCCGTGGGGTTCCTCGGCAACAATGGAAGGTTCGTGCCCGTGGCCCGCTCAGCCACTCTCGGCGTGGAGCCGTGAAGCTGCGCCTCAAGCGGCCCACGGCAGGATTCAACGTGGTGCTGGTGGAGCCCGAGATTCCGCAGAACACGGGCAACATCGGGCGGCTGTGCGTCGCGACCTCGAGCACCCTGCATCTCGTGGGCCCCCTGGGTTTCGAGGTCGACGAGAAGGCCGTGCGCCGCGCCGGGCTCGACTACTGGCACCTTGTGGACGTGCGTCGCCACGCGGATCTCGCGCAGTGCCTGTCCGCGGCCGGCGTGCGCGAGACGCTCGTGTTCACGGCCAACACGGGTCGCTCCTACCTCGAGGCGCCATACGCTCCGGGTGCGGCGCTGGTGTTCGGCGGGGAGAGCCGGGGGCTTGCCGAGAGCGTCCTCGACGCGCACCGCGACCGCCTCTACGCCATCCCCACCTGCGAATCGAGCGTGCGCTCGCTCAACCTGGCCAACGCCGCGGCCATCGTGCTCTACGAGGCCCTGCGCGCGTGCGGGCTCCTCGCGGATCTCGAGGTCGAGCCGTGAAGCGCACAATCGCCGCCATCGCGCTGCTTTCCGCCGGTTGCGGTGCTCCAGCGACCGGAGAAGGCCGCGTCCTCGCCCAAGTGGAGACCGACGCCGGACCGGGTGCAGGCCCGGATCTCAAGGACATCATCCAGGGTGACGAGCGGCGTGCGGTGGACGTGCTCAACGAGGCGATGACGGCCGGAAAGGGAGATCGCGCGGCTTGGGCGGCCGTGTACGCGCGCAGGCTCGGCATCAAGCACGACGTGGCGGTGTCGGGAGCGGTCCTCGGCCGGTGCGTCGCGGCCCGGGACCCGCTGCTCGCCGCGCTATGCTGGCGTTGGCTGGCCGCGGACCCGTCGATCATCGCGCCACCATGGCCGGATGCGGGGGCCTGCGATCCGATCGTGGACGTCATGGCCTCGCTCGCCGCGGCAAGGCGGGGCAAGGCGCCGCCGGGACTCGGGTCGTCCCTCAAGCTGCCGTGGTATGGACCGGACGCCGGCGCCGCGAAGAACGACGGCAAGGACCGCGTCGAGAGTCTGCTCGTCCTCGCCTCGCCGTTCGACAACGGGCCGCTGGCGCTCGCGCTCGCGTTTCTCGAGGCGCGACGGGAGGAGTGGGTGGAGACCGGGGCAGATGGAAAGCCCGCGTGGACCGCCGCACGGCTGCGGGGGGAGCTGGCGCGGGCCGTGACCGGGGACGACGACGGGCTTCGAAAAATCGCGGCCGCCGCGAGGCCCGCGCGTTATGTGGGCACGAGCGCGGTGCTTGACGCCATCGATGCGCCTCTCTCTCACGGATCCTCGGAGGCCTTGCACGGGCCCGCCATGCGGGGGACGCCTTCCTTGCGGGTCGCGGCGCTGCGCGCGCTCGCGGCAACGGCCCGCAAGCCGACGGCCAAGGATCTGGGCGCGGCAGCGGC
>JAQTNF010000069.1 GCA_028713995.1 Deltaproteobacteria bacterium | reverse complement strand
AAGCAGGGCATCGACCTCGGCGACTTCGTCACGCAGGCCATCGCCGCTCACATGTCCGGCGCGCCACCGCCGAGCATCTTCACATCGTAGCCATGCTGTCGGGTGCGCCATCATCCCGCTAAACAGTTACAGGGAAACAGTATTCTGGCTCGCCGAAATCGTCATATAAACTGTCGGACTCATACGCACAAAGATATTGATCGTGAGGAAAATCGTCTCCGTCGGAATCATATCCAGCCCATTGCGAAAGGTACATGAGGGAAAAGGAGCCATCCCGATACTCGAGAACGGCCGAAACACCTTGATTATCTCCCATGTGGCCGTCAGAGCAGGAAGAGCAGGCACCATAGCCACCGTCGTCAGAGAAGAGTGCCGTATATCGGATTTCGACGGTCGGTGTATCTTCGCCTCCGCAATCCAGGGGGGTGACTTGGTAGAGCCCCAGTGGTTCGCCAAAATCCGGACGAAAACTATTCTCGTCGCTGTCCATTCGGAAGTATGGAGCGAACGTCAGGGCGAGGGTGGACTCGACCGTGTCGACAAGACCATCCTTGTCCGCATCGCGAGGGTCGTCTGGGTTCAGAGCGAAGATGCGCGTGTAATAAAACGTGTCGTTAGGGCCATAGCGGTAGTTGACACGGAAGATGCCGGAGTCAGCGTCGCAGTCGACCTCCGGACCCTCAACCGCTTCGGATCTTTCGGGAGTCAGAACTACCCCCCCCCAGATGGAGATCGCGACGACGATTGCCAACACTCGCTGAGGTCCCCACATCTCTTGCCTCCTTGGTTTGCGGCCACTCGGCCGTCAGAAAAAACAGTGCTGTTTGAAGCGAATTATACCGACCAGCCGGAGCGGCTGTCCAGAAGCAATTCCCAAGATTCCGCCTGCGCGCATCCGCATGCGCGTCGCGCGGTCTAGCGCTGCGCCTGAGGCATGAGCCCCTTGAGCGGTTCGGTCAGGTTGTCCGGGCTCTCGTCCATGGCGAGGAGATCGTGGCACAGGCCGCAATCCTGCGAGATCGCCTTGCCGTCCTTGGTCTTGTGCTCCTCGTTGTGGCAGCGGAAGCAGCCCCGGCGATCCTTCTCGTCGCCGCCGTGGCCGAGATGGTTCACGTAGGTGCCCCACTTGACTCCCATGTCCGGGAACACGTTGGCGCGGTAGAGGCCGGCGAGCCCCTTGGCGGCGTTGCGCAGGGCGCCTTGCGAGGGCTTCACCTGCGGGTGCTCGCTCGAGTAGGCCTCCCCGAGCCCCTCGTAGAAGACGTCCTCGGCCTTGCCGCGATCCACGTCGCTCCTCGTGAGCAGCTTCTTCGCCACCGCGTGCAGGAACGGAACCCGCGGATCGAGCAGACCCTCGCCGAAGGCCCGGTCGAGCGCCGCCGCTGCCGAGCGATCCATGGCGTGGCTCGGACGGTTGTGGCAGTCGACGCAGTCGAGCGTGCGCTCCTCCTTCACCGGACCGCCGGCGCCCGCGGGCTCGAACACGGCCGTGACCTTGCCCTTGTCGAGGCGCGTCACCTTGCCGATGTGCTCGCGCTTGTCGTCGAGCGCCTCATAGCGGATCTCCACGTCCGGGCTGACGTGCCAGTGGATGCCCTTGTAGACGTGGGTGCGCGGATCCTCTCCGCCGATGTGCAGCACGAGGGCGTTGACCGCGGGCGAGTTCTTCTCGTCGTCCTGGTAGTGGGTGCGCAGGGCCACGCGGCTGCCCGTGAACTTGGCCGGCCAGTGGCACTGCTCGCACGTGTCGCGCGCCGGGCGCAGGGTGTGGACCGGCGAGGGAATCGGGCGGCTGTAGGTGTTCGTGGCCACCGCCCAGACTTGGCGCAAGCCGTCGATCTTGGCGCGCACAGCCCATGATGCACCGGGACCGATGTGGCACCGGACGCACGCCACGCGCGAATGGGCCGAGCGCTCGTAGGCCGCGAATTCCGGGTTCATCACCTTGTGGCAGACCTGCCCGCAGAAGCTCGGCGTGTCCATGAACGACACGATCTTCACGCCGGAGCCTGCGACGATGATGATGTTCGCGAGCGTCGCAAAACCGATCAGGGTCGCGCGCGACCGGATCTTGCGGTCCTCGAACGCGGCCCTGATGCTGATCGCGAGCGGATGCGGCTCGGCCGTTCTCCGGTGGCGGGCAAGTCGGTGCTCGATGGCCACGCCGATCGGGATGATCACCAGGCCGGACACGAACAGCATGGGGCCCACCATGAAGATCGCCGCCGCGAGATATGGCTCAAGGGGCGAGAGCAGGTCGGCCGTCATCGCGAGCACGAGGAAGCAGCCGGTCACCGTGGTCACGATGGTTCCGATGATCGTGATCCAGTTGGTCCAAAGCAGCGGGAAATACTTGAGAGGATGACGCATGCAGGGGGTCCTTCCCGGCCTAGCCCGAGGTGAGGCGCGCGGCCATGGCCCAGTATATCAAGAGCACGAGCAGGAGGCCCAGGCAGAAGGCGATGAAGCCGGCGGGCAGGGCGATCCACTTCCACGAGTCCCACTCGTCCTTGCCGCCCACCCTGAGCTCTTCGGTCCGGCCCTCCTTTTCCCAGCGCTTCCATTGTCGCTCGCGTTCCTCGAGCATCTCGGTCCTGCTGATGCGGCCGGAGAAGATGACGTGATCCATGGGGAACTTCTCGGGCCTGAAGTGCACGTTGAAGAAGTGGAACGTGAAGATGAAGCCCGCGGCGAGCAGCGCCTCGTCGGAATGGACGATGTGCGCCACGTTGATGATCCAGCCGGGAAGGAGGCGCGTGAACGACTCGGGGAACCACATGACGAGGCCCGAGAAGCCGATGATCGCGATGCCCCAGAACACGGCCAGGTAGTCGAACTTCTCCCAGTAGGTCCAGCGGTCGAACTGAGGCTTCTTGCCCTTGCCGAAGAACCAGCGATTGTGCGCCACGATATCCTTGAGATCCTGCAACGTGGGCATGGGCGAGTCCGGGCCGAACACGATGCTTCCGATCTGCCGCATGGAGAAGCGGCCCGTTTGCGGGTCGGTCCAGTTGGCCCTGCGCTTCACGAAGCGGAAGAGCGTGTTGAGCACATGCACGCAGAACGCGAAGACCATGATGATGGCCGCGGCGCGGTGCAGCACGCTCGCGACCGCCTGCCCGCCCATCACGGAGAGCATGACCTTGGCCCAGCTCGTGTCGAAGAACTTGAGCGGCATGCCGGACAGGACGAGGAGCAGGAAGCTCGTGATGATGAGGCCGTGCAGGAAACGCTCGAGCGGCCTGAACCGCACGTACTGCTCGCGGTCGTCGCGGATGCGCTTCTTGAGCTCGCGGAAGTCCTTGGAGTCGCCCATGTAGAGGCTGACCGAGCGGTACAGCCACATGGCGGTGTGGACGGCGAAGAAGGCGAACGTGCCTATGAGGAGCAGGGTCATGAACCAGAAGGCGTAGTAGAGCGCCGGGTAGTCCTTCTTGTTCGTGTGGTCGGCGTGGACGATGTAGCCGGCGAACTTGGGCCCGGCGTTCGGATGGCACTTGCGGCACGTGGCCACGCGGTTCGCCGGGTTGATGCGCGACCCGGGATCGCTCTCCTTCACGATGTCGTGGTGCCCGTGGCAGTCGTAGCAGGCGGCCACCTCGCTGCGGCCGAGAGCGAGCGCCTTGCCGTGGAACGTGTCGCGGTAGCGCGTCAGCCGGTCCATGTGGCACTTGCCGCACATCCGGTCGCTGTGCAGGCGGAACTCCGGTCCGGACGCCGTCTCGATCGAATGCGAGGTATGGCACGTGTTGCACACCGGGCCGCGCGCGTCGTGGTTCTTCGCGAGCTGACCGTGGATGCTCTTGTCGTAGACCTCCTCGACGAGCGCGTGGCACTTGCCGCACGTCTTCGGGATGTTGTCCTTGCCCACCGACGACTCGGGGTACGTGTGGGGCAGGATCCTGTGGGCCGTGTGGCAGTCGCTGCACGACGGCGCGACGACGAGCCCCTGCTCGAGCAGGCCCCTGCCGTGGATGGAGTCCATGTAGTTCTCCACCGCCTGCGGCTGGGCGAGCTCGTGCTTCGTCATCATGGTCTTGTTCTGGTGGCACTTGCCGCACGTCAGGTGGAGACGGAACTTGTTGACGAGCGACCCGCGGTCGGAAGAGGGCAGGATGTCGTGGCTGCCGTGGCAGTCCGCGCAGGTCGCCGCGTCCTTGTCGCCCTGCTTCGCCCACGAGCCGTGGATGCTGGTCTTGTACTCGGCCGCCTCCTTGTCGTGGCAGTCGCCGCACTTCAGCTCGAGCGGCTTGCCGTCGTTGTGCGGCGCGTCTGAGAACGTCTTCGCCCCGCCGTGGCAGTCGGTGCAGGACAGGTCCTTGTGCACCGACCTCTTGAGCGCGTCCGGCGCGACGAACAGCGTGAGCTTCTTGCCGCGCTCGGTCGCGGCCGAGAGGCCCTTGTCGCCGTGGCATTGCAGGCAATCGCCGTCGGTCGGCGCGGGCGGGACGGCCGGCGCACCGGCATCGGTCGGGCCCTGCGCCAGGGCCATGCGGGCAGGGAGGAGCGTCGTGAAAACGATGGAAAACATGAGTGGACGCATGAAATTCATGGATTACACCCTTTGCTGCCGGCCGGTTGTCTGCCGGGGCACGAACGGAACATACCATCAGCCGCATCAATGTCTAGTCAATTAGTGGATTATCTCGAACGCCACCTGTTCTGCGCGGCCTGTTGTGCCAATTTATAAAAACCAATGAATTCATATTGTTATCTAAACATCTATAATAGCGACTATTTTACTAGACACTATAGAAGAACATGCTAATTATACGTGTCATCAATGCAAGGAGCGTCTCCGGCATCGAGACCCGGCGACATTAAAAAAAACGGAAGGAGAACCCCAATGACGAGAACCATTTTCCGTGTGCTCACACTCGTGCTGGCTGCGGCTTTCCCGCTCATGGCGGGATGCAGCGGCGGCGACGACGACAACGCGGAGGACGCCGGGAAGGACGCCGGCGACACCGACACCGGCGATGCCGGCGACACCGACACCGGCACGGACAGCGACACCGACAGTGACACGGACAGCGACACCGACGGCGACACGGACGGCGACACCGACAGCGACACGGACGGCGACACCGACACGGGCGATGCGAGCGTGGACGGCGGCGACACCGAGACGACGACCGACACGGACACCACGTGGATTGCGTGGTCCGGTTCGGCGCACGGCGACAAGACGGCCGAAGCCTTCAACCACTGGAACGGGGATGTCCCGGCGGAAGTGCCGACGGGGTGCGCCAAGTGTCACACCACCAGCGGCTTCCTCGACTACATCGACGACGACGCCGGCGTGGTCGACGCGCCGGTTGCGGTGGGCGAGGTGGTCGCGTGCGCGGCGTGTCACGCTCCCAAGGCCCAGGCGCTCGACGGCGTCACCTTCCCCTCGGGGCTCAAGATCACGGGCGCGGGCACGAGCGCGATCTGCATCCAGTGCCACCAGGGCCGCGAGTCGGGCGTGTCGCTCGAGGCCGCCATCGACAAGGCGGATGCGGGGCCGGACGCCAGCGCGGGCGACGATCCGGACGCGGTGAACGGCAACCTGTCGTTCAAGAACCCCCACTACCTCGGCGCGGGCGCCATCAAGTACGGCCGCGAGGCGAACGGCGGCTCCCAGTACGTGGACAAGTGGTACGACGGCAAGTGGGCGCACGCCGGCACGGTCAACGGCTGCATCGACTGCCACGACCAGCACTCCCTCGAGGTGAAGGTCGCGGTCTGCGACGACTGCCACGCGGGCGTGACCTCGGCGGCGGACCTCGGCAACATCCGCATGGCCGGCTCGACCTCGGACTTCGACGGCGACGGCAACACGACCGAGGGCATCAAGGCCGAGATCGACGGCCTGGCCGCGCTGCTCTTTGCGGCGATCCAGGGTTACGCCACGAACAATGGCGACACCGACAAGATCGCGTACGACGACGCGGCGCACCCCTACTGGTACCAGGACGCCAACGGCAACGGCGTGGTGGACACCGGCGAGACCAAGTACGTCACGTGGACCCCGCGCCTGCTGCGGGCGGCCTTCAACTACACCTGGTACAAGAAGGAAGTGGGTGCGTACGCGCACAACGGCAAGTACATGATCGAGCTCCTCTATGACTCCATCGAGGATCTCGGCGGCGACGTCTCGGACCTCACCCGCAACGACCCCGGCCACTTCGACTCCGCGGCAGGAGCGTTCCGGCACTGGGACGAGGACGTGCCCGCGACCGTGGAGGCCGGTTGCGCCCGCTGCCACAGCGTGCAGGGCTTCGAGACGTACCTCGATACCGGCAACATGGAGGTCGACGGCGGCGCGCCGCCCGCGGACGGGTTCACCTGCGACATGTGCCACTCGGGCTACGGGCCCGGCATGGCGGTGGTGAAGACGGTTGCGGACGTGACCATGCCCGGCGGCACGACCACCATCACCAACACGGACTCGGATCCCACGTTCATCTGCCTGAAGTGCCACACCGGACGTGAGGACACGAGCTCGGTCGAGGCGACCATCGCGGCTGGCTCGGATCCGTACGACTCCCTCCCGAGCGTCCACTACCTGCCGGCCGGCGGCACCCTGCTCGGCAACACGGGCCACGTGGGCCTCGAGTACGCGACCAAGACCTACAGCGGCAAGTTCCCGCACACGGGCGCGGTGTCCGGCTCGAACCGGTGCAACTTCTGCCATGAGCTCACGGCCACCAGCCACACGTTGGCGCCGACGCTCACCGCGACGTGCACCGCGTGCCACGACGAGGCCACCGTGGGCGACGTGAGCACGATCCGCAAGGCGCGCGGCACCGACTACGACGGCGACGGCAGCAACACCGAGGCGCTCTCCGGCGAGATCTCCGGCATGATGGCGGCCCTGTACCCCCAGATCGTGGCCTACGCGAACGTCAACCGGACGAGCGACATCGTCCTGTCCGGCACGCGCTTCTACGTCGATGTCGACGGCGATGGCGTGAAGGATCCGGAGGACACCACGCGGTACAACGACTACGACGCCAAGCTCCTGAGGGCCTGTTACAACTACATGTTCGCCAAGAACGACGTGGGCGGCTGGGCGCACAACACCAAGTACGTCCTTGAGCTGCTCTACGACGCCAGGGAAGACCTGGGCGGCAACATGACCGTCTACACCCGTCCCACCCCGTAGCTCCCCTCCGAACGCACCGGTCACAACCGTCCCGGCGACATCCTCGCCGGGACGAAATCCCTGACTTCTGGGTCTGCTTCCGCGATGGCCAGGGAGAGCGCATAGACTCCCCGCGCGGTGTGTCCCTCGCGGACTCTGCGGTCTCCCTGTCCCGAGTGTCCGCATGCAGCGTCCGCGTGCCACCCAAACGGATCCAGGCGGAATCGCTCGGTTATTCTTGAAGACTCCCGTTGCGCGCTCGGCGGGCGCACATTTTTTTCGCAACTTTCCCGGCCGAGCGGCCGATGTCGGGCGCAAAGGCCCCGGATGGTCCGGGCGCGGGAAAGGAGCGTGGCGATGACGACGACAAGGCGGAGGTTCGGGTGGATCGGGTTTGTTCTCGGCGCGATGGCATGGACGGGGTGCGGCGCCTGGGAACACGACGAATCGAGCGGGGGAAAGGACGCGTCGGTCGATGGCAGGGCCCAAGAGGACGGCGGAGCCGACGGCGGGCAGGACGGCTGCCCCCCGAATCTCAACGGAGCGGGTTGCGGCACCTGCGTGGTGTTCGTGGATGGGGATTCGCGGGCTCCGTATCCGCAGGGGCGCTCGTGGGCCGACGCGTACAGGAATGTGCCCGAGGCCATGGCCGCGGCGCGGTTCGCGACGGAGACCTACGGCGAGGATCTCGTCTGCGAGGTCTGGGTGGCCGAGGGCCGCTACTTCATCTACGGAGCGATCCCGGGCGGCGGCGATCACCGCGAGGACACGATCGCGCTCGCGCCGCGCGTGCGCCTGTACGGCGGCTTCGATGGGGCGGAGACCTCGGTTGAATCCCGCGATCCGCGTACCCACGAGACCGTGCTCGACGGGCACGAGCATGAGGACTCCGACGAGCGCGTGCTCCACGTGATCACGGCCGAGGACGACGGCATGATGGACGGCTTCACCGTCACGGGCGGCAAGGCCGTGATGGACGACTTGATCCCATGGAGCGAACAAGGCGGGGGCATGCTCGTGCTCGACGGCGCGCCCGTGGTCAGCGACTGCGTCTTCACCAACAACGAGGGCAAGCTCGGCGGCGCCGTGGCGGTCGTGAACGCGGCGCTCGACGTCTCGGACACGCGATTTGTCCGGAACGCATCGACCCACGAGGGCGGCGCGCTCTACCTGGTGTCATCCCGGACGAAGCTTGCAAGCTGCGTGCTCGCGGCCAACACGGCGGAGGATTTCGGCGGAGCCGTGTTCCTGGACTATGGCGAGACGTCGCTCGTCAACGTCACCTCGTTCGGCAACTCTGCCGGCTCCGGCGGCGCGGTGCATGGCAGGCCGCTTGAGGCGGTGAACAGCGTCTTCTTCGGCGACTCGCCGGACGAGATCAGCTCTTCGACCGCGCAGGTGACTTACAGCGACGTGGCGGGCGGCTACGAGGGAGAGGGGAACCTGGACGCGGATCCGCTCTTCGCGGACGCGGCGGCTCTCGATCTCCGGCTATTGCCCGGCTCGCCGTGCGTGGACATGGGCGACGACGCGAGCGCCCGGGCCGCGGACATCGACGGCAACCCGCGCACGGACGTGCCCGGCGCCGGCGTTCCCGGCAGGATCTCCGACATGGGCGCGCACGAGCTCGTTCCCTGAAGCCAGCTCCGGCTTGCCTTTCCCTCATTTGGCCATTACTGTTGCTCTAGGTCATCTCGAAAGGACCATAGGTGATTGATTTGGACAAAACAGGAATCTCGACGAGCGAGCTCAAGGCGCGATGCTCCGAGATCGTGAGCCGCGTGGAGCGCACGCGGACCCCGGTGGACCTGACCAGGCGCGGCCGGAAGGTCGCCCGGATCGTGCCCGTGGAGGGCGAGGCCGACGCGGACCTGTTCGGCTTCGCCAAGGGGAGCATCGCGGTGCACGGCAATATCGTCCAGCCTGTGGACGTCGCGTGGGAGGCCGCCGAATGAGGCTCCTCCTCGATACGCACATCCTCATCTGGCTCGCCGAGGGACTCGCCGACCTGCCGCCGCGCTCACGCCGGCGCATCAACGACGCGGCCAGGGGGCCGGGGCTCGCCGTGTCGGCGATCTCGTTCTGGGAGGTGGCGATGCTCGCGCGCAGGGGGCGCATCGCGATCCGACGGCCCGTGCACGCGTGGCGGGCTGACGTGCTCGCGGCGCCCGGAATCCGAGAGATCGCGGTCTCGGGCGACGTCGGCGTCGAGGCGGTGCTCCTGCCGGGCAAGCTGCACGAAGACCCGGCGGATCGGGTCCTCGTCGCCACGGCGCGGCTCCACGGTCTCGCGCTCGGCACGCGGGACAGACGACTCCTCGCCTACGGCGATCAAGGCCACGTCGCGGCCGTCGCCCTGTGAGGGCCGCCCCTGGGTCCAATCCCTTGACTCAAAGGAAAGCTCAGAATTCCCCGATCAGCGCGAGCCCCGCCGCGCGCTCGCTCGCGAACGGCGCGATCGCGGCGGATGAACGCCCTGGCCGCAGCTTGCGGGGCACGTCCTTCTCATCCACCGTGTCCCACGTCACGGTCTCGCGCTTGAAGCTGTACACCGACTCGATCACGCCCGTGATCGCCACGACCCCGAGGGCGACCAGGCACGCCTGGTTCGCGATCCGGTAGCCGGCCTCGACCTTCTCGTAGCTCTCGCGCTCGGACGCCGAGTCGACCGGCTGCGTGCCGCGGGGCCGCAGGCTCTCGTGCAGGATGAACGTGGTGAGCGCGCCCGCGCCGAGCAGCAGCTCTCCGCTGAGGAAGAGCGCGCCCTTGACCTTGTCGCCGTTCTGGAACTGGCCCACGCCGAGCGGCAGGAAGGCCACGAGAAGCGATCGCTCGGTGCGCGAGCGCTCCACGTATACGTTCCGCTTGAGCCTCTCCACCTCGGCCGCGCGCCGTTTCGTCTCCTCGGCCCTGCGCTTCTCGTCATCGGCCGCCTGCGCCCTGGCGAGCGTCTCGATGCGCTCGTTGTTCTTGCGCTTCACCTCGGTGAAGACGTCGACCACCTCCATGGGATAGATCATCGGGTCGAGCAGGAACGTGGGCGAGAGCGTGAGGAGCTCGTAGAAGTGGGCCTCGGCCTTGGTGCGGTCGCCCGCGAACAGGTAGCTGATGCCCACGAGCTTGTGGCACTCGAGCAGGAGCGCGGGGTTCTTCACCCCGGACGAGAGCAGGTCTTCGAAGCGCGTGATGGCCGTCGCGTACTCGCCCGCCTCGTAGGCGTTCTTGGCGTTGATGAACTGGTCGAACTCATCCGCGCGCGCCCTTGCCGGCGAAATCGCCAGGCACGCGAAAGCGGCCAGAGCCGCGAGCGCCGCGCTGGGCCGCGCGACGTGATGGAGACGGTCGTTCATCCCAAATGCTCAGGGCGCCGCGGTCTCTTGTCGAGAAGGAGTCAGGTTCACCGTGATCTCCGCCGCCTCGCCGGCCTCGATTGTAACCTGCCTCGTGGCCGGAGAGTAGCCCTCGCTGCTGACGAGCAGCTGCAGCTGCTCGACGGGGCCCTGGCGCACCTCCACATCGAACGGCCTGTTGGTGTGCCCCGTGCCGCGGCCCGTCAGCGTGACCACCGTGTCCACGTTGCTCTTCACGGTGAGGCTCGCCGGGCGCCACCTGAGCCGCTCGCGCAGGCGGAAGGGCTCGTCGCCGGCCGGGATGTCCACGACCTGCGAGCTCTCGAAGAAATGCTTCACGTCCACGGGAAGGAACGAGATGCGGTGCGAGCCAGGGACGAGGCGCCGGCTCTGGTTCGTGGGGCCGTATACGAAGCGCTCCTTGCCGTCGATATTGATCGAGACTGCGCCG
The DNA here is from genome assembly GCA_028713995.1 of Deltaproteobacteria bacterium. GTDB lineage: Bacteria > Myxococcota_A > Polyangia > JAAYKL01 > JAAYKL01 > JAQTNF01. Next base: position 14,868 of record JAQTNF010000069.1, on the reverse strand, counting down.
GGCACGGGCGTGAAGATCACCTCCCGCTTACGGAACGAGACGGCCGAGACCACGAGCCTGCCGGGTGCGGGTCTTGCCGCTGCGCCGCCGGGATCGGAGGCCGGAGCGGTGGACGTGGAGCTTGCCGCTCGATCCGTCTTGCGGCTGTCGGCCCGGCCCTTGCGCGCGGCCTGTGCGCCGGGGCGCCCGCCTTTGGCGTCGCCCCGTTCCGTGGCGGTCCACACCACGGCGCCGGCCAGCACCACCACCGCTGCGGCCACCGAGAGACGTTCGGCGAGCCTGCGCATGCGCCTGCGCCGCGACAGGCCGGCCACTGCCGCAAGGGCCTTCTCCTGCCCGGGCTCCATGGCGAGGACGCGGTTGAAGTGGTCCATGGCCTCGGGCAGCCTGCGTCTGCGCCGCGCCGCGAGCCCCATGTCCAGCGTTCGCGCCAAGACCACGGACCTGCGGGACGCGCTCCAGGCCGCGGGATCGGCGAAGAACGCGACGATCTCCTCCTCCGCGGGGCCGAGCCCCATGGCCGTCAGGTACCCGTCGATCTCGGACGCGATGTCAGCCGCGCAGGCGTAACGCTCCTGCGGATCCGCGCGCAGGCAGCGGCGGATGATCGCCGCGATCTTGTGCCCCACCGCGGGTTGCGCGCGTAAGGGGTCGTCGTAGTCGCACTCGATGATGCGCTTGATGACGGCGTGCGGGTTCTTCCCCTGGAACGGCGGGCGCCCCACCGCGATCTCGTAGAGGATGGTGCCGAGCGAGAAGATGTCGGCCCGCGCGTCGAGGTCGGCGCGCTCCACGTGCTCGGGCGACATGTACGCCGGCGAGCCCAGGATCTGGCCCGTGGCGGTCATCTGGGTGAGCCCGGCGAGCTGCGCGATGCCGAAGTCCGAGAGCTTCACGTCGCCGCCCGGACCGATCAGGATGTTCTCGGGCTTCACGTCCCTGTGGATGACCCCGTTCGCATGGGCATGGGCGAGCGCACCAGCCACCCGGCCCACCACGAGCGCCGCCCACTCGGCGGCCAGATCGGCTGGGGGCCGCGTCTCGAGGAACCTGCGCAGCGTGGTGCCCCGCACGAGCTCCATGACCAGGAAGACCTCGTCCCCACTTTCTCCAGAATAATCATATATTTCAAGAATGGCAGGGTGGTGCAGGAGGGCCACGGCGCGCGCCTCTCGCTCAAACCGCTCGCGGGACTCGAAGTGGGACGCGAGGTGCGGGTGCAGGAGCTTGAGCGCCACCTCCCGGCGCAGGACCGTGTCCAAGGCGCGGTAGACGACGGCCATCCCGCCCCGCCCGATCTCCTCGCGAATCTCGTACCGCCCGATCTTGCGGTTGCTCTCCCGTTCCTCAGCCATTTGGCCCGCCACTATACCGTTTCTCGCCGTTTTTCGCCAACCGGCACACGCGGATCTGTTCATTTGTACAGGCTGTACAAACCTCCCGGGATTGTTTTTGAGTAGTGTCCATACAGAGTGGTTTGGTTTAGAGTGTTTTCGTTTCGATTTCGTTTAGAACCGGTACGGGGCGCAGAGGTAAAAGCGTGACCAATTTCGTCACACGCGTCAATTTTGTGCATTTCCTAACGGTGGGGCCGCGGGCGGCCGGCAAGTCGAGGGCATGAAGCCATGAAAGAGCGAATCGAGTCCCTGTTGAGCGCGTTGGAGCACGACCCGACGAACCAGGAAGCGCTGGCGAGCCTCGAGGAAATCGTGGCCGGCGGCGACGTTTCCGATCAGGCCGCAGTCATCGTGGACGCGCTCGATCGCGGCTGGCGACGGCTGGCGGCGGCGGCGCGCTGGGAGGCGGCCTGCGAGGTCATCGAGATGGAGCTCGTGCTGGCGGGCGATCCCGGACGCGAGGGCTTCCTGCTCAAGGAGCAGGCGCGCATCTGCGACGAGGAGCTCTTCGATCAGACGCGCGCCCTCGACCGCTACAGGAAGGTCGCCGCGCTCGATCCGACCGAGACCCATGTGGCGGAGCGCATCGAGGCCATCGAGGCCGAACGCGCCAACTGGCAGCAGATCGCGGACAAGTTCGTGGAGCAGGCGGCCGAATCCACCGAGCCGTCGCTGCGGGCGCAGCTGCTCTACGCCGCGGCCGAACGCACCTACAAGAACGCGCGGCCGGCCAAGGAGAAGCCGGGCAAGGGGAAGAAGGGCAAGAAGGGCAAGGAGGACAAGGAGAGCGCTTCGACGCCGCAGAAGGACATCTCCGGCATGCTGCGCGGGGCGCTCGAGGCAGACCCCAACCACCTGAAGGCCGCCCGCCTGCTCGAGAAGGTCCTGCAGGCCGAGGAGCGCTGGGCCGAGCTGGCCGAGCTGTACACGTCGCTCGCACAGAAGCGTCGCGCCAAGGAGGACCGCGTGCAGATGCTCCTCGCCGCGGCCTACACATACGCCTATCGGCTCGACGACAAGGATTCGGCCGCCTTGTACTATTCCGAGGTCCTCGACTTCACGCCCGGGAACCAGGCCGCCCTCAAGTTCCTCGTGCAGCACTACGAGGCCAAGGAGGACTGGGATCACCTCGTGGCCGTGTACGAGGACGCCCTGCGCGGCAAGCTCGCGCCCGAGGACGAGCTCGCCATGCTCATGCAGGTGGCCATGTTGCAGTGGAAGGTGCGCGGCAACGCGCAAGCCGCCGAGGGGCACTTCCGGCGCCTGCGCAAGATGAGCCCGGCCCACCCGGGCATGCTCACCTTCTACCGCAATCACTTTTCGAAGAAGGAGGACATCCCGAAGCTCCTCCAGATCCTGAGCGACGCCCAGCGCGCGACGAACGACCCCGCGGCCCTCGAGAAGATCAACAAGGAGATCGCCCAGCTCGCGGCCTCCGAGGGCGGCAACGTGGAGAAGGCCATCGACGCGTGGAAGGCCGTGCTCCGCCAGGAGCCCTCGAACGCCGAGGCGCGCGCGGAGCTCAAGCGCATGTACCGGCAGTCCGAGAAGTGGAACGCCCTCATCGAGACGCTGAAATCCGAGGTCGAGTTTCTTCCCGACGGAGACGCCGCGGGCAAGGTGCGCCTCCTCGAGGAGATGATCGAGATCTACCGCGAGAAGCTTTCGCTCGAGGCGATGGTCATCAACACGTACAACACCATCCTCCAGCTCGACCCGGCGAACGAGGCCGCGCTCGAGGCCCTCACGGGCACCTACGAGAGCGCGGGACGATGGAACGACCTGGTGGTGGTTCTGAAACGTCGCGCCGACGGCACCGCGGATCCGGCGCGGAAAGTGGCGCTGCTCGAGCGCTCGGCAGCCCTGTGGATCGAACGCTTCAACAACTTCAACCGCGCCGTGGAGCCGCTCGAAGAGATCCTCGCGCTCGATCCGCGCCATGAGAAGGCCATCGAGACGCTCAAGGGGGTCTACCAGAAACGCCGCGCGTGGAAGCCGCTCCTCGACCTGCTCGAGAAGGAGGCCGGCTTCCTCGAGGGAGCCGCCCGCCGTGATCGCTTCGCGGAGATGGCCAAGCTCTCGTCAGAGCGCCTGTCCGACCACGCGCGCGCCATCGAGCTGTGGAAGAAGGCGCTCGAGGTCGATCCGGAGACGCCCGAGGCGCTCGCCACCTTGGAGAAGCTCACCGAGCGCGAGAAGGACTGGGCCGGGCTCGCGGAAGTGATCGAGATGCGCGCGTCGCGGGCAGGCGGCGAGGCCGAGCGCGTGGAGCTGTTCTCCAAGCTGGGGACCGTGTGCAAGGAGCGCCTGCGGGAGCCGTCGCGCGCCGCGGACGCATGGAAACGCGTGCTCGAGATCCAGCCCGGACACCCCAAGGCCGTGCGCTCGCTACGCGAGGCGTACCTCGCCGCGGAGGACTGGGAGGCGCTCGAGAAGCTCTACGCCGAGGGCAACGACTGGGAGGGTCTGGTCGAGGTGCTCGGCACCGCCGCCGACCGGGTCGAGGATCCCGAGACCAAGAAGAAGCTGTCGTTTCGCTGCACCGAGATCTACGACGCGCCCATCGGCCAGCCCGATCGCGCGGTGCGCCACTACGAGCGCGTGCTGTCGGTCGACTCGGGGAACGAACGCGCGGCCCGGGCCCTCGTGCCCATCTACCGGCGCGGCGAGAAATGGAGCCGGCTCGCGGCGGCGCTCGAGGTGGTCCTCGGCCACGCGGTCGACAGGGCCGAGCGTGTGGCGCTGATCGCGGAGCTGCGCGAGCTCGCGGCCACCCAGCTCAACAACCGCGGCCTGGCGTTCAAGTGGGCGTCGCGGGCGTTCGTGGAGGACCCGAGGGACGCGGCCGTGCGCGAGACGCTCGAGGCCGCGGCGGCCGACGCCAACGCCTTCGAGGAGCTGATCGCCATCTACAAGGCCGAGCTCGACAAGTTCGAGGGCTCGGAGCGCATCGACATGGAGCGGCACGTCGGCCGGTTGGCCATCGAGCGGCTCGGCGCCGTGGACGATGCGGTGGCCGGTTTCCGCTCCATCCTCGAGAGGAACCCGGGCGATCCGCAGGCCCTCGAGGACCTGGAGCGCATCTTCCGGGCCGCCGGCCGCATCGAGGACCTCATCGGCATCTTCAAGCAGCGCATCGGCCTCGCCACGGACGACGCGGCCAAACGTGAGCTCATCCTCGAGATGGCCCGGCTGTACGAGGAGGGGCTCGACGATACGGCCTCGGCCGCCGCGAACTACGGGACCGTGCTCGAGATGTTTCCGGAGGATACCGAGACCCTCCTCAGCCTTGAGCGGCTCGCGCGTCAGGGCGAGAAGTGGGACGAGCTTTGCGCGATCCTTGAGCGGCGCCGGGAGCTCGGCGGCGCGTCGGACCCGCAGTGGAAGGACGTCACCTTCCAGATGGCGGTGCTCTACGACCAGAAGATCGGCGACGCCCCGAAGGCCATCGGCCTCTTCGAGGAGATCCTCGACCGGGAGCCGGGCAACGCCGACGCGATCTCGGCGATGGAGCATTTCCTCGGCGACGAGAAACACAGGGTCGCGGTGGCCAGGATCCTGGAGCCGCACCTCGAGCTCAACGAGAACTGGCGCAGGCTGGCCTGGGTGCTGTCCATCCTCATCGAGGACAGCAAGAACGCCGCGGCGCGCCTCGAGCTCAACCTGCGGCTCGCCACATTGTACGCCGAGAAGCTCGGCGACGAGCACGCGGCCTTCGACATCGTGGGCGCGGCGCTCAAGGAGAACCCTGCGGACACCGGGCTGTGGGAAAGGCTTACGGCGCTCGCGACGAGCCTCGGCGTCCTGTCCGATCTGGCCGAGGCGCTCAGCGGCGCGTACCGTTCCGGCGCGCTCGACGCGGACAAGGAGATCGACCTGGCCGGGCGCCTCGCCGATCTGCTCGACGCCAAGCTCGGCCGGCCCGCCGAAGCCGAGCCCTACCACCTGCGCGTGCTCAAGGCGGATCCGGGGGCGGGAGGCTCCTCCGTCGCGCTCGAGAGCCTCTACACGTCGGCCGAGCGCTGGGACGATCTGCTCGGACTCTACCGGACGGCGCTCGACAGCCTCACCTCGCCGAGCGATCGCCTGGAGATGCTGCTCAAGATCTGCTTCCTCGTCGACGAGGTCCTGCACGACGTGCCCAGGGCGGTCGAGGCCTACAAGGCCGTGCTCGAGATCAAGCCCGGCAACGTCCAGGCCGTTCGGGCGCTCACGGCCCTCTACGAGGAGTCGGGGCGCTACGAGTCGCTCGCTGATCTCCTCACCGAGGAGATCGGACGCGCGTCCGACGCCGACGCGGTGGCCTTGCGCTACCGTCTGGCCGAGATCCTCGAGCAGTTCCTGGGTCGCCCGGCCGACGCGCTCGACGGGTACGAGGAGGTGCTGCGCGTCGACCCCGATCACCTGAAGGCGCAGGAGGCGGTCGAGCGTCTGGTGGAGATCCCTGAGCTGCGCCAGCGCGCGGCCAGCGTTCTCGAGCGGACCTATGAGCACCAGGGGGCGGCCGAGCCGCTCGCGCGCGTCCTCGCGGTCGAGCTCGAGGATCAGTCCCTCGCGACATCCGAGCGCATCTCGCTCCTGCGCAGAGTGGCCGACCTCAAGGAGCGCCGCCTCTCCGACGCCGACGGGGCGTTCGAGGCGCTCGCCGCCGCATTCAAGGCCGATCCGACGGCCGACGACGTGAGCGCGGAGCTGCGCCGCGTGGCGTCGGACTACGCCATGAGCGAGCGTTACGCGGTCGTGCTCGACGCGATCATCCCCAAGGTCGAAGACGACATGGCGCTTCGCGTGCGACTGATGGGTGAGGTGGCGCGCCTCTACGACGAGCGCATCGGCGACTTCGACCGGGCCAAGGCGGCGTACCGCAGGCTCCTCGACGCCGATCCCGGCAACCCCGAGACCGCCCTGCCGGCCGTGGAGGCCCTCGATCGCCTGTTCACGGCCAGCGAGTCGTGGCAGGAGCTGCTCGCCGTGCTGCGCGTCAAGGTCGATCTCCAGGGCGATCCGTCGCTGCGCAAGGAGGTCTTGCAGCGCATGGCGGAGGTCGAGGAGTCGGTGCTCGAGCGGCCCGCCGAGGCGATCAGGATCTACCGCGAGGTGCTGGACGCGGACGCGAGCGACATGCGCGCCCTGCTCGGGCTCGAGCGGCTCTACGAGCGTGAGGAGAGCTGGCGCGAGTTGATCGAGATCCTGCGGCGTCGCGTGGCTGCGGAGAGCTCCTCCGACCTGCGGCGCGAGCTCCTCATGCGCGCGGCGTCCCTTTTCGAGGAGCGGCTCTCCGATACGGACGAGGCCATCGCCGCCTACCACCAGGTGTGCGACGAGGTGGGGCCGGACGCCGTTGCCCTCGATGCCCTCTGTCGTCTTTACGTCGCGGCCGAGCGTTGGCGCGACCTGCTCGACGCGTACGAGGCAAAGGAGCCGCTCATCGGCGATCCCGCCCCGCGCGCCGAACTCATGTTTCTCATGGGCGATCTCCTGCGTACCAAGCTCGCCGAGCCCGAGCGCGCGGTCGAACGGCTGGGAGAGACCTTGGCCGTGGATCCGCGGCACGCCGCGGCGCGCGCGTCCCTCGAGACCCTGCTCGACACCCCGGTCAAGCTCGACGTCATCAAGATCCTGAAGCCCATTTGCGAGGCCGAGGGCGACTTCGAGCGCGTGCTCCGGTTCACCGAGATCGAGGCCGTCCAGATGGACGATCCGCTCGCGAGGTCGCGCGTCCTGCGGCAGGCGGCCGAGGTGGCGGAGATCGGGCTTTCGGACACGCGCCGCGCCTTCGAGCTGGTCTCGCGCGCGTTCCGCGACGGGACGACCTCCGAAGACCTCGGCCGGCTGATCGACGACCTGGAGCGGCTCGCCGCGCAGATCGGGGCCCACGAGGCGGTCGTCACGCTGTACCGGCAGACCGCGCCGGACATCCTCGACGGCGACCTGCAGGTGCGCTGCAACCTTCGCGTGGCCCAGATCGCGGACGAGCTCCTCGGCAACGCCGAGCTCGCCCGGGAGTATTACGTGAAGGTGCTCGACACGGGCGGAGACAACCCCGAGGCCATGGACGCCCTCGAGCGCATCTACGAGCGCGGCGGCCAGCACCTCGAGCTCTACGACATCTATCGCCGCAAGGCCCAGGTCGCGGTCGACGAGAAGACGCGCAGGGCCATCCTCGTCAAGCAGGCGCGGCTGTGCGAGGAGAAGATCGAGGATCTGTCCGGCGCCATGACCACGTACGAGGCGATCCTGGCGTCCGAGCCCGGCGACCGCGAGGCCGCCCTCGCCCTCGAACGGCTGTACCCCAAGGCCGAGCGCTGGGCCGACCTCATGGACCTGCTCGACAGGCGTGTGGAGCAGGAGCCCTCGGAGGCCGTCGGGATCCTGCACCGGCTCGGCAGGCTCGCCGAGGAGAAGCTCGGCGACGACGAGCGCGGTCTCGATTACTTCAGGCGCGCGCTCGAGATCGACCCGGGGCACGCGGCCACGCTCTCCTCACTCGAGGCGGCCATGGCCGACGACGCGCGGCGCGGCAGGGTGGCGGCCATCCTGGAGCCCGTCTACAAGGAGCGCGGGGACTGGGCCAAGCTCGCGGGGGCCCTCGAGGCGCGGCTCGAGTTCTGCGGCGATCCGTTCGAGCGCAAGGATCTGCTCCGGCGCATCGGCACGGTTTACGAAGATCAACTCGAGGATCTCGACAAGGCGTTCGAGACCTTCGCGCGGTTGTTTGCCGAGGACGTGGAGGACAAGGGCTCGTGGGACATCCTGACCCGGCTCGCCTCGGTGCTCGACAAATGGCCGCGGCTCGCCGAGGTGTACGCGGCGGCCCTCGACCATGTGGTGGGCGACACGCCCGTCACCGCGGAGCTGGCGTTCAACCTGGGAGAGATCTACGAGACTCGGCTCGCGCGACCCGAGGACGCCAAGGCGGCCTACCGCCGCGTGCTCGGCTTCTCTCCCGACGATCCCAAGGCGTTCTCGGCCGTGGAGCGCATGCTGCTCGCCACGACAGCGTGGAACGACCTCCTCGAGCTGTACCGCGACGCGGCGGACGCGGCCTTGGACATGGGCCAGCGCAAGGAGTTCATCTTCAAGATCGCGAACATCCAGGAGGAGGCCAGGGAAGACAAGGGCGCGGCCATCAAGGCCTACCGCGACATCATGGAGATCGACGATCGCGACGCACCGGCCATCGCGGCGCTCGATCGGCTGCTTTGCGCCACGGGCAGGTTCGAGGACCTTTCCATGCACCTGCGGGCCCAGATCGACGCGGGCGAGAACGCGGCGCAGCGCAACGCTCTTCGGTGCCGCCTCGGCAGGCTGCAAGAGGAGGACCTCAAGGACTTGGCTTCCGCGGTGGACGTTTACGAGGAGGCCCTGCGGGACGGCGGCTGCGCCGAGGCCCAGTCCGCGCTCGAGCGCCTCATCATGAGCGAGGATCTGCGCCTGCGCATTGCCGAGATCCTTGAGCCCGTGTACCGCGAGGCCGGCGAGTGGAAGAAGCTCGTGGTCATCCTCGGCACCGAGGCCGATCTCGTCGACGGCGCGGCGGAGAAGGTGGCCAAGCTCAAGGAGATCGCCGCCCTGCACGATGAGCGCGGTCGCAACTACCTGCTCGCCTTCAAGTCCCTCGCGCGCGCCTTCGAGATTGAGCCGTCGGACAGGGCCCTGCTCGCGGATCTCACGCGGCTCACAGGCATCATCGAGGGTTACGACGGCCTGGCGCAGGTCGTGGAGCGCGTGCTCGACAGGATCTACGACACGGCCTTCAAGGCCGAGGTGCTGCACCTTCAGGGCTCCATCTACGATCAACGCCTCGACATGCCGCGCAAGGCCATCGACGCGTACCGCGGCGTGCTCGAGATCGACGAGACCGACGGCGCGGCGCTCGACGCCCTCGAGGGGCTCTACAACCTGGTCGGCGACTGGAGCGGGCTCGTCGACGTGCTCACGCGCAAGGCCGGCCTGGCCGGCTCCCCGTCCGACAGGGCCGAGCTCCTGAGATCCCGGGCGTCGATTCAGGAGGACCTCATGTCCTGCACCGCGGACGCCACCGAATCGTACAAGGAGGCCCTCGACGCCGATCCGACCTCGACCGTCACCATGGACGCCCTCGAGCGCCTCCACGAGGTGGCAGAGGCGTGGACGGATCTCATCGAGGTACGGCGGGCGCGCCTCGATGTGACCGCCGGAACCGAGGAACGACTCGAGATCCTGCGCGCCATCGCCCGGGTCCACGAGGAGAAGATCTGTGAGGCGTTCGACGCCATCAATGCTTGGCGCGCCGCGCTCGAGGAGGGACCGAACGACCGCGAGTCCATCGCCGCGCTCGGCAGGCTCTACGCCAAGGAATCCATGTTCCCCGAGCTTCTCGAGAACCTGCGACTCGAACGCGAGCTGGCCGCGGACGATTCAAGCCGCGTTGATGTGGGCTGCCGCATCGGCGATCTCCTCGAGAAGCAGATCGGCGACCTCGCGGGGGCCGTCGACAGCTACGACGACGTGTTGGCGGTGGCGCCCACCCACGAAGGTGCAATCGCTGCCCTCGAGCGGCTCATGCGCGACGAGTCGGTGCGGGCGCGGGCCATCGAGGTGCTCGAGCCACTGCACCGCCAGGCGGCGCGCTGGGACCGGCTCGCCGAGGTCCTCGAGCTCAAGCTGGAAATCGTGACCGACCCGGCCGAGCGCATTGCCGAGCTGCTCGGCCTCGCAGAGCTGCACGAGTCCGGACGCTCGGCGCCCAAACAGGCCTTCGAGGTGTACACGCGGGCTTTTGCGGAGGATCCGTCCCGGGCCGCGATCATGGACGCCATGGAGCGCCTGGCCGCGGCCGAGAACTTGTGGACGCGGCTTTCGGCCGTGTACCTGGAGCGCGTCGATCAGGCCTATGACGCCGAGGTCGAGCGCGCCATCCTCAACAGGTTGGGCGAGGTGCGCGAGGTGCGTCTCGGCGACTCGAAGGGCGCAATCGAGGTCTACCGCCGGGCCCTCGACGGCGGCGGCGCCGATCCCCGGCTCCTTTCGTCGCTCGACCGGCTCTACGAGCGCGAGCGTGAGTGGCCGGAGCTCGACGAGATTCTGGAGCGCGAGATCGCGGCGGCGTCCGATCCGGGTGAGGTGGCGAGGCTCAGGCTCCGTGAGAGCGTCATCCGCGAGCGCGAATTCGGCGACGTGGCTTCGGCAATCGATGCCTTGAAGGGCGCGCTCGGGGCCGTGCCCGACAGCGCCGAGGCCGTGGCGTCCCTCGAGGCGTTTCTCACGAAAGACGATTTCGTGGAGGATATCGTCGCGATTCTCACACCGATCTACGAAGCGCGCGACGAACGCCACAAGGTGAGCACTCTCTTCGAGCACAGGCTGCGGGTGGCCTCGAGCGACGGTGACCGCGTGCGCCTGTTCGGGGAGCTGGCCCTGCACCAGGAGGCGGCTCTCGGCGACGCCAGTGCGGCGTTCGACGCCTACGCGCAGGCCTTCCTCATCGATCCGCAGGACGGCCGGCTGCTCGGCGAGCTCGAGCGGCTCGCGGCCGAGCTGGGCAGGTGGGCCGCCCTCGCGGACGTGGCCGAGAAGGCCCTCGAGAAGGGCCGGCTCGATCCGACCGCGGAGGTCGAGCTGGGCCTCAAGGTCGCGGAGTGGGCCTCCACGCAGGTGGGCGATCCCATGAAGGCCGAGGCCAGGTACCGGGCCGTGCTGCAGCGCGTTCCGGATCACGCCGAGGCGCTCGCGGCCCTCGAGACGCTCCTCAAGAACCTGGGCCGTTTCGAGGACCTCCTGCCGGTGATGAAGCAGCGCGCGGAGGGCATGTACGACTTCGCGGCCAAGAAGGAGATCCTGGTGTCCATGGCGCGCATCGCCGAGACCGAGCTCGGCGACCCCCGGCGGGCAATGGCGGCATACCGCCAGGTGCTTGAGATGGACGAGGCCGACGTGGACGCGCTCGACGCGCTGGCGGCGCTGACCGAGTCCACGGGCGACTACAAAGCGCTCGCCTCGTACCTGCTCGCCCGCGCCCAGTACACGATCGATCCCCAGGCCGCCAATCTGGCCCGCCACAAGGCCGCGGCGCTGTTCGTCACGTCGCTCGCCGAGCCCGCGCGGGCCGCCGAGGTCTACCGCGAGATCCTGGATGTCAGCCCGAACGACGACGACGCCCTTTCCCAGCTCGAGGCCCTGTACGAGCAGCTCGAGCGCTTCTCGGACTTGAAGGACCTCTACCACGGGCGCCTCGACCTGGCCCAGTCGTCGCAGGAGCGCGTCCCGATCTTCAGGAGGCTCGCGGTCCTCGCCGAGATGAAGTTCGACGCGGCGGACGACGCCGCGGGGTACCTGAACGAGATCCTGCTCATCGAGCCAGGCGACGCCGAGGCGGCTTCGGGGCTCGAGCGTCTCTACACCAAGAGCGAGCGATGGCAGGACCTGGTCGACCTGCTCGAGGGCCGCGCCGATCGGGCCCGCGACGAGGGTGACGCTGCGGCCGAGCTCTCGTTTCTCACGCGCGTGGGCGAGATTTGGGGCGAGCGCCTTTCGGATCCGGACCGCGCCGTGGCCATCTACGAGCGAGTGCTCGAGCGCGACCCTGAGCACACGCGCGCCCTGTCGGCCCTGGCCGCGCTCTACGAGGCCTCGGCCGACTGGGAGCGCTGCGCCGAGGTGTTGCGCAAGGCCGCGGCGACCGGCAAGGGCGGCGTCGACGGGGCCGAGGTGCACTTCAGGCTGGCGCGGCTCCACGCGTCGCATTTGTCCGATGAGGCGGGCGCCCTCGAGGAGCTCAAGGCCGCCGTGGCGCTCGATCCGGGCCACCTTGAGGCCAACCGCGCCCTCACGGAACGCTGCCGAAAGAGCGGCGACGTGCAGGGCCTGCTCGAGGCGCTCATGCGCGAGGAGGCGCACCTGTCCGAGGCGCGCGAGAAAGTGCACAGGCTCCTCGAGATCGCGGAGCTACAGGCCGGGCCGCTTTCGGATCGCGTCGGCGCGGCCGCGTCGCTCGAGCGCGCCAAGGCCCTCGCGCCTGCCAGCAAGGACGTGCTGCTCAAGCTGTCGGACGCTTACGTGGCCGCGGGACGGGAGTCGGATGCCATCCCGGTCATCGAGTCGCTCGTTGCGGCCGAGACCGAGGGCGGCAAGAAGCGCTCCAAGCAGGCCGCGGTCTACCACCAGCGCCTGGCCAAGGCCTACCTGTCGCGCGGCGAGCGGGACAAGGCCCTTTCGCACCTCGACGAAGCGTACAAGATGGACATCGCCAACGTCGAGGTCCTCATCACGCTCGGCAAGTTGCACTACGAGGGCGGCGACTACGACAAGGCGGCCAAGCTCTTCCGCGCGCTTCTGCTCCAGAAGTTCGATCCGCGGTCGGGCGCGTCCAAGGCCGACATCTACTTCTACGTGGGTGACATCACGCTCAAGCAGGGCGACGCCAAGAAGGCCAAGGGCATGTTCCAGCGCGGTCTCGACGAGGACGCCGGCCACGCGGGATGCAAGGAAGGTCTCGCCAAGTGCTGACGCCCTAGATGCGCGCGCTCGTCTCCCTCCTGGCCTCCCTCCTCATCCGACTCCTGCGGTCGACCTGGCGCGTGAGCCTCTCGGGCCTTTTGCCGACGGGCGAGGCGCCGCGCGTCTTCTGCTTCTGGCACGGGCGCCAGGCGGGCCTCTTCGCCCACCCGCGGCAAAGATCCGTGGCGGTGCTCTCGTCGCTCTCCCGCGACGGCGACGTGCAGGCGCGCGTCCTTACGCGTCTGGGCTTCACGGTGCTGCGCGGGTCGTCGAGCCGTGGCGGGGCGGCGGGCTTGAAGGGGCTCGTCGCGGCGTTGCGCGACGGTGCGGACGCGGCGTTCGCCGTGGACGGCCCGCGCGGCCCCTTGCACCGCGTCAAGAAGGGCGCCCTGGTCGCGGCGCGGCTCGCCGGCGCCACGATCGTGCCCGTCTCGGCGCGCGCCTCGCGTTCGTGGATCTTCGAGAAGGCGTGGGACCGCTACCTCCTGCCGAAGCCCTTCGCCCGCGTGGAGATCGTGCGCGGCGAGGGCATCGAGGCGCCCGCCGATTCGTCGATCGAGGATCTGCGTGCGAGGCTCGAGGCCGCGCTGCATGCGCTCGACGTTCCCTGAACTTACTCGGTGGCGTCGGACGCGGAAGGATCCTCGTCGGGATCCCACGCGGAGAAGGAGAGGGACTCGAGCGCCGCGGCCCGCACGGTCGCGCGCGCGGCTTCGAGGTTCGTGCCTTTGAGAGTGCAGGCCGCCGCGTTGCGGTGCCCGCCGCCGCCGAAGCGCGCCGCGATCTCCGACACGTCGATGCGCCCCTTGGAGCGGAAGCTGGCCTTCACGTCGCCGTTCGGCTCGAGCCTGAGCAGGACGGAGATCTCCACGCCCTCCACGGCCCGTCCCATGTTGACGACGCCGTCGAGATCGGCCTTCACGGCGCCGCAGCTCGCGAGCGTGTCGGGCGTGACGAACATGTCCGCGTAGCGCCCGCCGCTCCATAGGGACAGCGTGCGGAGCACCTCGCTGAGCAGGCGCTGCCTCGCGAGCGGGTACGACTCGTAGAGCGCGGTGGCCACGCGCCATGGACGGGCGCCCTGCGCGATGAGGTCGGCCGCGGCCCTGTGCGTGCGCGGGCTCGTGTTCGAGTAGCGGAACGACCCGGTGTCAGACACGATTGACGCGTAGAGGCACTCGGCCACGCGGGCATCCACGGGCCAGCCCACCTCACGCGCCAACTCGAAGAGCATCTCGCCAACGGCCGCCGCCTCGCCGCGCAGCACGAGGTCGCCCAGCTTGCCGTGCTGCTTGTGGTGATCGATCGCGATGAGGATCCCGCGCCGTTCCGGACCGGGGAAGCCGTCCGGCAGCATGTTCTCGTCGGCCGTGTCCACCAGGATCGTCACGTCGAACCGGGCCTCCGGCGCCAACGACGGGGTTACGTCCGCCGCGCCCGGCAGCCACTTGAGCACGTGGGGCACGCCGTCGGGACAATACTCGCAGTGCCTCTTGCCGAGCAGGCCGAGCATGGCGCCCATGCCGAGGAGCGAGCCGATGGCGTCCCCGTCCGGGTTGCGGTGCGTGGCGACGAGGATATTGCCGGCCTCGTTCACGGCACCGGCTACGGCCGCGGCGATCGTCGTCGCGCTCTTTTGCCGCTCCTTCTCCTCGGCCACCTCTGAGATGAGCGCGTCCATGCGTGCGCCGGCGTCGAAGCTCTCGTCGTGCTTGAAGGAGAGCCTGGGCGTGTTGCGCAGGCGCAAGGAGCGTCCCAGCTCGCGCTGCAGGAAGGGCGCCGCACGGTCGAGGGCGCGCAGCATGGCGGCAGCATTCCCCTCGCCGCGCGGCACGAAGAAGATGCGCGCGTGGCGCAGGTCCGGCGAGACCTCCACGCCCGTGATCGTCGTCCAGGCGAGCTGCGGATCCCCCACCTCGCGCAGGAGCAGACGCGCCAGCTCCTCCTTGATGCGCTCGGCCACGCGCGTGACGCGCCTTCCTTCTGCCTCGGC
>JAQTNF010000068.1 GCA_028713995.1 Deltaproteobacteria bacterium | reverse complement strand
CGATCCGCCCGTGCCGGTCGTGTCGTCCCCGGTCGCGTCGTCCCCTCGCGTGCCGCTCTCGCAGCCAAGGCCCATCAGCACCGCCCATGTGAGGAAAATGACTCGTCGCATCTGATCCTCCGGCTCGTGGTTACGCCCCCGAATAATATTCAGTGTATCACAGCGCCTGAGAATCCGGTTAGCGTCGTTGCACGCGCAGCGCCGCGAGCCCGATGCCGAGCAACGCCAACCGTGAGGGCTACAGCGTAGCCAAGATCTTCTCGCGGGACACGCTCTTGTGCTGCGACACTGCCCTCAGAATGTTGTTCAGCGTACCGATGCGCAGCGCCCTGTGGTTCGGAATAGCCATACGCTGGTGGCTGGGCTGCTCCGTGTCGAGGATGATGTGGCTGCCGGTCTGGTGGACGATGACGTAGCCCCAGGTCCGACAGAGCGCGGCGGCGAGCTCGTTGCCGCCCAGATCGCGAGGGATCCTCATCCGACCGCCAGGAGCTCATCCTTCACCAGATGGAGTCTCACATGCCGCGGTTTCTCGCGGTCGAAAAAGAAACCCGCGACCGCGTCCATGACGTTCTTCTGCAGCTCCGCCCAGGTGTCACCCTCGGTGAAGATGTTCTCGGTGAGACACTCGGCGGTGTAGCCGCCATCAGCTTCCTGCGTGACCTGGAATACAATCTCGTTCATGTTTCAATCCTAGCCGGGTTCCGGACGATCGGCAACAACGACGGGCAAGCTCATCTCGAGCGGCTCTTGACGCGCAGCGCCGCGAGCCCGATGCCGAGCATCAGCACGAACAGAACGCCCTGCCCGCGAGGCGAGCCGAGACCGCTCACGTTGCAACCGGTTCCTGAGCTGCCGTCCAAGGCCGGACCTGAGTCCGCGGCAGGCTGATCGAGACACGGGTCGCCCGTGTTTTTCACGACCGTGTTCGTGAATCCGAGCCCCTCGCCTTCGTAATACAGCCCGTGCTCATCCGCTTCGGGTGTGGACATCCAGTAGTACCACTCGCCCGGCGGCACGCACTCGTCGGCCACAAGGAACTGGTACGCGACCGCGCAGAAGCCCGGGCACTCGGGCACCGCATCGCTGTCG
This sequence comes from Deltaproteobacteria bacterium, assembly GCA_028713995.1. Classification (GTDB taxonomy): domain Bacteria; phylum Myxococcota_A; class Polyangia; order JAAYKL01; family JAAYKL01; genus JAQTNF01. Next base: position 24,739 of record JAQTNF010000068.1, on the reverse strand, counting down.
CAGTCCACACACACCTCCGGCGACTCCTCGCATTCGCTCATGTCAAAATCGGGCGGAACCTGGCATCCGTACGACGGCACATTGATCGCCTCTTCCGCGGTGAAGACCCGGTCCTTGAACAGCGTCTCGCTTCCCACGTCGTAGTCGCGCCATAGCCTGTACCTCGACGAGAGATCCGGGAGCGGCACGCCCTGCGCGAGCTCGATGGACGCGTCCTCGAAGACCTGCACCGTGATCTCCACATCCTGCCCCTTTTGGATCAGCTCATGGACCCACGGCGAGTACGACTCGTTCGCCCTCGCCGCGGCCGGCGCGAGCAGCGCTCCGAGCGCGAGAAGACCTGTTCCAGTCATTCTGTGATTATGCATAGCTCACCTCCCGCCCAACAGCCGTGCAACTTCGGGACCATCGTCTCGCCAGATTGGATTTGCCGCAATATCGGACAGTTGCGGCCGCCCGGGCGACCCGCGCTGTCCACGGGCGTGGACAGGCTCAGACTTCCTCTGCGCTCTCGGCGATCCTGGCCCGGTGGACCACGGGCCGCCGGCGCAGGCTCAAGGCCGCGCCCAGGCCGAACACGATGGTGAGCCCGGTCTGGAGCACGTAGTTGAGGAAGATGAAGACCTCCACGTTGGACCCCGCCGCGCCGCCGGGCAGGAACATGGCCAGCGCCGCGATGAGCGACACCTGGAAGTTGCCGAAGTACCCGGGACCGGACGGCAGCAGGATGCCCACGGCCAGGACGCCCATGCCCGCCACGGCGCCCACGAGCCCGATGTCGAGCCCGCACCCCCGCGCGAGCACGTCGAAGGCCACCGCGTTCAGGCCCCAGTAGAGCACCGACACGGCCGAAAACGCCCAGAACCCTCGCCTGTCCGGCAGGGCGCCCAGGCCCTTGTGAAAGCGCTCGAGCACGCCCGAGGTGAAGTCGGCGAGGCGCTTCGAGAACAGGCCCACGCCGCGCGCCACGAGCCGGCTCGTCCACTCCGGGCTGCGCTCGAAGGCCACGAGCAGCACCATGGCGGCCGCGAAAACGGCGAGCGGCACGAGCCTGAGCGCCCACACGTGCGGCCCGCGCGACGCCGGGATGAGGAACAGGGCCACGGTCAACCACACGGACACGAGCAGCCCATCCACCACGCGTTCGATGGCGATGGTGCCGAACACCGCGCTCTTGGAAACGCCCGCGTAGCGATCGAGCAGGTACGGCCGCGCCACCTCGCCCGTGCGCAGCGGCATCATCTGGATGGCGAGGAACCCCGCGAAGGCGCCCTCCATCATGGTGCCGGCCGGCACCTTCGCGAACGGCTTGAGCAGGTAGATCCAGCGCCAGGCGCGCAGCCAGTTGAACGCGGAGAAGATGATGGCGTAGGCCGGCACGGCCCACCACGCGGTGCACGATCGGACGGCCTCCCACGAGGGGACCACGTGAAATCCCTGGTTGACGAGCCAGAAGAAGAGGCCCCCCGCGATGGCCGCCGACAGCCCGAGCCTCGCCAGGATCCTAGCCATGGCGGCGGACCTCCGCGGCGCGCCCCTCCCACAGGGCGAGGGGGTTCTCGTGGACGAGCCGCTCGCGCTCCGCCTCGCCGAAGCCGGCCAGGATCCCGAGCGCCTCGCGCACCGCGGACAGGTCGTGCGCCCGGTGCAGGTCCGTGGCCACGACGTCGGCGAGCCCACGGTCGAGGATGAGGTTCGCGGCCTTGCGCGCGGCCCCGCCGTGGCGGCCGGTGAGGCTCATCAGGTCGAGCTGCACGACCACGCCGGCGCGGTGCATGTCCTCGAGGCGCGTCAGATCGCGCGTGAAATCCGGGCAGCGCTCCGGGTGGGCGAGAACGATCGTCACGCCCTTGACCGTCAGACGGAACAGCCGGGCCTCAACTCCCTTGGGCACGGACGCCTGGCCCAGGCCGAACTCGAGGAGGAAGATCGGGTGCCCGGCCAGGCCCGGGAGTCCCCGCGCGGCGCCTTCGTCGAAGATGCGCTCGTCGAACATGATCTCCGCGCCCTTCGCCAGCGCCGGAGGCCGGCTCCCGCGCGACGCGACAACCTCGGCCACGCGGCTTGTGATCGCTGCGCGGCGCTCGGTCGAGACGTCCGCGCTCACGTGAGGCGTGGCCGCCACGCGCGCGTATCCCAGGGAGGCGAGGCCGTCGAGCATGGCCGTCGTCTCCGCGAGATCGGGCGCGCCGTCGTCGAAGCCGGGCAGCACGTGGCAGTGCAGGTCCACGAGCTCGAGCGCGGGCCCCGCCGCGTCGGCGATGCTTTTCCCGGAACGCGAGAACGGCCAGGGCATGTGAGGCGGTGTATCGTGCCCATTGCCCGAGGTCAAACCGGAGTTGGTCAACGGGAAAGCCGTATAGTATCGTGCCGGTCGGGGGGCAGCGACGTCCCAGCAGGAGGTGCGACAGGGTGCTGATGTCAGGCGCGCGCAGACTCGACCGCATACTCGGCGCTGCGGACGGCAGGCTGCGGTTCCAGGCGGATATGAGTTATGCGTTGTTCGCCCTTGTGTTGTTCGCGGATGTGATCTTCGGCGGCGCGCGGTTCGTCATTCGCGACTTGCTCCACCATACGCTCCCGGCCGCCAAGCTGCTGGGCTTGGCCCTGCACGGCGACGCTTCCCTCTTGTGGGACGCCGGGCTCGCGAACGGGATGCCCTTCTTGGCCCGCCTGACCCCGGCCGCGGGCTATCCCCCGGGGTGGATCGCGGCCGTCCTGCCGGCGGACACGGCCATCGCCGCCCTCGCCATAGCGCATCTGCTCGCCGCGGCCATGGCGACCATGCGCCTCGCCCTGCGCCACACGAGCCGCCTTCCCGCGGCCTGGCTCGGCGGCCTTGGCTTCGCCTTCGGCGGCTACCTTTTGTCCCTCATCGGCGGCGGCCCGTACCTCTACGGTGCGACCCTGCTCGCGCCAAGCGCCCTCGGCCTGTACAGGCTCGCCGAGCGCCCCGTGCCTGCGCGGGCCTGCCAGCTCGCGGCCGTGCTCGCGCTACAGGCCCTCGCTGCGGATCCGCAGACCCTGCTCTACGAGGCCCTGCTCATCGGGCTTCCCGTGCTGCTCGGACGCCCGGCCGCGGGGCAACGACTGCGCGCGCTTTCCCTCGCATTCGCGGCTGCGGCGCTGGCCGTGCTCGCGACGTCCTTCCAAACGTGGCCCGCAATGGAGCTGCTCGGCCTGTCCAATCGGTCCGGGGGGGTGGGCGCGGCCGAGGCGGCGATCTGGTCCGTGCACCCGGCGAGGCTCGTCGAATTCGTGGTGCCGGAAGTCTTCGGCACAACGAGCCCCGAGAACACCTTCTGGGCGCGATCCCTGATCGCGGGCCCTCATAACGTGCCCTGGGCCGCGGCGTTCCATGTGGGGCTGGTCCCGCTCCTCGCCTTGCCGTTCCTGCGCGTGCGGGCCGGGGGCCGGCAGCTTGCGGCCCTCGGCGCCGTGGCCGCCGTCTCGCTCCTCCTGGCCGTCGGTCCGGCCACCCCGCTGCACGAGGTGTTGCGCTCCGTGCTGCCGCTTGCCGACCGCTTCCGCTACCCGGAGAAGTTTCTGCTCTTCTTCTGCCTCGCAGCGTCGCTCGTCGGCGCCGCGGCCGTGGACGGCCTGCTCTCGGCCCTGCACGATCCGCAGGACGGACGGCCCCGCCGCCGGTCGCTGGTGGCCATCGGGATCGCAGGGGGATTCGTCGCGGCCTCGGCGTCCCTGCGCCTGTGGTTCGATCCGGGCGACCCAGGACGCGTCGCGTGGCTCGCCCGCGTGGCCCACGAGCAGGGCGCCTCCGTCAATCCCGACGTGGCGCTCGCGGCCACGGCCTACGCCCTCGTCCGCGCGGGCGCGGTGGGCCTGGGAATGCTCCTCGTGCTCGTCGCCGCCGTCTCGCGGCTTGTCAGGCCGACGCTGCTCGTGGCGCTCGTGACGGCGTTGGGCGTGACCGACCTGTTCTCGGCCGGCCTGCCCCTTCGCGGGGTGGCTGCCGCGTCGTGGCTCCGTCGCCCACCCGCGGCTTGCGCGGCCATGCCTCGCGGGATATCCGGCCGCCTGCCGGTGGTCTACCGCGACCCGGACCTGCGCTACCTGGACCCGCCTGCCGCGGCCGGGCGGGGCACGCGCTTCGAGCGTCAGCGCGCCTGGGAGTGGGACACGCTCAAACCGAACGTGGGTGCGAGCGAGTGCGTGGCCCACGTACCGGGCTACGAGGCGGTCTCGCTCACGAGCATGGACCGGCTGCGCCGCGCGCTCGCCGCACAACCGGGTCGCGAGCTCGCGATGCGAGGGGTGGAGCATGTCATCGCGCGGGCCGGCGATCCGCGCTGGCGGGATTTTCCGCTGGAGGCCGGCCTGCCGGGCCTCGGGATCGAAATCCGTGCGGTGCCGGCCCACCTGCCCTTCCTGCACGCCGTGGGGCAGGTCGAGGCCGAGGCCGATCCGGCGAGGGCCGCTGTCCGTGCGACTGAGCCCTCTTTCCCGCTGTTCGATCGGGCCGTGGTCGAGACGGACCGTCCGGCATTGCCGGGCGTCCTGGCGTCGCGCGAAGCGCACCTCACGAGCTACCGACCTGGCAGGATCGAGGCCGCGCTTGATTTCGAAGCGGCGGGCTATCTCGTGGTGCTGGAGAGCCACTACCCGGGCTGGCGTGCCAGGCTCGACGACCGCGACGCGCAGATCTTCCGCACAGATGGGGCCTTCCTGGGCCTGGCCGTGCCCGCCGGTCGGCACCGGCTCGATCTCGAGTTCGACCCGCCGCTCCAGCGCGCCGCGAACCGGGCCTCGGCGGCCGGGCTCGCGCTCCTCGCGCTCCTGTGGATCGGCGCCTGCATGAGCGATCACCGCGGGCGCTCTTTTTCACGACGAGAACCGACAAGGAAGAGTTGCTCATGACGACACGCGCGAAGGTCTTCATCGCCACGGCGGCCTTCCTCTCGACCGCCCTCGTCCTCATCCACTACCCCGGCTCCATGAGCAACGATTCGTACGGCCATCTGTATCAGGGCCGCACCGGCGTCTACTGGGACTACCAGCCGCCCGCCATCTCGGTCCTGTTCGGCTTCCTCGACCGCATCCACCCCGGACCCGCGCTGCTGCTCGCCCTCGACGTGTGCCTGTGCGTCTGGGGCGCCTGCGGAATCATTTTCTGGCTCGGCGCGTCGCCGGCATGGAGCGCAGCGCTGTGCGCGCTCTTGTTCGCCTATCCGCCGAACTCCGTCATCCTGGGCATGATCTGGCGGGACATCACCGGGCTCGGGACGTTCCTCGTGGCGCTGTGGCTCCTGATCCTGGGCACGCGGGCCGGGAGGCCATGGGCCAAGCGCGCCTGCTTCACCGGAAGCGCCCTGTTCATCTTCTGCGGGCTTCTGCTCCGGGCGAACGCCGCGGCATCGGCCTGGCCTTGCGCGGCCGCCCTCTTCTTCTTCGTTCTTTCGCGACCGCGAGCATGGCCTCGCCGGGCCGCGGCGGCGGTGGGCCTCGGGTTCGTGGCCCTGCTCCTCGCGGTCCCCGTGGCCGGTGGGATCAACTCGAGCGTCATCACCCATCGCGTCTACTCCCTTCAGGTGCCCGTCAACAACCACCTCGCGCGGCTGTCGGTCCGCATGCAGGAGAACCTCTTCCCCAAAGAGCGCTTCCCGTCCCTGACTCTCGGCGACCTGCGAAACCTCGATCGAAAGTATCCCCTGCCGGACGGGCTCTATCAGTTCCTGTGGACCGCGTACTACGACAGGAGCGACGCGAGGTTCCCGAGGCTCGACGAGAAAGGCCTTGAGATCCTCAAGGGGAAGGCCCTCAAGGCGCTCGTCGAGCACCCCGCGGAGAGCCTCGCGATCAGGACGGAGACCATGGGCTACCTGCTGCACGCCCCGCCGTGGTCTGGCTTCGGCACCTACGGCATCAACGTCCGCACGCTCAGGAAGCTCGGGCTGAAGGTCGACTTCGAAACCCGCGGCTTCAAGACGGCAAGGACATGCGTCGATGCGGTCTCGGCATTCTCCCGGCTCCACCTGCCGCTTGCGCCCGTCTGGTACGTGGGTGCCTGCGCGACGGCCCTGCTCGCGGCCTTCCTGGCCACGAAGCGGCTGTGGCGCGTGGAGGCGCTCCTTGTCGCCGCGGCCCTGCTGCACCTGGTGAGCGTCATCCTGGTCGTGAGCCATTGGGAGTTCCGCTGGGGGCACCAGTCGATCTTCCTGTGCAGCCTGGCGCTGTGCCTGATGATCCAGAGGGGCGTGGCTGGGCGCCGTGCCGCGGACCGTCTCCCCTGACTCCTTGGGAGCGTCACGACGGCTTTGCCTTCGGATCGAAGGCGAGGCAGGCACGACCCGACGACTCAAACACCGTGACCGACGGCACGATCCTTCCCTTGAAGCCCATGGCCTTGCATCCGTACGGGAAGTCGTTCTCCCACGTGACGTAGAAGTGCCGGCACGCGTGGCACGAGACCCGGTTCACATCGCTTGTCTTGCCCTTGGCCATGGAACGATACCCCGAACAGATGCTCGGAAGGTCGTAATGCCGTCCCCTACATGCTCCTGCGGTACTGCCCGCCGACCTCGTAGAGCGCCCGCGAGATCTGGCCGAGCGACGTTTGGCGGCAGGTTGCCATCACTTGGGCGAAGATGGCGCAGCAATGTTCTCGAACGAGATTCGCTCGAGCAACTGATTGAAATCCGTGAGCCCCGCATCGAATTGCTTGGGGGAGTTCATGTAGCCCGCAACGAGCAATGCCTTGCCGCTCGTCTCGTAAGAGAGATCCACGTCGAGGCTGTTTTTCAGCCTGCGCACCTTGTCGCATTCCACCCGGGCGAGAAGGATCTTGATCCTGGAGTGCACATCGTTCGAATCGACCTTCAATTTATCCAAGTCCATGACGCTCACTGTGCCTGTCACCGCGTCGAACGGACCGAGCTTGGTCTCGGCGCTCGTGTCGAGGCGTGTGGCGAACTTGCGCTCCTTCACCACGGCGTAGCCGAGAGGATCGCCCTCGACGTTCAATTCGGAACCTGTGAGCGACTCCACGTAGTTGTCGAGAAAGACGCTGAGAGCGGTGCCAGTTCTCGTGGCGGGAATCTCGTCGGTCGAGATCCAGATGATCCCGTTGTCCTTCTTGCTTGCGAGCCGCAAGTCGAAGAAGTATCCGCGCTCCTTGTCGACCGTGCCGTCGCTGTCGCGATCCACGAGAATGTTCCCGAAATAGGCGGTTCCTCGCTTGCGCTCGAAACGGCACGCGCGTGTCCCATAATCGGTAATACAATCGAAGTTCTCCACGATCCAGTCATCTCCCGAGAAGAGCTGGCGCGCTTCATCGGAGAAGCGGGCGACGTATCGGGCGAATCGGTTGTGGAGCCCGTGCTCACTCCAGGAAATGTCGTCCGGCAGCAGCGATTTCGCCTCCTTGACCGCCTCGACGCGTTTCTCCGCGCGCCGGGAAGCCGGTGACGCCGTTCTCCCGGGGCTGTGGCACCCGCCGACGATCGAGAAGACGACGGCGAGCGCGATCAGAAGAAACCGTCTCGATCGACCTTTTCGCATCACATGCTCCTGCGGTACTGCCCGCCGACCTCGTAGAGCGCCCGCGAGATCTGGCCGAGCGAGGCGTAGCGCGCGGTCTCCATCATCTGCGCGAAGATGTTGCCGCCCTTGAGCGCCACGTCCTTGAGCTTCTTCAAGCTCTCCTCGCACCTCGCGGCGTTACGGCGCTTGAAGTCCTCGAGGTTCGAGATCTGCCCCTGCTTCTCCTCGGGCGTGGCGCGGCGCAGCTCGAGGTCGCGCGGGATGAGGCTCTCGGCGCCGGGGTTCAGGTAAGTGTTCACGCCGATGATGGGCAGCTCGCCCGTGTGCTTGCGGTGCTCGTAGAGCATGGACTCGTCCTGGATCTTGCCGCGCTGGTACTGCGTCTCCATGCTGCCGAGCACGCCGCCGCGCGTCGAGAGCCGCTCGAACTCGGCGAGGATCGCCTCCTCCACGAGCTCGGTCAGCTCCTGCGCCACGTACGAGCCCTGCCACGGGTGCTCGTTCTTGGTGAGCCCGAACTCCTTGAGCGTGATCATCTGGATGGCCATGGCGCGGCGCACCGACTCCTCGGTGGGCGTGGTGATGGCCTCGTCGTACGAGTTGGTGTGGAGCGAGTTGCAGTTGTCGTAGAACGCGAGCAGCGCCTGCAGCGTGGTGCGGATGTCGTTGAACTGGATCTCCTGGGCGTGCAGCGAGCGGCCCGAGGTCTGGATGTGGTACTTGAGCTTCTGGCTGCGCTCGGCCGCGCCGTACTTGTCGCGCATGGCCACGGCCCAGATGCGGCGCGCCACGCGGCCGATGACCGTGTACTCCGCGTCCATTCCGTTCGAGAAGAAGAACGACAGGTTGGGCGCGAACGAGTCGATCGGGAACCCGCGCGACAGGTAGTACTCCACGTAGGTGAACCCGTTGGCGAGCGTGAACGCGGTCTGCGTGATGGGGTTCGCGCCGGCCTCGGCGATGTGGTAGCCGGAGATGGACACCGAGTAGTAGTTCCGAACGGAACGCTCGATGAAGAACTCCTGGATGTCGCCCATCATCTTGAGCGCGAAGTCGGTGGAGAAGATGCAGGTGTTCTGCGCCTGGTCCTCCTTGAGGATGTCGGCCTGCACCGTGCCGCGCACCGTGCACAGGGTGTCGGCCTCGATGCGGGCGCGCTCGGCGGGAGTGGGCGCGCGGCCATTCTTGGCGACGAACGCGCCCTCCTGCTGGTCGATGGCCATGTTGAGGAAAAAGGCCAGCATCATGGGCGCCGGGCCGTTGATGGTCATGGACACGCTCGTCGCGGGCGCGCACAGATCGAACCCGGCGTAGAGCTTCTTCAAGTCCTCGATGGTGCAGATCGAAACGCCCGAGTCGCCGATCTTGCCGAAGATGTCGGGCCGCGGGTCCGGATCCTGGCCGTAGAGCGTGACCGAGTCGAAGGCCGTCGAGAGGCGCTTGGCGTCGTCGTTGCGCGTGAGGTAGTGGAAGCGCGGGTTGGGCTTGACCGGGCCGCCCTCGCCCGCGAACTGGCGCTTGGGATCCTCGCCCTCGCGCTTGAACGGGAACACGCCGGCCGTGTACGGGAAGCCGCCGGGCACGTTCTCGAGCATGAGGTAGGCGAGCCTGTCGCCGTGATCCGCGAGCTCGGGGACCATGACCTTGGGGATCTTGGTGCCCGCGAGGGTCTCGGAGGTGAGCGCGACCTTGAACTCCTTGCCGCGCACCTCGTACCGGAACGTGTCGCCCTCGTAAGCCTTGCGCAGGTCGTCCCACGAGGCGAGCAGGGTCTTGGCGTCGTCGCAAAGCTCCTTGCCGAGCGCGGACAAGCGCGCATCGATCTTGGCGGCAACGGGCTCATCGCCCAGCTCGGTGCGGGCCGTGGCGAGGTGCTGCATGCGGCGCGCCACCTCCGCCTGCTCGCGCACGCGGCGCTTGTAGCCGCGCACGGTCTCCGCGATCTCGCCCAGGTACCGGATGCGCTCTTGCGGGATGATCGAGGTGACGCCCGAGGTGCGCGAGATGAGCTCCTCGGGGATGCCGCATATGAACGCGCGGCCGCGTTTCTTCGCGATCGCTTCAAGGATGCCGGCGTACAGGCCGTTGACGCCCTCGTCGTTGAACTTGGAGGCGATCGTGCCGTACACCGGGAGCTGCTCGATCTCGACGTCGAAACAGTTGCGCGCGCGGCGCAACTGGCGGCGCACGTCGCGCAGCGCGTCCTCGGAGCCCTTGCGTTCGTACTTGTTGATGACGATGACGTCCGCGAAGTCGATCATGTCGATCTTCTCGAGCTGGGTAGGCGCGCCGAACTCGGAGGTCATCACGTAGACGGACACGTCGGCAACGTCGACGATGGCCGTGTCGCCCTGGCCGATGCCGGACGTCTCGACGAGCACGAGATCGAAGCCCGCGGCGCGCACCACGTCGATGGCGTCGCGGATGGTGTCGGGCAGCTCGGTCTTGGAGTCGCGCGTGGCGAGCGAGCGCATGTACACGCCCGGCCCGTGCACGGAGTTCATGCGGATGCGATCCCCGAGCAGGGCGCCGCCCGTGCGGCGCTTCGACGGATCGGCCGACAGCACGGCCACGGTCCTGCCCGGGTTGCTCTCGCGGAAGCGGCGCACGATCTCGTCGAGGAGCGAGCTCTTGCCGCTGCCGCCCGTGCCCGTGAAGCCCACCACCGGCGCCGGGTTCTTCGCCGCGCGCTCGCGGATCGCGGCCGACACGGGCGCCCACGCGATGCCGCCCATCTCGGTGAGCGTGATGAGCCGCGCCACGCCCGCCGGATCGTCGCACGAGACGCGCGAGGGATCGGGCATGGCCGCGCCGCGGCCGGACTCGTCATCCGAGCCGGGAACATTGATGGTGTGGAAGTCGCAGCGCGCGAGCAGGTCGTCGATCATGCCGAGGAGCCCCATGTGCCGGCCGTCCTCGGGGTCGTAGATGCGCTCGACGCCGTAGCCTTGCAGGTCCGCGATCTCGTCGGGCCGGATGACCCCGCCGCCGCCGCCGAAGATGCGCACGTGGGGCGCCCCCTGCTCGACGAGCATGTCGCGCATGTACCTGAAGAACTCGTTGTGCCCGCCCTGGTACGAGGAGACGGCCACGGCCTGCACGTCCTCCTGGATCGCGGCCTCCACGATCTCGGCCACCGAGCGGTTGTGGCCCAGGTGGATGACCTCGGCCCCGCCCATCTGGACGAGGCGGCGCATGATGTTGATGGCTGCGTCGTGGCCGTCGAACAGGCTCGTGGCCGTGACGACGCGCACCTGGTGCTTGAGCTTGTACTTGCCGCAGACGTTGGCGCTCATCGTGCCTCCTTGGGCTCGGTTTCCACCTGGGGCCATATCACGTTTTTCGACCGGTGCGGATAGCCGCGAGGCGGGGATTCACGGGCCGACGCGCGTGGAACCGTTGTGGACGACCTTAAAACGTACTATATTCGGACCTGTCAGGAGGTGCTCCATGCGGCTCGGCCGGAGCGTGAAGTCGATCACCTATCTCAAGACCCACACGGCGGACGTGGTACGGGACGTGGCCGAGGACGGCCGGCCCCTCGTCATCACGCAGAACGGCGAGGCGTGCGCCGTGGTCATGGACGTCGCGACCTTCGATCGCTGGCGCGAGGCCATGACCCTGCTCAAGCTCCTGTCCCTGTCCGAGGCCGAGGCGTCCGCCGGGCGGACCGCGACGGACGACGAGGCCTTCGCGCGCGCCCTCGCGGCGGCCGAGGCGGAGTAGCGCGGGATGACGCGCCGCGCGTTCGACGTGCGCTGGGCCGAGGGCGCCGTGCGCGATCTCGAGGGCATCGTCCGCTTCATCGCCATCGACTCCCCGTTGAACGCGGGGAAGGTCGTGGAACGCCTGCGCACCCGCACGAAAGGGCTCGCGGTGCTCCCCGAGCGTGGAAGGGTCGTCCCGGAGCTGGCCGCGTTCGGCATCCAGGCCTACCGCGAGCTTGTCGTGCGCCCGTATCGTGTCCTCTATCGCGTGAAGGGGCGGACGGTCCTCGTGCTCGCGGTGCTCGACGCACGCCGCGATCTCGAGGATCTGCTGCTCGAACGGCTCGTGAGCGGGGGTACCCGGGGATAGCCTCGTTAGTGCCGAAACGCGCGCTGGCCGGTGAAGACCATGGCCACCTTGGGCTCGGCCTCGTTGCACGCCTCGATGACCTCGTAATCGCGGATCGAGCCGCCGGGCTGCGCGACCGCGGTCACGCCCTGCCGGATGCCCACGTCCACGCCGTCGCGGAAGGGAAAGAACCCGTCCGAGATCATGGCGGAGCCCTTGAGCCCGCCCTTGGCCATTGCCGTCTCGCGGTCGATGGCGTCCTTCTCGTCCGCGTTCCGCTTGCCCTGCTGCACCGCGAGCGCGAGGTCGTTGTACGGGATGCCGTGACGCTCGAAGCAGAGCCGGTCCGCGTGCTTGGTGTAGGCCTTTGCCACCGCGATCTCGGCCGAGCCCACGCGATCCTGCTCGCCCGTGCCGATGGCCACGGTCGCGCCGCCCTTCACGAACATGACCGAGTTGGAGGTGACGCCCATCTCGATGCACCAGCCGAACACGAGGTCGTCGTACTCGGCGTCGGTCGGCTCCCGCAGGCAGCGCACATCGCGGCCCTTGTGCGTGACCGCCGCGGGCAAAAAGTCGGTCCTGCTCCGGATGCGGCTCACCGCGGACTGCTGCACCACGATTCCGCCGTCGATGAGCGACTTGAAGTCGAGGAAGCGTAAGCCTTGGTAGTCGGCCAGGCGGTCGATGCGCGGGATCTCCACGATGCGCAGGCTCTTCGACTTCTTGAGCAGCTCGACCGTGCCGTCCTCATAGGAGGGCGCGGCCACGACCTCCACGAAGTGCGCGGCCAGGAACTCGGCCCCGGCCTGGTCGAGGGCCCGGTTGACCGCGACGCACCCGCCCATGGCCGCCAGCCGGTCCGCCATGAACGCCCGCTCGAGCGCCTCGCCCGACGAGCCGCCGCGCGCCACGCCCGAGGGGTTGTTGTGCTTCATGACCGCGGCCGCCGGGCGGTCCATGAGGTGCTTGAGGATGTTCAGGGCTGCGTCGATGTCGGTCAGGTTGATCTTGCCCGGGTGCTTGCCCGACTGGATCAACATCGACTCATCAAGCCCGGACACGAGCCCCCTGCCGGGCTCGACGAAGCGGCAGTCGCCGAGGGCCAAGTTGCCGCCCACGAGCTCGTAGAGCGCCGCCTCCTGCCCCGGGTTCTCGCCGTAGCGCAGGCCCCGCTCCACCATCTCGCCCTCGTCCTCGATGCGCCACGTACGCTTGCGGTACACGAGCCGCTCCTTGCCGAGCGTGATGGTCATCTCGCCGGGGAACGAGTCGTAGGAGATGGTCCTGTACATGTCCTTCAGGTTCGTCATGATTCGGATCTCCGTTCAGCGTTTTCTGATGCTGCGCACGGGCACGCCGTAGGACGAGCCACGGCCGTGGAATTCCGGGTACCACCACCACCCTTCGTCCCAGTACTCCCAGTGTCCGTCGTGGTCGTAGACCCAGCGATTGTGGTACCAGACTCGCGGAGCATACTGCGCGACCGTGGCCTCGTACGAGGGATAGGCGCCGGGACGCGAAGGTCCACAGCCCGACGCCCCGAGGAGCGCCGCCGCCGCTGTTGAAACGAGGAATGCGAGCGCGCGGGCCATTGCGCGGAAAAGATAGCACGGAGGTCTCGCCGGTGTCGACGTGGGTTCTTAAGGTCCTTTCGCGGATGACGGTCCTGCTCCCGTGGCAACGGGCCCAGGATCTGGGCGCCCTGCTCGGGCTCGTCTGGTTCCACCTGGTCCGCATCCGGCGGCGCACGGTGCTCGCGAACCTGGCGCTCGCCCTCCCGGAAAGGTCAGCGGAGCACCGCCGAATCGCGCGCGAAACCTACCGCCATCTGGGCATCTGCGCGCTCGAGCTCCTCAAGTTGCGGGGCCTTTCGCCCGACGAGGTGGCGCGCAAGGTGCACGACCACGGGCGTGAGCGTTACGAGGCGGCCCTGGCCCGAGGTCGCGGCGTGATCGTGGTCACGGCCCACTACGGAAACTTCGACCTGCTCGCGTGCGCGCAGGCCTGTCGTGGCGTGCCGCTCGCCATCGTGAGCCGCGATCTGCACGGTGACGCGAACCGCTTCTGGATGGAGACGCGGCGCGCCAAGGGGCTCACCATCTTCAGGGACGAAGGCTCGCTCAAGGACATCGTGAGGTGGCTCAAGGAGGGCAAGGTGCTCGGGTTCGTGGTCGACCAGCGCACGCCGCCGCGCAAGGGGGGAATCCTCTCGCCTTTTTTCGGAAGGGACGCGTGGACGACCACGGCCCCGGTGGTCCTTGCGACGCGCACCGGCTGCGCGCTGCTGCCCGTGCGCATTGAGCGAAAGCAAGACGGCGATCACGACGCGTGGATCGAGGAGGAGATCGAGGTGTCCGCCGGCGACGCGGGCGTGGTGCCGATCCTCACGGCGCGCATCAACGCGGTCGTGGAGAGGTGGGTGCGGGCCCGGCCCGGCCACTGGATGTGGCTCCACCGCCGTTTCGAGGGCATCCCGACAATCAAACGAGATGTCTCGGGAAACCGGTGTCGGGAAACCGGTGCATGTCGGGAAACCGGTGCTTGAGTCGTGAGGATTGAAACGCTACACTCCCGGCACGGGCGCGTTGTTCGCCCGTTCGATCGGACGGATGTTCCGTCTGGAGGCTGAAGATGATGTTTGTGCGCGCGTTGTTGATCGTGCTCGCCGGGGCCGTTGCATGGCTCGCGGCGTCGCCGGCGCTGGCGGCGAAAGTCTCCGGCCGCATCGTGGTCACCATGGAGTACCGCGAGGCCCTGGCCAAGGCCGAGGAAGGCGCCGCGGAAGCCGGCCGCGACTACTACTGGAACGAGCCCAACGGCATGGTTCCGGTCGAGCCGCCTCGCGTGGATCCGTCGGCCGACCTGGGCGTGGCCATCTTCCAGGAAGGGGCCGAGGCCACCAAGCCGACCTCGCCCGTTGCGGTGGACATCAACAGCGCCGGCTGCAACCAGAACGCGATCGTGGTCCTGCCCGGCGCGATGGTCCAGTTCAAGAACCTGGAGCCGTTCGACCACGAGCTCTACGCGGAGAAGATCCCGTCGTTCAAGCCCGGCAGGCAGTCGACGGACAGCGTGAGGCCCCTCGACGTCCCTGGCGAGGGCATTTACGAAGTGCGTTGCAAGCTCATGCCGCACTTCAAGGCGTACGTGGTGGTGGCCAAGGCGCTCCACATCGTGAAGCTGGGCCAGGACGGATCGTTCGTGGTCGATAGCCTCGCGCCCGGAAAGTACACCATCAAGGTATTCCACAACGGCGCATGGGTGCAGGAGCAGAAGTTCGATGTCGGCGACGTGCGCGAGACGCAAATCGAGGTAAAGCTCACGGTGGCGGGCGCGGCCGAGGCCGCCAAGCCCGAGGCCGGTGAAGAGGCCGGGGCCAAGGGCAAGGCCAAGGCGGGCGGGAAGAAGAGGTAGGCGGCTTTAGCACAGCGCCTCACTGGGTCCGGAGAAAGACGAAAAATGCTCGTATCCAAGTTTTGGACATTGCTTTTGGCTCTCGCGGCGGGCGCCATGCTCGCCGTGGTCCTGCTGGCAAGGGACGTGGTCAACCGGGAGCGCGTCGAGAACGTCACGGCGATTCTCTACAAGGAGCTGGCCAAGACCGACATCGCGTTCAACCTGCACGCGAGGAAGCGCCTTGACGTCCTTTTGTCCGTGGCCGTGGATCCGGACGTGAGGAGCGCGCTCATGGCCGCGTCGGCGTCCCCTGAGAAGGTCGAGAAGATTCAGGAGAAGCTGCTCGGCACCCTGCGCCAGCGCAACGATGCCCTCGGCAAGTACCGGGGCGACATGCTCATCGGGCTCGACATCCGGGGGAACGTGGTGGCCCAGGTCGGCCTGCGCGAGCGCGCGACCGGCTACGGCTTCAGGGGGTTTCCGGCCGTGCAGGCCGCCCTGCGCGGGTACATCCGCGACGACGTGTGGAAAATCAACACCGAGGTGTTTCTCATCGCGGCGCGCCCGGTCATCGAGCAGGGGCGTTACGTGGGCGCGGTCGTCCATGCCGTGAAGATCTCGGATCGCCTCGCCACCGAGCTGTCGCCGAGCGGCGTGCAGCTCGCGTTCTTCGCCGCCAACACCATGGTCGCGGTCGGCTCCCCCACGGGAGAGGGCGTGATCAAGGCCGATGGTCCGTTCCTTGCCAAGCCGCTCGACGCCGTGCTGGCGAGCAAGCCTTTCAAGGAAAAAGGCTACAGCGAGATCCAGCGGATCGACACGCAGATGCAGGAGTTCATGGCCGTCTACTCGCTCGTCAAGGGCGAGGCGGCCAAGAACGAAGTCGGCTTCGCGCTCGTGACGCCCGTGCACACCATGGCCGCGCCCACGGAGTTCTACGAGAAAGCCGGCAAGCAGGACATCGAGGCGCTGCCGAAGGTCTCGCTCATCGCGGGGATCGTGCTCGCGGCCCTGTTCGGCTGGATGTGGAACTGGCTCGAGGGCCAGCGGCCGATCACGCGGCTGTACAGGCACGTCAAGGCGCTCGAGAAGTCCGATCCCAAGGATCAGCTCAACATCTACAAGTTCGGCAGGCGCGTCCGCAAAGTGGCCGTGGCCATCAACACGGTCTTTGACTACAAGGCCAAGGCCCTTCTGGCTTCCATGGAGGGCAAGGGCAAGAGCATCGATTCCATCCTCGGCTCCCAGGACGGCGCACGGCTGTCGTCCGCGTCGTTCAAGTTCGTGGAGGCCAAGGCCGACGACATCCCGGCCGCGCCCCCTCCCACCGGCTCGGTCAAGAAGATCGAGCCTCCGAGCAAGCCGCCCACGCCTCGGGCGGGGACGCCTGCAGCGCCCGCACCTGTCTCCATGCCGGTCACAGGCGTCCACGCTCCGCCGCCTCCCTCTTCTTCGGCCACGGGCGTCCACGCGCCTCCGCCGCCTCCCTCTTCCTCGGGCACGGGTGTCCATGCGCCGCCCATGCCCGGCGCCAGGCTCAAGACCACGGGGGCCTATCCCCCGCCGACCGCCGCCGCCGGACCTGTCGTGGTGCCGGAGTCGGGCCCGACAAACGAGCAGGAGGAGCAGGTCTACTTCCACCAGATCTACGAGGAGTTCGTGGCGCTCAAGCGCAAGCTGGGCGAGCCGGTGGAGCAGCTCACGTTCGATCGCTTCGAGGGCACGCTCAAGAAGAACCGCGACACGCTCGTCGCGCGCTACAACTGCCGCTTCGTGAAGTTCCAGGTCTACGAGAAGGACGGCAAGGCGTCGCTCAAGGCCACCCCGGTCAAGGTCTGATCGCTGCTCTTCCCGGTACGGGCTGCTGGGTCGGACCTATCTGACACGTCGGACCTGTCAGACAGGTCTGACGCGGCTCCTGGATCTGGCTGAGACGGAAAGGAAACGGGCGGGTCTACTTCTTATTGCCGACCTTGGCCGCGACCTTCTTGGCCTCCTCGACCTCTTTCTTCCACTGCTCCATCAGGGTCTCGGGCGGCGGGCAGTCGAGGCACTGGTGCTTCATGTACTCGAGCAGCCCGTCACCGTCCATGAAGCCATCGCCCGACTGGCGCACGAAGCGCGCCGTGATCTTGTACTTCTTGCCGAGCTGCCAGTCCCACACGACCACCCGCGGGGCGAGCCCATCCGGCATGGCCTCGCGCTTCTCGCCCGTGACGAACATCTCCTTCTCGTCGGCCATCTCCTGGAAGTTCTGGGCGTAGGTCACGAGCCGGATCATGCGCTTCCCTAGGGTCTCGTTCGGGTCGTCGGCCAGGAACAGGTGCGGGATGTAGGCCATGCACGACCCTTCGTCCGCGCACGGGGGCTTCTCGTAGATCTTGGCGATGTACGCCGTGACCTGGACCTCCTGATCGAGGTTCTTCTGGAGTTTGTGCCGCAGGCCGTACACCGAGAACGATCCGTCGCCGTAAGTGTCCGGGACGTTCGCCTTGGGGATGGTCGGTACGGGCGGCAGGTTGGCCTTGTAGGAGTCGGCCGGGGTCTGGACGACGGCCTGCACGGCGGGCTTCTCCCCCTTGCAGCCGGCGACGGCCAGCGCCAGGGCGAGCACCGGGAGACACAGGACGACCACCTTGTTCATCGCTTTGCTCCTTTTTGCAAAAAGGGCCGGGATTCGTGCAAACGCCCGGGCAATGTAACACAGCCCCCGCCCGGTCTTCAACGATCGGAGAACAAAGCAAGCAGAATGCCGAAAAGGGACGGACTTCGGATACCCCCGCCCGGTCTTCAGCCGTCTCTCAGAAATCGTCGGGGGTCGGACCGAGTGGAGTGTCCGAATCCGCTTCCTCGATGAGCACGGGCGCGAGATCGCTCGCCCCGTGGTAGTCGCCCTCGAACAGGTACTCCATGGCCGGGTGCGACATGTCGAGCGTGGCGGCGGCGTATTCCTGCTCCACGGTCACGCAGTTCGGGCCGCGGTCGAGCGTGACGAGCACCACGGCGTGCCCGTTGTCGCAGTTGGTGACGAGGATGCGCCCCCCGCATCCGAAGCGATCCGCGTCGGCCGCGAACCACTTGAGCTCGGCCTCGCACTCCGGGCCGGTCAGGTCGCTGTCGCACAGCCCCTTGTTGCCGCACGCGAACTCGCAGTTGTCGCCGGAGTCCTGGATGATGTCGGTGCCGTCGTAGTAACAGCCGAACCAACTCGTGGAGTAGAAGCCGCTCGGGCTCTTCTCCGTGGACGTGTGGCCACTCGGGCCGTCGCAGACCGTAGGCGCCGAGAGGTCCGGGGAGCCGGCCGCGGCGCACAGGCCCGCGCCCGTGTCGCTGTCCGCATCGGTGTCGCTGTCCGTGTCCGCATCGGTGTCGCTGTCTCCGTCCGCATCTCCGTCCGTGTCCGTGTCGGCATCCCCATCCGTGTCGGCATCCCCATCCGTGTCGGCATCCCCATCCGTGTCGGCATCCCCATCCGTGTCGGCATCCCCGTCCGTGTCGGTCCCGGAGTCTCCACCCGCGTCAGCCGTGTCCGTGCCGGTCCCGGTGTCCGAACCCGTGTCGTCGTCGCCTGACGAGCGGCCGACCGAGCAGGCCGCGAGCAACGCCACAATCGCCGTGAGCGCCAAGGGCTTCGCTTCCATCCCGATCTCCTTTTCAGTCGATCTCGGTTCCGACGACACGGTTGCGACCGCTCTTCTTGGCCGTGTACATGTTCGCGTCCACGGTCGAGATCAAGCTCTCGGCCTCGACCCGCGCGCCCGGGCGCATGGTGGCCACGCCTGTGCTCACGGTGAGCTTGATGTCGACGCCCGGCGTCGCGGCCCACACGAGCCGGTTCGAGATCTCGTGGCGGATGCGCTCCCCGAGCGCGAGCGCGCCGGCCATGTTCGTGCCCTGGGCGATGATCACGAACTCCTCGCCGCCGTAACGGGCGAGCACGTCCTCGGTGCGGATGGCGGCGGCCACGGTCTGCGTGAACACGCGAAGCACCTCGTCGCCCACATCGTGTCCGTAGCGGTCGTTGATCTGCTTGAAGTGGTCGATGTCGAGCATGAGAAGGCTCAAGGGCAGATCGTGGCGCTGGCCGAACGAGATGTCGGCCACCATCTTCTCGCTGAAGTAACGGCGGTTGAACACGCCGGTGAGGTGGTCGTGCGTCGACGACTCGAAGATCTTCTTTTGGTACGTGAGATCGACCGGATCCTGGACAACGAACTTCAGCACCGTGGACCTGCCCACGAACAGCTTGTCGCCGCTGTGAAGCCGCGCCTCGTCGATGCGCCGGCCTCCCACGTACGTGCCGTTGGTGGAGCCGAGATCGCGCACCAGGACACCGTCCGAGCCGTCGACGGCCACGTGCACGTGCTCGCGCGAAACGCCGTCGTCGCGCACCACGAGATGGCACCGTTCACTGCGCCCGATGATGATGCCGCTCGGCCCGACCGGGATGACCCTGCCCATGTCGAGCCCGCCGAGCAGGACCAGGCAGGCCAGCTTCTCGCCGCCCTCGACCCTCCGCACCCGGCTCGTGAACGCCTGCAGGTCGATCTTGTTGGTCGGTTCGTCCACCCGCGTGAGCGGGGGGGACTGCATCGTGATCGGAGTGTCGAACATGGGATTGCCGTATCTCATCCGTTGGTCTCCCGGCGCCAAGCGACTTTGATCCAGGCCCGATAATTCAGGTCTTCCACAGTCTTTAAAAGCATAGTCGACGCGTGCGGAAATGCCAAGGCTCGTTTGACCGTTCGAAGGCGCCTTGCCGACTTTTGCGTCGGGCGCTAGTCTC
Organism: Deltaproteobacteria bacterium; assembly: GCA_028713995.1. GTDB lineage: Bacteria > Myxococcota_A > Polyangia > JAAYKL01 > JAAYKL01 > JAQTNF01. The sequence goes on along the minus strand of JAQTNF010000068.1, from coordinate 5,001 downwards.
GGCTCCAAGGAACCCCATGATCGCCCCACGGCGCACGATCCCGGCCCTCGTCCTCACTCTTTTCGCCTCACCCTGGAGCTGCGATTCCGGCGAGCCGTCTCCCGTGCAGGCGACACCTCCATCGCCTCCCCCCACATCGGCTCCCATCGACCTCGACGAGTCCGAGGCCAAGGTCATCGTGGACGCGCAGAAGTGCGACGCCAAAGACGCAGCGGCCTGCCACAGGGTGGGCGTGGCCTTCCGGGATGGGCGTGGGATCGACCGGGATCTCGCCAAGGCGCGCGAACTCTTCGCGCAGGCCTGCGAGATGGGCGACCAACCGGCCTGCGAGTCGGCGAGGTCACTCGATCCTAGCCCTCCCCGGGCTTTGCCGGAGGGCGGGAGCCGTCCGCCGGGTGGACCTGCGGCGCCGGGCCGAAGAGCACCTTGAGGACCCTCACAGGGAGGACGAGCAGCCCCAGCGCGAGCGCCATGGCCGCGTTCAGCACCGCGGCGAGCGCCATCATGGAATAGCCGAAGCCCATGTGCCGGCTCGCGTCCCAGGCGTAGCGGGTGAGCGGCGCACCGGCCGCGACGAGCGCGATCACGTTGGCCAGATAGACCATCACGGCGATGGCGACGAGCCCGTGGATCGCGCCCTTCAGGTCCGCGGGGCTGAGCGCCATGAGGCCGCCCACCGAGAAGGCGATCCACAGGAAGGCGGCGTTCACGTACCAGGTCCGTTGCCCGACGTTGCCGATCATCTCGCCCAGCCTCGACACGCCCGCGCCCAGGTGCCCCAAGAGCCGCCCGGCTTCGGACAGGGCGCCGTTCTCAACCGTGCCGAAAGGAACGCTCCGTGGTGCCGTGTCTCCGCCCGGGCCGAGCAGCAACCAGGCGGCCAGGGCGATGACCGCCGAACCCGCCACCACGGGTCCAGTGGCGATGAAGAAGTTTCCGATGAGGTGGTACGGATTTCGGGGCGAAAAAGCGTGGCGCACGTAGCCGAGCCTGCCCGTGGCGGGATCGGGCTCGAAGACCCTCATCTCTGTGATGCGGTGTCCGAAGAGCACGCACAGGGCCGCGTGGCTCACCTCGTGAACGGCCGCGCCGAGCCATCCGAAGAGCCACAGGTAGGGGCGCCGGCCGACGACCTCCACCGCGAGCCGGCAGACGAGATTCGAGGTCAGGGTCAGGATCGCGACGAGCGCGAGCAGCGTTCCGAGCAGGACAAGGAGCTGGACGGCGGTCGCGCCGAGCGCGGTCCACAGCGCCTTGATGATGGTGTCGGTCATGAGCTTTTCCAGATGAGGACCACGAGTCGCAAAGGCAGCGGCCATCAGGAGCGCGACAAAGGGAGGGTCACTCGAAGGTCCACTCGAACTGGATGGCGGCCGTGATCCACAGCACGTGGACCAGCTCGTCGCCGAAGGTCTTCGTGTCGAGCGTGTCGCTCTGCCACCCGCCATCGTACCACTCCTCCACGAGCTCGAGGTGCATGCCCCAGCGGTAGAGGGGCAGGTAGGCGACGCGCAAGGCGGCGACCACGCCCAGTCCGAGCTCGAACTCGGTCGCGAGGGCCGCCATGCCGCCCACGGCCCACGCGCTGTTGTCCTCGGTTCCGCCGTAGTCGGACGCACCGTAGAAGAAGGTGCCCGCGGCCGGGCCGACGAGAAGCACCGGGGTCAGGCGCAGCGGCGTGGGCACGGCCAGACGCGCCGCGACATGGAAGATCTGGTATCCCGCCACCCCGCCCCAGTCCTTGTCGGCCGCGTGCCGGTCCTGGTGCCAGCCCGCCTCGAGCCCCGCGATCTCGTTGAACCGGTAGCCCGCGAAGATGCCGAAGAGGAACCCGGCGATGTCGTAGGCCTCCGGCGTGCCGCCGCCCATGGCCTTGGGCGATCGCGCGGAGCTCGCCGGGTCGAGCCCGGCGCCCAGATCGAAGCCGAAGAGCAGGGATCTTTCGGGATTCTCGGAATAGTCGGCGGCGCGCGCCGCGCGCCCGCACAGGAGGGCCATGGCCAAAAAGACGAATGTGACTCGTCGCACGGTCGACCTCCGAAACGCGAAATGCCCGATCTTGCAGGAGACTACCGCGCCCTCGTGGCGAGATCAACGGGAGGAGTCCTTAAGAAGCAGGGATTGTTGACAGGCATCTTCGAGTTTTTTATTTTTGCGCTATGAAAGCGAAGAAGGCAGAGGAAAAGATCGCGGTCGAGATCATCGTCGAGCCTCGCCGGACGCTGGTCTTGCGGAGATCGGTCGCCGAGGCCATCGAGAGCGGGGAGTACGGGGGGGTGCACGACAAGATCCTCGGCTGCTTCACCGACGAACAGGTGGAGCAGGTCGAGGAGAAGCTGGAGTCGGGCGACGTGAGCGAGGCCATCGACGAGATCGTCGACCAGTGGAACGGAGACGACGTCGACGACCTGCTCGAGAGCATCGAGGGCTTCTTCGCCGACTCGGGGCTCGAGGTCCATTTCGAGCAGGACGAGTTCGCCGCCGAACAGGACGAGGACGACGACGATTACGACGGCTATGCCGACGCCATCGAGGATGACGAGGACGCCGAAGAGGATGAAGACGAAGAGGATGAAGGCGAAGAGGATATCGAGGGAGAGGAGGAGGAGGAAGAAGACGACGACGACCGCTACTAGCTCTCTCGGCCCGACCCCGTACGTTCCCTAATCGCCACAGCCCAGGCGTTTCCGAAGAGCCCGCGCGTCGCGGGTGCGGTTCGCGTCCGGCATGTCCTTGAGCAGCCGGGCGAGCAGACGGCACGCGTCGTTCCTCTTGCCTGCCGCGACCCTGGCTTCGGCCGCGAGGTAGAGCCCGTCGTCCTTGAGCCGGCTCGTGTCGCGCGACGCCAGCTCAAGCAGAGGCGCCGTGGCCGCGTCGAAGGCGCCGCGCTCAAGCTCGAGGCGACCGAGTCGGAGCAGGGCCTCGTCGTTGTAGGGCGACGTGTAGGAACCCAGGATCCACGACGATTCCTCGGTGGAGAGCAGCCGCTGAAGGAGCTTCCTTTCCTCGTCCTTTTCGCCGCGCTCACCGCGCAGCTCGATGAGCCTCCAGATTGCGTCGTCCCACAGCTGGCTCGACCAGCGATCCATGCCGTCGACGATGCGCGCGAGCGTGGCAATCTCGTCGTCTACGCGGCCCGCGCCATGCTCGAGGCGGGCCTTCTCCATGATGATCGAGTCCGCTGCGTCCCGTCCCTTCGTCTCGTCCGCGAGCTTCCCCAGCGCTTCAATTCCCGCAACGGGCTCGTCCGCGTTCGCGTAGCTGTCGGCCAGCTCTTTTGCCATGGTCGGGGCGAGCGCGTCATCCGCGTGCGAAGCGATGAACGTCGCGGCGCGCTCGCGTCCCGTGCGTGCGTCGCCCGATTCGAAGAGCAGTCTGGCCTCGTCGTAGCACGCGCGAACGTACGGGGGGGTCTGACGGCACATGGAGCCGTAGCCTGCGACGGCCGATGGGACGTCACCGGCCAATTCACTTCGATGGTGCGTGTCCCATTCGGCTTCCTCGGGCGTCGGCTGGAACGGCGCGTTGGGCTGTCTGGACCCGCACCCCACGGAAAGGGAGGTGACGAGCGCGATCACAGCCGGGAATGGCGATCTGCGGATCATGGGCGCATGGTACAGCCGTTGCCGCGCGCGAGATAGATATTGGCGCGCTCGGACTGGTTGTTTATCGGATTGGTTGCAGCGGAAGGGACAGCAAGGCCGTGAGAGTTGTCTTGTGGGATTAGGCGCTCGGGGGCATGCAGATGCTGCCGCCGGTGCCGGCCGTGCAGACCTGATCCGACGGGCAAGCCCCGTTCTCTCCGTTGTACTCGCAAATGATGCCGCAGTTCGTTATTTCCGTCTGCGATGCGCCGAACACGCACGCGCCGCCGCCCAGAGACTGGATACCGAACGCGGTGTTCACGCAGGACGTCGTGTCAGTCGATCCGGTGCAGGTTGCCGAGCAGAGCCCGATGGTGGCGCCCTGTGCGAAATAGACGCACTGAGAACCGTCATCGCACGTCCCGACAGCTACTTCACAAGAGCAGGGGTAGCCCGAGTTCAGAGCACAGTCGCTGTTCGTGTCGCTATCACTGTCGGTGTCGCTGTCCGTGTCGCCGTCCGTGTCGCCGTCAGAGTCGGTGTCGCCATCGGTGTCGCCGTCGGTGGTGCCGGTGTCATTGTCGTCGTCGCCGGCGTCAATGTTGCAGCCCGCGATGCCGATGTTGAGCGCAAGGCCCAGAACCAGGAGAGCAAACCAAAACTTCGTCATGTTCCTTCCTCCGTTTTTTGCGCCGCGTCAGCGGCCGCTAAGTTTTGGGAGCAGCCGTTGTTGCTGCATCCTTGATTGGTACTTTTACATACCGTTTGTTGGACTTTTTTATATACTTTTTTGTTCTAAAAAAACACAAAAAAAACTTTTTTCCACTTCCAGCGGCATCCGGCGCGTTCGAGGTGACAGGACGCTCCTGACGGGGTAGTGAAGGCCCCATGACCTTCGAGCAATACCTCTGCGCCGAAAAGCACCTCAACGAGGGGCTCATTCGCCTCGATCTGTCGCTGCTGAGCGTGGACGGCTGCCTGTTCGATCCGGCCGCGCGCATGCCCGTGATGGAGCGCTTTCTCACCGAGTGCGGGACTCCCCAGCGCGGCATTCCGGCGGTTCACGTGGCCGGCACGTCGGGAAAGGGCTCTGTCGCCGCAGGCGTGGCCGGGATTCTGGCCGAGGCCGGGCTCCGGACAGGGCTGCACGTGTCGCCGTACGTGCAAGCCGCAACGGAAAAGGTCTGGATCGACGGACGGTTCCTCGCATCGGACGCGTTCGCGGACCTGGTGGACTGGGTGGCGCCATTGGCCGCTTCCAAGCTCGACCCGGCAACGCCCGCATCCATCCACGGCATGGCCTCGGTGGCCCTGGCGTTCGAAGCGTTTCGGCGCGCCCGGGTCGAGGTGATGGTGATTGAGGTCGGGTGCGGGGGCAGATACGACCTCACGTCGTTCATCGACACCTCGGTGGCCG
>JAQTNF010000067.1 GCA_028713995.1 Deltaproteobacteria bacterium | reverse complement strand
AGGAGCGTCCGGCGCCCGTTGTCTCGGCGCTGTCCGGCCCGGTGGGCTCGGTCGCAGACCGCGGCGCTCACTCCCCGTCGCACGCTTTCCCAATGCTTTCGCCCCGATCCGTGACCTTGGGATGGGACTTTGGACGGAGCTTTGCCCTGGCCAGGAGTCAGGTGCGCCTGCCGTGCCGCTCGAGCCCGCCCCGGAACAGGGCCAAATAGGCTGGCAGGAAAAGCACTGCCACGGCCAGCATGGTGAACTCGCCCATGTTGGCCATGGTGCCGAAGGTGTTGACCGCGCCGTTCACCGAGAACCACATGGCGCCGTAGCCGATGATGGTGGTGAGGCTCGAGATCATGACCGCGCCGCCCGTGCTGCGCAGCACGCGGCCGATGGAGCCTCTGCCCTCCTGCATGAAGCGCGAATACAGGTTGGCCACGTAGTCGACGCCGATGCCGAACTGGATGGGGATGGCGATGAAGTTCAGGAAGTTGATCTTCTGCTTGAGGACCACGGCCGCGCCCATCATGAGCAGCACGCCGCTCACCATGGATACGGCCACAATCGCGGCTCGTTTCGCGTTGCGGTAGGCGATGACGATCACGACGAGCACGAGCGCGAACGCGGTGGCCGTGGCGCGCGGACCCTCGGTGGCCACGTACTCGAGCATGTCCGCGAAGATGATCGTCTTGCCGCTCGAGCGCACGATCTTCCCGTCGTCGAGCTTGATGGAGCGCACCGCCTTGGCGAAGCGCCGCAGGGACTCGCCGTTCCATACGCTGCCCTTCATGTCCACGTACACCACAGTGCCGCGCGTTCCGTCGAGCTCCACGAAGGGACGCACGAACTCCTCGGGCAGGCTGTTCATGGTGACCACCGCGAGATCCGCGGGCGGCGTGAGCTCCCGCACCTGCCGCTGATCCTCGGCGGAGAGCTTCTTGAAATCGTTGTTGAGGATGAGGTCGCGGATCTCGGCGAGGAGCGGGAGCTTGCGCTTCTGCTCGTCCACGGTGCCGGGCAGGTAGTCGAAGATGGTCTTGACGTTCTTCACGACGCGCTTCTCGGGATCGGGATTGTCGGCGGTGAAGCGCTCGAGCGCCTTTTCGATCTTGGGCACCTGACCGATGTTGTCGGCCAGGATGACGTGCGGCGAGCTGCGTTCTCCCAGGATCTTGTCCGCGAGCCCGCTGCGTGAGCCCGTCTTGTCCACGAACTGGTTGCGCAGCTTGCGGAAGTCGTATTCGTAGGGGTCGCGAAGGAAGAACGCGAGGAGCACGGCCGAGCCGACGGTCGCGAGCACCCCCGCGACGAGCACCGTGCGCGGCATGCGCTCGACCACGAACGCCGCGCCGCGCGAGAAGATGCGGCCGCGCTCGAAGCGCTCCTTCGACAGCCTCTTGAACGGGAAGTGGCGTTCCATGAGCACGGTGAGGGCCGGGGCCAGGGTGAGGGCGAAAACGAGGCACGTCACCATGCCCACGCCGCCGATGAACCCGAACTGGTTGAAGCCCTTGAACTGGGTGAGCATGAGCGACGCGTAGGACGTGCCCGAGGCGAAGGCCGCGGTGGACACGGACACGACCGTGCCCGCGAGCGACCGCGTCAGAGCGACCTGCACGTCGTGCTCCTGGCGTTCCTCCAGGTAGCGGGCGAGGAAGTAGATGCCGAAGTTGATGCCGTTGCCGGCCACGATGGCCGCCAGGAACGCGGTGGCCGCCGTGAGGTACCCGATGTGGAGGTAGACGATCCCGAAGGTGGTGCCGATGCCGCCGAGCAGCGCGATGCTGAGGATGATCGTCATGCGCACCGAGCGGTAGTAGAGGGACACGGAGAGGAGCACGACCAGCACGCACAGGTTCGACACGATCACGATGTCGCTGCGCAGCGCCTCGTACTCCGCGGGGATATCCTTGAGCTCGCCGGTGAGCGTCACCTGCAGGCTCGGGTGGTAGCGTTTGGGGTCGAGCCTCGCCACCTCGTCCTCGACCTTCCCCGCGAAGTGCTGCGCGAACGCGACGCCCGTGGCGCTGCCGACAGTCTTGACGATCAACACGAGCGCGGAGCCGTCCTCGGTGGTGAGGTACCCGTCCTTGTACTTGTCGAAGCGCTTCAGGTGCTTCTCGTACTTCTCCTTCTCCTTGGCGAAGTCGAACGCCTTCTCCTTCTTGCCGCCCTCGGCCTTGGGCTCGTCGTCGAGATCGACGAAGAACGGGTTGGCCTTGGCCTTCTGCCTGGCGATCTCGTCGCGCACCCGGTCGCGGACGCGCGTCAGCTCTTCGACCGACAGGTACAGGAACTTGTTGTGGTCGAAGAACGCCTTCTGGACATCGATCTTGTCATCGACGAAGAGCACCTCGCTCTTGGGGTAGGCGCGCAGCTTCGCGGCGAGATCGTCGGCGAAGCGCTCCATGGCTTTCAGGTTCTTGCCCTCCACGTTGACGACGAGCGTGCCCATGCCGCCGAGGCGTTTGTCCATGGGCCCGAGATCCTTGACCGCCTGGGAGTTGTCGGGCAGGAGCGCCGAGAAGCTCCCCTTGACCTTGATGTTCACGGCGAGCGCCGCGCCCGCGACTGCGATGGTGATGGCCACAGCGGTCACGAGCCAGGGGAAACGGTAGACAAATGTGGCCCAACGGGTCATGAGGCGGCTCGGCACGGACGCACCCCTTTCTTCGAACCGCCTCTCATATCATATCCGGCCGCTTTTCACCGCACGGTCGCGCCATGGTAGACTTGAAACGTGGAGGCGGGAAGGAGGCGTTTTATGAAGATACGTTCTTTCACAATCGCGGCGCTCCTCGCGCTCGGAAACGCGTCCGGCTGCGGCGAGGCCAGGAGCGGGGACGACGACGGGGGCCCGGGCGGGAACGGCTCGGGCACGGACACGGACCACCCTTCGGGCGACGGTTGCACGAGCCTCGACATCCTGTTCGTGCTCGACAACTCGCCGAGCATGGTGGAGGAGCAGGAGAACCTGGCCGCCAACTTCGCCAAGTTCGTGGACGTCATCGACGCGTTCAAGACGCAGGACGGCAGCGGCGTCGCGTACCGCGTGGGCGTGACGATCGTGGACGTGACGCGCAACTTCAAGCAGAAGATCCCGGGCTTCGGCGCCATGCCCATGTCGACCACCGGGCCGGACGGCGCCCTGCAGGGGCGGCAGAAATGCAACCTGGGCGAGCACCCGTGGATCGACGGGCCGGCCGCGGACGCGGCCACCAAGTTCAGCTGCCTGTCCGACGTGGGCATCGAGGGCTCGGGCAGCGAGATGCCGCTCGCGGCGCTCGAGGGCGCTTTGGGCAAGCAGAGCGAGCCGGGAGGGCGGAACGAGGGCTTCTACGACAAGGGCGGCAGCGCGCTCCTCGTGGCGATCTTCATCACGGATGAGGACGACTGCTCCATAGAGAACGGCGGCATCATGGCGATCAGCATGGCCGGGAGCTCGGATTGCAACGAGGCGACGAGCACCGGGCTCTACGACGTGGGTGCGATCAAGACCTGGCTCGACGGCGTGACCGGCGGCGCGGGCCGCAGCGTGGTGGTGGGCATCGCCGGCGACACCCAGGGCGGCTGCACCTCGGACTTCGGCGAGGCCAACTATGCCAAGCGCCTCAAGAAGTTCGTGGACCTTTTCGCGGACCACGGGTTCTTCGGCGACATCTGCGCGGGCGATCTGTGGGTGCCGCTCGAGGCGGCCCTGGGTGTCATCGAGTCGGGCTGCGGGTCCTTGCCGCCGGTGGAGTAGGCGGCGCCCGCGCTCATCCCCTCTTCTCCATCTTGTTGGGCTGCTCGAGGCCGAAGCCGCCGGTCTTGTCGGCGCGCTTGAGCAGGAAGGCGAAGACGAGACCGAACAGGCCGAAGATCGAGAGCATGAGGATGGGATTCCGGTAGTTGTACACGGCCGCCTCGGCCGCCTTGACGATCGGGTCGTCGGGGCCCGCGCCCTTGGCGAGCAACGCCGCGGCCTGCTGCTTGAGCGCCACGACCTTGGGGTTCGACAGCTCGAGCACGTAACCGATGAGCGGCGTGGTGAGCGCGAGGCCGATGTTCTGGATGGAGAACGTGAGGCCGTAGGCCGTGCCGAGCCTCTTCTCCTCCACGATCTTGGCGAGGGCCGGCCACATGGCCGCGGGCACGAGCGAGAAGGCGATGCCGAGGATGGCGAGCGGCACGATGGGGTGGATGCTCGTGAGCGACAAGGTGAGGTGCCCGACCGCGAGCAGCAGCGAGCCGATGATCATGAGCGTCGCGCTCTTGCCCTTGAAGTCGCACACCCAGCCGAAGAACGGCGTGATGAACGCCTGGGCGATGGGCAGGGCCGACATGAGGATCCCGGCCGTCTGCTTGTCGAACGCGAACTTGTTTTGCAAGAGGTCGACCGCGTACTTGTTGAATGGGAACACGGCCGAGTAGAACGTGACGCACAGGAGCACCACGAACAGGTACGACGGCGTGGCGAGCAGCTTGAGCGCGTCGAGGATGTGGAACTCGTCCTCGCTCTTCTTCTCCGCGGGCAGGCTGCGGTCGAGCCGCTTGTCGAACGCCGCGTACACGAGGAACGCCAGGAACCCGGACGCCATGAGCGCGAAGCCGAAGGCCACCGGCCTCGTGAAGTCGGGCTTGGACAGGTACGCGCCCACCGCGAACGTGGCCGAGGAGGCGAGGCGCGCGATGCCCACGTTGACGCCCAGCGCAAGCGCGAGCTCCCGGCCCCTAAACCACTTGACGATGGCCTTGCTGATCACCACGCACGAGGTCTCCGCGCCCAGGCCGAAGAACAGGAAACCGATGCACATCAGCTTGAGGGCCGGCGAGTAGCCGGTCAGGAAGGAGCTGAGCAGGCCGTGGCCCGGACCACCGCCGTTGAAGGCGGGGGTCGTGGCGTAGTAGGTCAGCCCCGCGCCCACGAGCATGGACGTGAAGAAGAGCCTGCCGGTCAGGCGGATGCCGAGCTTGTCGCAGATGATGCCGCCGAACGCCGCGAGGAAGAAGAACCCGTTCGGGATGGAGTAGAAGAGCAGGATCGTGCCGTACTGGGACGGCGAGATGCCGAGCTCCTTCTGGAGGAGGTCCTGGATCGGCGAGAGCACGTCGTAGAAATAATAGTTCGTGGCCATGGCCACGCTGGCGAGGAGCAGGATGCCCCACCTCATGGCTGCGGAATCGGACAGGGCGCGCTGTACTTTTTCCTGGATTTGCTCCGTCATGGGGCTTCCGATCCTTTCGAATGGAACGTGTGGCTGGAATCTAGCTGGAGCGCTCGCGGGTGTAAACCCGGATAGTGGCAACCGGGATAGTGGCGGAAATCCCGGCGGCAAGGTATTGTTTTCCCATCGCGGGATCCGCCGTCGCGGGTCAAAACGGGTGAGGAGCATTCCAGGGGACCGCATGTCGGCCCCTCACGGAGGATCGAATGAGACTCTCGATCGCCATCCTGACGGCCGCCCTGTTCTCGCTCGCGTTTCCGTTCGAGACCCTCGCCCAGAAAGCGGACAAGCCTGCCGCGGCGAAGAAAGCCGAAAAGAAGGCGACCCCGAAGAAAGGATCCGAGAACACCCTGGCCGCGTGCCAGGACGGGATCGATAACGACGGCGATGGACACGTGGACTGCGACGATCAGGATTGCGAGATCTTCGCAGTCTGCATCAAGCCTCCTGCGCCTGAGCCCCAACCGGCCCCGGCTCCGATGCCGGCGCAGGTTGTGGAGCCTGCGCGCGCCCCGGTCGCGCCCGCTCCGCCCCCGGTTCCCGAGGTGCATCACCTGTGTTTCGACGGCGTGGACAACGACGGCGACGGGGCCACGGACTGCGCCGACGAGGGGTGCCGCTTCGAACGCGGGTGTCGGGCGCGCGTGGAGGCGGGCCGCAACTGCCTTGACGGCATCGACAACGATGGCAACGGCCTCGTCGACTGCGCGGATCCGGGCTGCGCCTCGGTGAGACGGTGCCATCCCGGGCCCGAGACGGGACGCGCTTGCCTCGACGGCATCGACAACGACGGCAACGGCCTCATCGACTGCGCGGATCCGGGCTGTCTGGAGGAAAGGTACTGCGTGAAGAAGCGATTGTACGTGCCCACGCCTCCGAACAAGGCGCCGGGGTTGCTCATCGACCTGGGCGTGGGTCTCGCCGTCCCCAATTGGCGCAGGAGCGGCGCGTACGTGCCCGCGAACGAGAACCGCTACAACGAGCGCATCCCGTTCCGGCCGGATCTGGGCTTCGCCATGGACATGCAGGTGGGCTACCTGCCCCTGCGCTGGCTCGGGTTCGGCGTGGCCGGCTTCCTCACCGAGACCAGCGGCACGAATGAGACCGACTGGTACGATTTGAGGGAGAACGATCCGTTCAAGTACGAGGGCTCGGCCACACACTGGAACGTGAGCGGCTTTGTCCGATTTCAGTGGCCGTCGGAGATCTTCGTGCCCTACTTCAACATCGCCGCCGGCTACAGCTACAATTCGTACCGCTGGGCCGTGTACCCGGAATGGGAGAATTGGTACGACATCGCGGACCACGACACGTACGCGACGGACGAGAGGTCGACCTACCATGCGGTGTACAAGCACTTCACGCTCGCGGTGGAGCCGGGCTTCGACGTGTTCGTGCGCAGGCGCTCGGTCGCCATCGGCGTGCGCGCGTGGCTGCCCGTGTGGGCCAATCAGGACGCCGGGTCGGACAACCTGGGCGTGATGCTCAGCCTGAGCTTCTTCCCCATGTACCGCGAGCGGCCGCAGGTGAGGCCCGAGTACGACGTGAGGCCCCTCAGTTGGGAGGACGACGCGAAGCCGTCGCCTTACGGGGAGAAGGACGAGAAGGCATTGGAAATGGCCGGGGAAGGCGGTTCGGGCGAAGCGCCCGTGGCCGCCACCGGAGGGTCGATCGAGAGCGTCGCACCCGCGCCCCCCGCGCCCGAGTCGCCGCCGCCGGCCATGGCCCCGGCTCCTCCCCCGGCTCCTCCCCCGGCTCCCGAGAATCCGTACGAGAATCCGTACACTTCTCCCCCGTCGCCGAAGTAGCCCGCTCGAAGGCTGTTCCGCGACCGCGACTTGGCCTAGAATGGATACCTTGGAGGCCATGACGAGCGGATGATCGAGCGCATCGGAAACTGCAGGATCCTCGAGGAGGTCGGCGCGGGCGGCATGGCGGTCGTGTACAAGGCCGTGCAGGAGCCCCTTGGTCGCACCGTGGCCGTCAAGGCGCTGAAATCCTCCATCGCGGCCGAGCCCCAGTTCGCCGAGCGGTTCGAGCGCGAGGCCCGTTTCATGGCCTCGCTCCAGCAGGAAAACATCATCAACGTCCACGACTTCATCAAGCTCGGCGGCACCATGTTCATCGTCATGGAGTACGTCGAGGGCGTGGACCTCTACGACCTGCTCGACCAGTCGCCCCGGGGGCTGCCGGTGGAGACCGCGGCGATCGTGGCCCTGCAGGTCGCGCGCGCGCTCAACCACGCGCACTTCCGCGGCATCGTGCACCGGGATATCAAGCCGGCCAACGTGATGATCTCGCGACGCGGCGAGGTCAAGGTGATGGACTTCGGCATCGCGCGCGACGAGCGCCTGACCGACCTGACCGAGACAGGAACGGGCCTCGGGACGCCGTCGTACATGTCGCCCGAGCAGATCCTGGGCGACCGCCTCGACGCGCGCACGGACTTGTGGTCGCTCGGCGTGGTGTTCTACCAGATGCTGACCGGCAAGAAGCCGTTCACCGAGGACGAGAACCGCTCAGTGCTGCAGAAGATCCGCCTCGACCGCTACACACCCGCGCGCCGCCTGAACCCGAGGGTGCCGCGCACGCTCGAGCGCATCATGGGGCGTTGCATGGAGAAACTGCCCGCGGATCGCTACCCGTCCATGCAGGCCCTCATCCACGATCTGGAGGACTTCCTGGCCTCGCGCGTGGTGGTCAACTACAACGCGTTCCTCGTGGGGTTCCTGCGCGACCAGGGCGTGCTCAGCGAGGCCGAGGCGAGCGGCATCCTGGCCACGGGAGCGGTGCGCGCCGTCCAGCGCTCGGTGCGCGAGGATCGAAGGGCCCTGCGCTCGCTCGCCGTGCTGCACGGGACCGTGCTGGCGCTCATGCTCTTTAGCGGCCTCATCATCCAACTCGTCTCGTCCGACGCGCGCCCGGCACGTCCGCGTTCCGCGACCGGCATCTCGCTTTCTTTGGCCGAGACCGGGTACCTCAAGGTGGCGGTCGATCCCTGGGCCGACGTGCTCGTGGACGGCGTCCAGCTCGAGACCACGCCCTTCGCACGCCCCATCCCGCTCGCGGCGGGCGTCCACTACGTAAGCCTCGTGAATCCCTACTTCGCCACGGTCAGCCGCGAGATCATGATCCGGCCCGGCGCGACCATGGAGATCACCGAGCGCTTGGCGAACCGCCCGCAGGGAGGCGCGAGGTGACGCGTCCCTCCATCCTCGTTGCGGCCGTCGCCGCGGCCCTCCTGCTTCTTTGCGCAGCGCCGGTGCTCGCCCTCGTTCACGTGGCGCGCGCCGGAGAGACCCTCGAGAAGCTTGCGTTGCGCTACTACGGGCAGCCGGACAAGGCCATCGTCATCCGCGCGGCCAACGGATTCGTGCACCCGGACGACGGCTCCCTGACCCAAGGCGAGCGGGTCGAGGTGCCCGAGGTGACCTACCACCGCCTGCGCGCGGGCGACACGTGGCAGACGCTCGCCGACCGGTACCTGGGCTCGCCGCTGCGCGGAGCGTTCCTCGCCGAGATGAACGGTGCCGGCGAGGCCGGGCTCATGCCGGCCCCGGGCGCGGTGGTCAAGATCCCCTACCAACTCCTTCATGTCATGGCCGGGGACGAGACCTTGAACTCGGTGGCCCGCATGTACTTCGGCGCCACGCATACGCCGGCCTGGCTCAAGTCCTATAACCTGACGCGCAAGAGAACGTTCAAGCGCGGCGAGGCCCTGCTCGTGCCGCTCATGGACGTGGAGTTGACCGACGAGGCGCGCGCCTCGCTCGACGGGGAGCGCGAGGACCGGGCCTCGCCGGACGACCAGAAGGCGCAGCTCGCGGCGGTGGCCGGCATCGGCATGCTCAAGGACCACTTCGTCAAGGGCCGTTACGTGGAGATGGTGGCGCTCGCCGAGAAGCTGCTCGTGCCCGGCAAGATCACGGAGGCCCAGAAACTGGGCGTGTTCCAGTACCAGGCGTTCGCATACGTGGCCCTGGGCGAGCGCGCGCTGGCGCTTGAGGCGTTCCGCAAGGCCCTCGGTCTACAGCCCGACATGGACCTCTCGCCCATCACCATCTCACCCAAGATCCTGAAGGTGTTCCGCGAGGCCAAGAACGGGATGGCCGGCGCTGTCCAGAAGCCCAAGGTTCCGCCCAAGAAGCCCTGACGCGGCCACCCGGGCAGGAGGGAAGGCAGGAGGATGCTGCTCGTCTCGTGGAATGTGAACGGCATCCGCTCGGCCCGCGACAAGGGGCTGCTCGGCTTCATGCGCGCATTCGACGCGGACGTCTACTGCTTCCAGGAGGTGCGCTCGACAAAGGAACAGGCGGCCGTCGAGCTTCCGGGCTATGAGGCGCATTTCTACCCGGCGCAGAAGCCCGGGTACTCGGGAACCGCCATCTTCTCGCGTGCGCCCCTCGTCCGCGTGACGCAGGGAATGGGGCAAGAGAATCACGACCGGGAGGGCCGGGTGCTGACCGCCGAGCTCGACGACTTCCATCTCGTCAACGTGTACACGCCGAACTCGCAGCGCGGCCTTGCGCGCCTCGGCTACCGGGTCAGGGAGTGGGATCCGGCCTTTCGAGTGTACCTCAAGAAGCTCGAGCGGAAGAAGCCCGTGGTCTTCTGCGGCGACCTGAACGTGGCCCACGAGGAGATCGACATCGCCAACCCGCGGGGCAACCGCAAGAACGCCGGCTTCACGGACGAGGAGCGCGCTTCGTTCGGCGAGCACCTCGCGGCCGGGTTCGTCGACACCTTCCGCGAGCTCGTCAAGGAGGGCGGCCACTACACCTGGTGGAGCAACTTCGGCCGGGCGCGGGAGAAGAACGTGGGGTGGCGCATCGACTACTTCTGCATCTCGCGATCGCTGCGGCCGCGCCTCATGGCCGCGGCAATCCATTCCGAGATCCCCGGCTCGGACCACTGCCCGATTTCGATTCGTCTGGCCTAGGAGTTTCTCGGATTACTTGGAGATGCGCTTGTCGACCCTGCCCGCGCGGATGCAGCGGGTGCAGACGCGCAGCCGCACCGGCTTGCCCTCCACCACGGCCTTGACCTTCTGCAAGTTCGGCCGGGTGACGCGCTTGGTCTTGATGTTGGAGTGGCTCACCTTGTTTCCGGTCATGGAGCCCTTGCCGCAGATGTCGCACAGATTGGACATGGCTCACCTCCTTCTTCTTGCGAGCGAGGTTGACTAACACCGGGGTCCGATTTTCGCAAGGATATTCTCGATTCCGCGTGTTCTCGGTGCCGTGTCCAGGAGCGGGTCTTGCCCTTCCCGCGCTCCTGTGCCAAGGTGTCCTCCTCGTTTTTACACATGCCGGCAAGGCCGGCATCGAGGGAGTGAGACGCCATGGGCTCCATCAGTCGAGAAATCAGGTTGAAGCAGAAAGCCAAGGTCGAGGTCCTGCTGGCCGCGCGCCAGGCCGAGCTGGTAGAGCGCGGCGTCGACGCGGGCCTCGCGTTGAGGGATGTGACCTTGAGGAACCTCAAGGCCCGCTTGGTCCAGGCCAAGCGGCGACTGGCCGCCATCGACGCGCACGAAACCCATGTCAAGGACGTGGCTGAAAGGAAGGCCAGCGGCGTCGAGGTCGGCGGCGACGAGGGCAAGGGCAAAGGCAAGGGCGAGGCCAAGGCCAAGGGCGAGGCCAAGGCCAAGGGCGAGGCCAAGGCCAAGGGCGAGGCCAAGGCCAAGGGCGAGGCCAAGGCCAAGGGCGAGGCCAAGAAGAGTAAGGACAGGGGGGGGGATGAGGCCAAGCCGCCCAAGGCGCCCAAGCCGAAGAAAGGCGAGCAGGCCGAGGGAGCCTGAGAGTGGCGGTCGACCGCACAGCGCCGTTCCTCGGATTCACACCCGACGATTTCGACGCATACCTGCCGGACAAGTGGAACAGCAACATGTTCACGCTCCCGCGCAGGCGCGTGAAGGACAAGCTTGAGCAGATGGGGGCGCGGCTCGGGGAGGTGCTCTTCGGGAACGGGCTCGCCCTTGCGACACATCTGTCCGATGAGTTCCCGTCGCTTTGGAACAGCAAGAAGGTGAGCACACAGTGGCTCTTCTTCTCGCGCGACGAGGCGGCCCTCGGCGAGTTCACGGATCTCATCGACAAGGAGCGCACGCTCGCCGCCACGCTGGCCGATCCCACGCCGCTTTACCGGCAGATCTTCCTGGGTGTGGCCGTCACGCACGAAGCGCTCGAGATCGGCATGCGGCTGCACCACGACGCGTGGGTCGACCGCGAGAACCTCATGAACCAGATCGCGGGCCCCGAGAGCCGGCGCAGGCTGCAGGCCGTCCTCGCCGCCCTTCCCGAGCATTACGAGATGGGTGTTACGGGCGAGACCATGTGCCCGGGGGCCTGCGCGGACGACGCGGCCCTCGAACGCTTGGTTGCGGCCTTCGGTCAGGGAGGAGCCTGGTTCTTCGCCGGCGCGCGGCTGCCGCGCGATCAGGTGGAGGTGCTCGGACCCGACGTGCTCGACACGGGGATCGAGGTGATCGACCTCATGGCGCCGCTCTACAAATGCATCGCGTGGTCGCGGGACAACGACTTCATCTCGCTCGACAAGCTCGTGGCCGAGCGCCACGAGATCCTGCGGGCTTCCCACGAGGAACTGGACCGCGAACAATCCGAGCGCGAGGCGAAGCGTCAGGAGGAGGAGACACGTCGCCGCAAGCTGCGCGAGGAGGTCGAGGAGCGCGTGCGCGAGACCCAGGTCTGGCGCGAGCGCGAGGCGGCCGCGCGTCGGGCGGCGTTCAGGGCTGCGGCCCAGGCCCGCGAGGCCGAAGAGGCCCGCAACAGGGCCGAGGCCGCGGCCGCGATGTGGGGCAGGAGCCAGCGTGCGGAACCGAAACCCGCGACATCTGGCGGAGTCGAGGCTCATCCCGACCTCCCGCGTCCGGTCTCGGGCAAACCCGTCGAAGCCTGCGTCAAGGCGGTTGCGCCGGTGAAGCCCGAGCGCCGGAAGCAGGAACCCGAGGTGGTCGAGGAGATTCGGGTGGGCTCGCGTGTCGAGGTGGTCCGCGGCTTCCTCAAGGGGCGCCAGGGAGTGGTCCAGGAGATCGACGACAAGGGCGGCATCAAGGTCATTTTCGGCGCCCTGTCCTCCAGGCTGGCGCGCGAGGACGTGGTGGGGCGCCGCTGCGTGGCACGCTGACGCGCGTCGGCTTGCGGCAACCGTTCGGATCTATGCTAATATGATTCATGGAGAGCGTGGCATCGGCGGCCTCATGCCGGATTTTTTTAAGAGCGCGAACGTGCGCTCGGGAGAGGGCAGAAGCATGGGCAGACAACTTCTTGGGATGCTCGCGGTCGCGCTGGCCGCGGGGTGCGGTGGCGCGAAAGCCGAAGTGAAGACCGAGTCGTCCGCCGGGGGCGTGCAGGTTCTCGGGGACATCAGCAAGGGCTCGCGCTGCGACGCCAAGAACCGCCGCGAATCCTTCGTTGACCTGAACCACGATGATAAAGCCGACGTGCGCAAGGTCTACGCCAAGACGCCGGAAGGCGAGGTTCTCGTGTGCCGTGAGGCCGACCTGAACTTCGATGGCGTAAAGGACATCTTCTACTATTTCGACGAGACCGGACAGCCCACGCAGGACGAGTGCGACCTGGATTTCGACGGCAAGATCGACATCGTGTCGACCTACATCAAGGGCAAGGTCGTGAAGCAGGAGCTTGACACCAACGGCGACGGCAAGATTGATCGCGTGCGCTACTTGGACAAGGATCTTCCGGTCCGTCTCGAGGGCGACACGGACGGCGACGGCAAAGTCGACTACTGGGAGTACTACGAGGGTGGGAAGCTGGTGCGCATCGGACAGGACCTGGACGGTGACGGCCGCGCGGACAAGTGGACGCGCGACGGCGAGACCGAGAGCGCGGAGCTATCCCAGGGGAAGGAGCCCGCTGCTGACGCCGGGGCCGCGCCCGATGGTGCGAAGGCCGCTTCCGGAAGCTGATTTCGTGTTCCGGCCCGCGGGGGAGGGCCGGTATTCCCGAGAAATTCGAGGAGAATCGTGACGAGGATGAGGCTGCAGAGAATCCTGGCGGCGGCCGGCGTGGCGTCGCGTCGCAAGGCCGAGGAGATCATCGCCTCGGGCCGCGTGCGCGTGAACGGAAGGATCGTGGTGGAGCTCGGCTCCCAGGCGGATCCGGAGGTGGATCGCGTGGAGGTCGATGGCCGGACCATCTCGGCGGAACATCCGATCACGGTCATCATGAACAAGCCGCGCGGCGTGGTGACCACCGTGAGCGATCCCGAGGGGCGGCCGACGGTCATGGAATACGTACGCGGCGTGAAGGCCCGCCTGTTCCCGGTGGGGCGGCTCGACTACGCAACTTCGGGCGCGCTGCTGCTCACCAACGACGGAGAGCTGGCCCAGGCCCTCACGCACCCCAAAAACGGCGTCGACAAGACCTATCTCGTCAAGGTGCGCGGCAAGGTGAGGGAGGAGACCCTCGAAAAGTGGCGGGAAGGGTTCGACCTCGGGGATGGCGCGACCGGTCCCTCGCGCGTGTTCCGCGTGGAGGAAAACGAGAGTTTTACCTGGCTCGTCGTGGAGATCCGCGAGGGCCGCAACCGCCAGCTCAGACGCATGGCCGAGCAGACCGGGCTCGATCTTACCAAACTGAAGCGCGTTTCGTTCGCCGGCGTCGGCATCGAAGGTCTGCCCGTGGGTGAGTACAGGGAGCTGACCGATCAGGAACTGGCCCGTCTGCGCAAGGACTACGTACTGCCCGCCCGCAAGACCAAGCCGCGCGCCGTGCGCGCCGGGGAGCCTTCTCCTGCAAGCGCCTTGCCTTGCAAGCCCGTCCGCCGTGCATCTCGAACCCGGCGAAACACTTGACATGACGCGGTGCGGTCCCTATATACACGTGCGCCCTTGTTGCGGGGTGGAGCAGCCTGGTAGCTCGTCGGGCTCATAACCCGAAGGTCGCTGGTTCAAATCCAGCCCCCGCTACTGGAAGGCCTCGTGGAAACACGAGGCCTTTCGCTTTGTTAGGCTGTTTCTGCAACTTCAACTCCCGACGTACTTTCCTGTGTTGCCATAGCGTTGCCATGACCGGGCCACGGGCGGTCCAGGATTTCCATGGCCTCGGCCTTCATGTCCGGGGACAAGTGGGCGTACCTGAGTGTCATCGTGATCGTGCTGTGGCCGAGCACCTCCTGGATGAGCTTGAGCGGCTTCCCCCACATGGCGAGATGCGAGGCGCACGTGTGGCGCAGCATGTGCCACCTCACTTCTCGCAAGACCGCACGCTTGCAGATTCGCGCGAGTGCCCTGTCCGCCGTGCTTGTTGAGATGCGCTTGCCGTCCGGGCTCACGAACACGAGGTCGTTGTCAAGGCGGCGAACCTGCCTCTCCCTGAGATCTTTCAGGACATCGACCGTCTGGCTGGTCAACGCGATGGTGCGCATCCGATTGTTCTTGGGCTTGGTCGTGTACCCGTGGCTGTGGCTCCTGCGGATGTCCACACGCCGGGATGGGAGATTCACGTCTGACCACCGCAACTCGAACATCTCGCCGCGCCGCGCGCCGGTTCTCAACGCGAACAACACCGCCGCGTGCCACGTGGGGTCCTTCTCCTTCTTCGCGGCATCGAGCAGCCGCTCGCTTTCATCGAACTTAAAGAAATCGAAGTCAGGCGGCGGCAACTGTGGCATTCGCACTCGTGGGGTCTTGTCGATCACGCCAATCTCGACTGCGTAGTTGAACATTTTCGACAGGCACCCCATGGCGTTTTTCACGGTCTTGGCGCTCAGGCCCGAGGCGAGCAGCTTCGCCTTCACACGATCCACGTCAATCGTCTTCACCTCGTCGATTCTCATGTGCCCGAGATCCGGCAGCAGGTAGAGCCTGAGGAACTGCCGCTTGAGGTCCACCTCTCGCTGCCTGTTGTTCGGAATCGCGTACAGCTCGATGAAGGTCTTCGAGAACTCCTTCATCGTCGGTATCAGTTCTAAATCATCGTTCTTCACGTCGTTGTTGATCGCCTCCTTCCTCTCGAACGTGCCGCTTTCGAGCGACCGGATGATCGCGCGCTCCTCGGCCTCGGCTTTCCGCTTCTTCGAGGCTCGCGCCACCTTCCGGATACGCCGCTTGCTGCCGTCCGGGAACTCGTAGACGAAATCTATCAACAGGATCTCCCGCTTCGCCTTGGTCTTGCGGTCAAGGCGCTTTTCCCACCTCACCGTCATCGTCTTCCTCCGCGGGCGGGGCGCGGACTTGCCGAGAACGAGCTTATCATGGACGGGCGGTGAATGCGGTACGTTCGGCCGCAGCGCCGCGCGCCGGGCAGTTCGCCGCGTTCAATCATGCCGTAGATGGTCCTCCGGTCGAGCCTGAGCAGGTCGCAGGCCTCTTCGATGGTGAGAAACTCGGGCAGAGCAGGGGAGATGCCCTTTGTGGCAAGCGCGTTCTGCGCGACTAGCTCGTCAGGCGTCATTCGGGAACTCCCCAACTTCTCGCTGCTGAAGCTCCGCACTCGGCCGCGAGGTGGGCCGGGTTTCCACGCCGACGAAGAAGCCGTTTACGCCGTAAAAATTTGGCCTCGGTTCTCACGTCCTCAAGTATAGGAACTTCTCGCCAACTCCCGGGCCCGACCCCGAAAAAATATTTTCTGCCTCCGCCCCGCGAAATCGATCAACGCCCTAAGATTCTTCCGGGCGGCGGAATCGCCCCCGGAGGTGAGGAGATGAACAACGATTTTCACGTGGCACTGCTCAGGGCGAACCTGACCGTGTCGGAACTCGCGGCGATGCTGGGCGTGTCGGTGTCGAGCATCAGCCGCATCGTGTGCGGGTGGGTCATCCCTTCCGAGGAGATCCAGAAAGCGATCAGGCGTGCGCTCGGGCGGCACGGACGGAACCTCAAGTTTGGAACACGGTTGCTGTCGCGGACGTGCAGGCCGACACGGGCCAGGAGGGTGGCGTCATGAGCCAGGCGACATCGGCATTCCACAACGAGGTTGTGTCAAAACCACCTCCCGGCAGGGCTGACACGCCCTTCGACGAGGCGGCCGTCCGCACGTTCTTCCGGTTCGTGAAGGGCCAGGGCGATGGCGTCGTGGAGATGCGCCTGATCCGGGCGAGCGGAGGGGTCATGGGCATCGGCTTCTATAGCGACGAGGACGCGTTCGCCAAGGCGTGCCGAACCAACGACGGCAACCTTCAGATCTACGGCGGCATCCAGCCTCGGCCTCGGCGGTTTCTCGACAGGGCGCCCAACGGCATCCAACCACGCTCACAGGGAGGCAAGGCCGAGGACATCGAGACCGTGCGGATGCAGATCATCGACCTCGACCCCGACAGACCAAAGGGCACGGCCTCGACGGCTGAGCAACTCGCCCTGTCCCGCTCGGTCGCAGAGCGCATCCGTGCGGACGCGGTGACCAGGGGCTGGCCCGCGCCGCCTCTGGTCATGTCCGGCAACGGCGTGCACGTCTACTTCTTCTTCCCCGAGGTTCACATCCGGGACCAGGTTCACCGGGAAGAAGTCGCGGCCGGGTTCAAGGCGTTCGAGGCATGGGTCCAGAGGACTTACGCCACCGACGGGATCAAGATCGACAAAATTTCGGACTTGCCGCGCATCATCAAGGTGCCGGGGGTCATGTCCATCAAGGGCGACAACAGCCCGGAGCGGCCCTGGCGGCGCGCGCACTTCCTCACGGATTCTACGCGGGTCGAAAACGGGGCGTTCTGGGACTTCGTGAACACGCTGCCCGCGGCTGAGAAGGAGAAGAAGGCCAAGGCGACCACCAAGGACTCCGGCACGGCCGACACGGAGATTGTGTTCGGCGACCAGCCGAGCGAGCGGGTCATGAAAGTGGTCTTCGGTAACAAGAACATCAAGGCGCACTGGGAGGGGCGTGGCAAGCCCGCCATGAACGCCGATGGCACACCGGGGGACACTTCACGCTCGGGTTACGACTGGACCGTATTGCTGGGCCTGATCAAGGCGGGCATCACAGACCCGTCGGAGCTGGCCACTGCCGTCTTCCACCGGCCAGCCGGAGCGGGCGCGGAGAAGGACAAAGACTATGTCATCCGCACGGTTCTGAAAGCGCTCCGCGTAATGGAGTCCCATGACCAAAACGGCCACGCAGGCACGATCAATTTCGAGGTGCACAGCGCAACGTGCACCAACTCGAATCCCAAGAAGTTCACGTTGGCGACGTCGTTGGGAACACTGGAGCTGGAAACCGAGGATCTTTCCACGTCCAAGAAGTTCAGCGAGGCGTTCCTCAACGCGTTCGGCCGCTATCCCGTTGGCGATCCCCTGAACACCCAAAGCGACTGGGCGCAACTCGTTGACTCATGGCTTGAGAAGGCGACGGTGGTGGAGCTGCCGCCTGAGGCGTCAAAGGAGTTCAGGCTCAAGGAGGCCGTCATACGTGCTGTGGACAACATGCCCGAGGGCCACGACGTAGAAGATTTGGATTCCAACCAGTACCTGATCATCGACGGCAGACGTACGTTCAAGTCCAAGGCCGTGGAACGCACCGTGAACAGCAGCCTCGTGGGAAGCACAAAGGTCAAGTCACACACGATCTGCGACACGCTCCGCAAGCTGGGGTGCACCGAACCCCTGCCGCGGATAGGCCAGAAGCGAGTTCGGGTCTTCGCGGTTCCGGACCAGTGGCCGGTTGAGTTCACAGGGGTAGACACATCTGCGAGCGCGGCCCCTGATTCGGACGCCGATCCCAGGCAGCTCTGCTTCCCGTTCATGATGGAGGAACCCGTGAACGCGTAACACACGCGCGCGTGTAGGGAGTTATGTATATGCACATTACTGTTTTCGAAGCCTGTTCCGAGCGTTCCACCTGTTCCACACAAATCCTCTGTGGAACATGGAAGACGCTGTTCCATACGTTCCACGAATTGCCCAACTTAACGCGGGCGGACACAGCCCGCCGCCCATGGACATACATACAAGTCCCTACGCGCGCGTGCGTGATGTGCCGTTCCATGCGGCACCACGCGGCCAGGGGAAAGGAGACAGATCATGTTCGACCCTAACGACATGGAAGGCTTTTATGGCTTGTTTGACGACCCACAGCCGATGCGGCCACCCGTGAACCCCGTTGTGCCCACGACCGGGACTCCGAAGCTCCTGGGACGCGCCGGTCAGATTCTTTCTGCGTTCTTCGGACCGCCAGGGACCGGCAAGACGACCACCGCCATAGAAAAGGTGCGCCAGGAACTGGCCGCCGGTGTGGCCCCCGACGACATCGCGTTCACCTCGTTCACGAACGCCGCCTGCGACGCGGCCATCCACCAGGCGACCAGGGCGTTCAAGTTCTCCCCCAAGGACTTCCCGCACTTCCGCACGCTGCACTCAATGTGCCGTCGCCTGCTGCGGCTCAACTATGGCGTGATGGACGAGAGGGCCATGCGGGCGTTCGGCAAGCAGCACGGCTACCAGCTCTCCGGCACCACCCCCGGCGCCAACCACGACATCATGGAGATGCTCGGCACGGCGTCGTGCGAGGACGATCCCCTGCTTGCGGTCTATGAGTGGTCTCGGTCCAGAAGACTCTCGCTGGAAGAAGGCCAGCGCATCTGCCCGATCCGCGTGCCCATGGGCCGCCTCCGGCGCTTCGTGGACCAGCTCAGTGAGTACAAGGAGGAGTGGGAACTCTACGACTTCACGGACATGCTGGAACTGGTCGTGCTGACCGAGAGGAACCTGGACGTCAGCGTCGCCATCATCGACGAGTCCCAGGACCTGTCCCCGTTGCAGCTCACCGTCGCCGAAATCCTGTTCCAGAACTGCAAGCGCGTGTATCTGGCCGGTGACGACGATCAGTGCCTCTACGACTTCGCGGGTGCGGACCCGACCGGGCTGCTCTCCCTGCGGGAACGCTGCACGAGCATCGAGGTGCTTCCGCAGTCGTTCCGGGTTCCGGTAGCCATCCATGACGTGGCCCAGCGGATCATCCGGATGAACAAGAACCGCCTGGAGAAGGAGTACAGGCCCCGGGACGGGGATGAGGGAAGGATCTTCCGCAAGACCATGCACCAGGCCCTGGACCACATCGTGAGCTACGACGGGACGTCGTTCGTGCTGGCCCGGAACGCGGTCTTCCTGCGCCCGTGGATGAAGGAACTCATGGAACGCGGTGTGCCGTTCCTGGTTGAGGGTCCAGCGGGCGCGGCGGTCAGGGACTCGTTCGAGGCGGTGCAGACCGCCTACGATCTTGCCGCGAACAAGGACGTGGCCTTGGCCAGTGTGGTCAAGATGCTCGACTTGGTCCCGAGCCGGGGCTCCGAACTGCTGCCGCACGGTGTCAAGGCCGCCATCGAGAAGCTGGAGGATGGCGGGAAGGCCACGATCTCCCGCGCGGCGCTGTCCTCCAAGGGGCTGGCCGCGTTCCTCGGCCACCTGGACGAGGTCGGCCCCGTGGACGCCCTGTCCAAGCTGCCAGGCACCCACCGCCTCCAGCTCAAGAGCCTCATGCGGCGGCATGAGGGCAGGATCCCCCAACCCCGCATCACCCTGAGCACGATCCATCGGGCCAAGGGCCAGGAGCGTGAATGTGTCGTGATCGTCCCCGACATGACCCGCGCCTCCTACGACGAATACCTGGACGGCGGCCAAGCCGGACGCGAAGCCGAGCACCGGGCCGCGTACGTGGCCGTCACCCGGGCACACGAGGAACTGGTTCTCGTGGAGCCGCAGGGGCGCAGGTACTTTCCGTACGGGGATTTCCTGCGGGGACGCAGCAGCGCGGACACGTCGGGAAGTAGTCAGGAACAGGAGCCTCAACGCGTGGCGTTACCTCAACCGTGATTCTTGCCCCCCCGAGTCCCCGGACCACATTCACCCCAGCATGCAGGGCTGAAATAGCGTCGAGGCATGGCAGCGGACAGATACCGTCCGAGGACTCTGTCCTGCTCTCTACCCGGCCGCGCAGATCCCGGACCGGGCCACCTGCCCAAGAAGCCTCTCAGCCCGCTGGGAAGATGCCGATCTGTGCAGCAACCCGAGGCACAGCCGACAGCCAAGTTCGACCGCGCCGCCAACTGGCAGGTAGAGGATCCGCGTCCGACGCCCACAGTGCGGGCAGCCCCACCACGCATGTTCCCCGCGGCGCTGGCGGGTCCTGACGACCGGAACCACAGCACGGAGTACGCGCCGGTCGTCCCCCACAGCCAAGGCGCAGGCGAGATGGACGCGTGCCGTTTCCACGGAGAAGGCCAAGGAGTGCTCGCCGACCTGCACGATTCCCGACACGCCGCTACGGTCCAGGACTCCGGCCTTCGCGAACGCGTTCGCGTCGATGGCGAGCGGGCAATTTTCCACGAGGACCTGCCGCGTTGGGGCACGGCAAATCACGTTGGCGCCTGGCCGTTGATCTGGAACGCCGCGGTGTCGGCCGAAACCTTGAAGACCGGCGTCGGCGTCCCGGCGGCCTCCAGCTTCGCCATTAGCTCCATCGTGGCAAGCATGCGCCGGTGCTGCTGGTCCACGAGCTTCCCGAGCAGCGCGATGCGTTGCTCACGGCGGGGGCCATCCGAGATGTTCTGGAGGTTGTAGTCGAGTTGCAGTTCGTACCAGCGTAGCCTCACGCGCGCGAGGGCCACGTCCCGCGCCAGGAGGGATCGCGCGGCGGTCGCTCCCTTGCCGCGCACGCCTTCATCGAAAAGTTCTTTCGATTCGCCCTGGGTCGGGATGTCGCCGAGCTGGAGGAGTTGGGGTGGCAGCATGCGCCAGCAGGCGACGTCGGGCGCGTCGAGCTTGTGGAACTCGGCCGGCTGCAGCTCCTTGAGCTGTCGGGCCCACAGCTCGGCCATGGCCGCGGCGCGGTCGTCGTTCTTGAAAGGGAGTGCGTCCTTCGGGGTCATGCCGAAATGATAGGTCGCGAGGCCCAGGAAACCAAGCGGGAGGCGATGCGTGTATTTGGTGGCTACGGGAGGAGCGTCAGAGGTCTCCGTCGCTCCAGATGAACGCGCACATGAGGGCCGTCATCTGGGCAACCAGGTGTGTAGGATCCGCGCCGTCAGGGAGTCTGAGTCCCGCGGCGTCCGCAACAATGCGGTAGTCGCGGTACTGCTCTCTCACATCGGCCTTGGTTATTTCGTTTTCGACGCCGGTCCACTTCCAGGAATACTCGACGACCACGTCCTCGTTTTCGTCCAGGATCTCGGCGAAAGGCCGCCCCTTGGTTGACAGTTTTTCGCCGGGGGTCGAGAGGATGCCGACCTCCAGGATGTCCGACGTCATGCTTTCGAGAGTATCGGCCGATCCTGCTTCACAAAGCCGAACGAAGTCCTCGGTCATTCTCCAACGAGTGGGGCAGTCCAGCAGAAGTGCAAAGTACTGGTCGGGCTCGCTGGCGTCGATCCCCGTTCCTTTGCAGTCAGGACACCTCACTTCGCCGTTGCGGTCACATCTGCGACACCCCGGGTCGTTTCCATCGCACGTCGGGCACGGGATGGTCCTGTCACCGTGGCATTTTTCGCAAGGGGCGTCGTCCTCATTCCACGAATTCTGGATGAGCGTACGCTCGGACCAGCGGCAGAAGATCGGATCATGGTCATTGGGATCGATGAGGATGAACTGTTGTTTGTCCTCCACGTAGCCAAGCGCCGCGATCCAATGCTTGAACGCCCCAAAGTGGTTGTTTAGCAAGACGGCGGGCCTCCCGCTCTGGAGGTGTTTCCTGAGCCGTTCCGCGAAACTATGACCCTTGCCCTTGTCGTCTACGAGAAGAAATTCAGACCTTACACCATACTTGTTCGCCGCCCGCTTCAATTCATGCTCGTCGTATCCGCCGCCTCGCCGGCCAATCTTCCTTGCGACCTCGTCCTGATCTGTATCGATGCCCGCCATGTACAGACCGTAGGCGAGGCTGCACGCGCCGCAATAAGCCAGACGTTGTTCTTCAGTAAACAGTGAGAATTCTTCGCTCATGGTCTCTCCTTTGCGTTTCCGACCATGATGGTCGGCGTGTTCACGCTCCATTGGCAGCTTGTGGTGTTGCCGACGACATCGTCTTTCGTCGTCATCTGCGATCTCCTTCTCAACGCGGCAGGCGGTCGTACGCCGCGCGCACCATCTCAGCTCCGTACTTGCGCTCCAGGTGGCGCACGGTGAAGTGTCCCTCGGCCATGTCCTGGAAGTGGTCCATGAAGGCCACGTTCACGGCCGCGCCGCCCGCTGCGCCGATGACCGGCACGATCTGCGCCGCCGCCTTCTCACCGACCACCACGCCGAAGCGCGCCGCGATGCTCGCGATGAGGCGCACGAGCACGGGTGCGCCTTCCTCCACAAGCCCTTTCTCGGCGATGAACGACGCGGCCTCGCTTACGGCCTTGGCGAGCGCCATGCGCACCGCGAAGTAGCCGCTCTCCGACGCGTCGTCCGAAGTCGTCGGCCCCCCGAGCGCGAAGACCTCCATGCAGGCCATGGCGGTCTCGGGCGAGCGCGGGTCCTCGCCCTTGCTGCGCGCGATCTCCGCGATGGAGCGCAGCATGATCGTCGTGGTCACCGGCAGCTCGACGACCAGGGCTGGCAAGCCGAACGCGCCGCCGAGCGCGCCCGAGAGCCCGACCGCCACCTTGTGCCAGGCGTCCGACGATTCGATCTCCGTGCTCGGCCGCATGGTGCCGATGGCCACGTGCAGGGCCTTGTCGAGAGCCGTCCGCGTGGCGACCTGCACCTTCTCGGACCAGTTCGCGGGCAAGAGCTTGAGCCCCTTCTCGATGGGGCTGCCCACCATGTTCATCGCCTTGACGGCGAAGCTCGGGTTTTCGAGCAGGGCCTTGGCTCGGCCCAGATCGTTCAGATCCGAATTGGTCATGTCCTTCTTGCTCATGCGTGTCGCTTCGGCAGCCGTGCATGAGATTTGCGGCGTAGCTGCGTAGGATCGAGGCCGTTATCGCGGGAGCACCGCGAGGAGGACGGCCGGATGAAACACAAGGACGAGGCGGTGGCGGTGAGGGCGAAACTCCGATGCTCTTCCGCTATAAGCCTCTTCTTGTAATCCGCGATTTCAGCCTGCGGGTCATAACCCGAATTCTCATTCGAACCCCTCTCAATACTCATTGTATCTCTTTCCTTTCTTCTCTCTTACTGACTGACAATCCGGAAGTCATCGATGGCCCACTCGCGCAACGGAGGGCAAGACCCACCATTCCCTCTTTGTGATTGTTTACTCGTGCCCCGTCACCCGCACGTTATCCAACGTGCATCTTCCTTGACCGATATTCGCGCCTCCGACATAGCATCTGAACCCCAGCCTGAAGTAGTACGCGCCGTTCAATATCGAGGCAGGGATCGTGAGGCCATTCCATCCATTGTGGACGACATACCCCATATTACGCCAGTGCCCGTCGTAATCGACCTCTATACCTACTCCTCCACAGTCCCCCGTGTACCAGGGGTACGCCGTGATATTGAAGTCGAACTCCACGCTGACGTCGCTCTTGTCGCACGTCCCGATTGTGTACCACTTCGTGTGCAGGGCGCTGTCGATGCTCCCGTTGGAAAGGTTTGTGACAGAGCAGGCGTTCGGCCCGCAAGCCCACTTGTCCGGGTAGAAGACGCTCTGGTTGTAAACCGTCCAGCCGGTGGGCATCCCGGTGGAGAAGGTCTCGTTCACGTTGATGGCGCACACGTCGGAGTCGGAGTCAGAATCACTGTCAGAGTCGCTGTCCGAATCGCTGTCACTATCCGAATCGCTGTCCGAGTCAGAGTCACTATCTGACCCCGTGACACAACAGAGATTGAAGTATCCGGTACACTCCCACCATGCCTCAGGATGTTCCACGCCGCTGCATGTTCCAGGATGTACACACGTTCCGCCCACTGAGGCACAGGTTATGATTCCCCCCGTACCGGTGTCGGAGTCGGTGTCGGAGTCGGTGTCGCTGTCGGAGTCGGAATCGGAGTCGGAGTCGGTGTCAGAGTCGGTGTCAGAGTCGGTGTCAGAGTCGCTGTCAGAGTCGGTGTCAGAGTCGGTGTCGGAGTCACTGTCGTTGTCACTATCCGAATCACTGTCCGCGTCCGAGTCGGAATCGCTGTCAGAATCAGAGTCGCTGTCGGAGTCGGTATCCCCGCCGGTGTCAGAGTCGCTGTCGGAGTCCGAGTCTGCGTCTGGCCCCGCGTCAGGATGGACGCAGCACTTCTTGTTCCACCCCGTGCAATCCGGCGTGGTGTATTCCGTTCCTCCGCCGTAAGTGCACACTCCGATGTGGACGCAATCGCCGTTGAGGGAGGAACAGGTTATGTAGGTGTCGCTATCGGAGTCGGTGTCGGAGTCGGTGTCAGTATCCGAGTCGGCGTCCGTGTCTGCGTCAGTGTCGGCATCAGTGTCGCCGCCAGTATCCGAGTCGGCGTCCGTGTCCCCGTCTGTGTCGCCGTCAGCATCCCCGTCGGAATCAGTTCCGGTATCGGTGTTCTCGCCGCAGTCGCAATCCTCCCACCCACTCCCGTCATCGAGACACGCCTGCGTGCCGTTGGGTACACTCCCGCCGCACGTGCACTCCTGGACAGCGCCAGGCGTGCACACGTCGCCCGAGCTTCCGCCGCCGCCGGAGCACGACAGCGCGACAACCCCGAGTGCGACAACCCCGAATGCCAGGAACAGGATCGAGCGGCCCATGGTGTCCTCCCATGACTCCGCCCGCTGACAGAAAAACGGGCGGCGACGAGCGCAGCCCTCGCGGGATAACCCGTCCCGCCCGAACCGCACACACGGAGGGAGTCACCCCCCGCAGTAACGGCGGCGAGGAACGAGGGCTGCTTTGTCCTGAGCCTGGCCTTCTGCTCTTCTCCGTCCCGGATGACGAGTCCGGCGAGCCCCTCGCGGGGCCAGAGGCGAACTTCTGGTCGGCTCGTGATTAGTGTCGCCCAGGCAGGGCGGCCGGTCAAGCGCGGAGACAGCGTGGCGACGACAGCGCGGCGACGACAGCGCAGCGAGCGGCGCCAGCGCGCCGTAGCCGCTCTCGCCCAGAATCCACGCGTTATTTTCGGTACAAGGATATGCAGCCCTAGCGGGACCGCCCTGGATCCCCGCCCCGGCAGGCGCTAACCCCGTCTGCCGGGGCACCTTTCACACCGAATAGCTCTTCGTCCCCGCATTTTGTCCTGACCCCCAATCCATCGCGCCCGCGTAACTCACGCCCGTGATCCGATAACACGCAGCACGCCCCCCCCCGTGCGCCCGTAACCCCAAGCCCGAAAACCCTTCAAACAAAGGAGAAAGAGAAATGGAACCCAACATCCGCAAAGCCCTATCCGCCCCGTTCCCCGCCGACGCGGTCAAGAACCGCAGAGGCAACTTCGGCAAGCCCATCAACTACGTGGATGGCGCCGCGATCATCGCCAGGCTCAACGACTGCTTCGAGAACAACTGGAACTTCACCATCGTGGAGCACCACGTGCTCACCACGGGCGAGGTGCTCGTCCTCGGACGCCTCGGCGCGTTCGGCGTGGTGAAGGAGGCGTTCGGCCGCGGCATGCCCGCCATCTCGCGCGAGACCGGGGAAGTCCTGTCCGAGGCCGACGCGTACAAGGCCGCCGCGACGGATGCCCTCAAGAAGTGCGCCACCATGCTCGGCGTGGCCGCGTATCTGTACTCCGATGACGTGCCCGAGCAGCCCGAGGAGAAGCCCAAGGCCACCAAGCCCGCCAACGACGCCCGCGACCGGCTCACGCAGAAGCAGCTCCAGGCCATCTGGAGCATGGCCCGGGGGCTCAAGCTCGACGCCGAAGCCGTGCGCAAGCGCTCGGTAGAGATGTACGGCGTACAGCCCGAGAACCTCACCAAGAACGACGCCTCCGCCTTCATCTCCATGCTCGGCGAGGAGATCGACAGGAGCAAGAGGAGGGCCGCATGACCGCCACAGCCCTCAAGATCCTGCGCGATGCCCCCCACGTGTCCGTGTCCGCGCTCCAGTGCTACCTGAAGTGCCCGCAGCAGCACGCCCACCGATACCTGCTCA
>JAQTNF010000066.1 GCA_028713995.1 Deltaproteobacteria bacterium | reverse complement strand
TGGGGGTTATTGCAATACGATCTGAGAAACGGTTCGGTCGGAGAGGGTGGCCGAAGAATGGCATCACGCCGTCCGGGGAAGAACGGCTGAAGGCATCGCGTTTGCGGTGCCGCGTGACGAACGGAGTGCGGAGGTTGGGAAAATGCAGATGAAGGATCTCATCGAGTTCATGGCCAAGGCCCTGGTCGACAATCCGGATAATGTCGACGTGCGCGAGATCGAGGGCGAGCAGTCGTCGGTGGTCGAGCTCCGCGTGTCCAAGGAGGACCTGGGCAAGGTCATCGGCAAGCAGGGCAAGACGGCGCGAGCGATGCGCACGATCCTAAGCGCGGCGTCCACCAAGATCCGCAAGCGCGCCATGCTCGACATCATCGAGTAGCGGCCCGAACGTACGCGAAGAGCGTGGCTCAACTCTCCTTTGAACGCCTCGTCGAGATCGGGGTCGTGGGGCGGCCACATGGTTTGAGGGGCGAGGCCAACGTTCGTCTTCACAACGACAAGTCCGACATCCTTGGTCGCGTGAGCACCGTGGTTCTCGCGACCGCGGCCGGCGAGGAGCACCTCGCGGTCGTGGGAGTGAAGCGCAAAGGGGAGGGCGTCATCGTCCGCTTCGAGGGGGTGGACGATCGCGACGACGCCGACGTGCGGAAGGGCGCCAGGCTCCTCGTGCCGCGGGCGGTTCTGCCGGCTCCGGAGCCGGGCGAGTTCTACGTGGATGACCTGATCGGGCTCGAGGCGTCGGTGGGCGGCGTCCGCATGGGGTGCGTCACGCAGACAAGGGACGCGGGCGGCGTCGAGATCGTGACCGTGGACACGGGCGCCGAGACCATCGAGGTTCCCGTCGCCGAGGACTTCGTGGTCGCCATCGACTGGGACGCGCGCCGCATCGAGCTTCACGACATCGACGACCTGCCGCGCGAGAGATCGCGCAAGGGGAGAGGTGCGGACCATGCTTGAGCTCCACGTCATCACGATCTTCCCGGAGCTCTTCCCGGCGTTCACCGGTGCCGGGCTGCTCGGCAAGGCGGTTTCAAAGGGGCTCGTGAGCGTGCGCGTCTGGAACCTGCGCGACTTCACGCACGATCGGCACAGAAGCGTGGACGACACCCCGTACGGCGGCGGTTCGGGCATGGTCATGAAGCCCGAGCCGATCCTCGAGGCGCTCGCCGCGCTGCCGCCCTGCCACAGGGTGCTGCTCACGCCCCAGGGGCGAAGGCTCGATCAGGATCGCGTGCGCGCTCTCGCGGCGCTGCCGGCGCTGGCGCTCTTCTGCGGCAGGTACGAGGGCGTGGACGAGCGCGTGCGCGACGAGTTCGACGAGGAGATCTGCCTTGGCGACTTCGTGCTGAACGGCGGCGAGGTCGCGGCCATGGCGGTCATCGAAGCCGTCTCGAGGCTCGTACCGGGCGTGCTCGGCAACGCCGAGTCCGTGGTGGAGGAGTCGTTCTCGGAGGGGCTCCTCGAGTACCCACAGTACACGAGGCCCGAGGTGGCCGCCGGCAGGCGCGTGCCCGAGGTGCTCCTGTCCGGGGACCACGGCCACGTGGCGACGTGGCGGAGAGGACAGGCGCTCCTGCGCACCAAGCGGCGCAGGCCGGATCTCTTCGCGGCCCTCGCGCTCGGCCGCGAGGATCTCAAGCTCCTCGCAGCGGCGGAGGTCGAAGAGGGCGCGGGCGGAGGCGAGGAATGAGGCCCGAGGTCCACCTGGCGCTCGTGCACCACCCGGTGCTCAACAAGGAAGGCCGCATCGTCACCACGGCCGTGACGAACCTGGACATCCACGACAACGCGCGCAGCGCGCGCACCTTCGGGCTCGCGAGCTACCACGTGGTCACGCCGCTTGGCGCGCAGATCGAGCTTGTCGGACGCATCCTGCGCCACTGGCGCGAGGGGTTCGGCGCGAGACGGGTGCCCACGCGCGTCGAGGCCATGAACCTGGTGCGCGTGAGCCGCGATCTCGACGAGGTCGTTCGGGAGGTGAAGGCGGGGCGGGAGGCGAGGCCCATCATGGTCGCCACGTGCGCCCGCAAGCGGTCCGGAACCACCGCCTTCAAGGAAATGCGCGATCGCATGGCCCGGGAGCCGGGTCCGTACGTGCTGCTCTTCGGGACCGGCTACGGGCTCAGCGACGAGGTGCTTAAGGCCGCGGACGCGCTGCTCGAGCCCATCGGCGATCCCTCGGACTGGAACCATTTGTCCGTGCGCGGCGCCGTGGCCATCGTCCTCGACCGGCTGCTCGGCGAGAGGGGTTGAGGCCACCGGGGGCCGGCTGGCGGCAACAGGGGCTGGGGAGGGGGGGTCACTTCCGGCGGCAGCAGCGAGCGCCTGCGTTGTTGTTCCAGTGCGAAGGCCCGTCGTACAGGTCCATGGCGAAGGCCCCGGCCTTGGAGTCGTTGTCCCAGCCCCCGCCGCGGAGCGCCGCCGCCGGCAGGCCCGCAGCCCATGCCATGCCGTTGTGCGCCGTGCCGTTCACGTTCCACGTGGAGTCATTGCCGTAGCTCGCGCCCCAGACACCGGCAGCCTCTTCTCCGTTCGTGAAGCCAGTGTCTACAGTGCCCGCTTGCCCCCACCACGACACCCACTCCCACAGGTTTCCGATCATGTCCTCGGCTCCCCACATCGACACGCACGTCGCGGTCCCACCCGGCGTGGTCCCGGCCAGACCGGTCGCACGCGGTCCCGTGTTCGCGATCCGGCACTGCGTGCCCGTCTCCGCGCTCCCGGGGTCGTACGTCCCTGCCGCGGCCGCCTGCCACTCCTCGTTCGTGCACAACGACTTGCCCGCAAGCTCGCACGCCTGCTGCGCCTGGAACCACGTCATGTATCGCGACGGAGTCACCTCGGTCATCGAGCAGGCATAGACCGGTGTGGACCAGTTGCCGTTGTCCGGGAAGTTGGCCGGATAGTTGTCGCTGCCCGCACCGTACTGGCTCCCGCCGCACGCGGCCGTTTCCCACAGCGACGCCTCGTACCGGTCGATCCAGAAGTTGCCCACCTTCACCATCTGGTCGCTGCCCTTCTTGCACAGCATGATGCCCGTCGCGGTCGTGTCGCGCAGATAGCCCATGGGACATTCCGGGAGCCAGTAGGACGTATTGACCGTGAGCGTGTCCACGGTCGCACCCTGCGCGGTCATTGCGCCGTTGACGACCAGGTTCTGGTCGAGCGTGCAGTCCGTGCCGTCGCAGTCGAGCACGCTGTCGCCGGCAACGCCCTTCTCGCCTTGCAGGAAGAACACCTGCGCCGTGGCCTCGCCGGTTCCGAGCAAGAGGCCGATGAGGCCGATCCGCGCGATCCACCGAGCTGCCCGCGAGTTGCTTTGCTTGGTCGAGTCTGTCACGTCTTCCTCCGTCTCAGCGCTCATCGGCGCATGCAGCAACGAGCGCCTCCATAGTTGGTCCAGCTCGACAGGCCGTCGCCCAGGCCCATGGTGAAGGCCCCGGCCTTGGAGCCGTCGAACCAGTCCCCGCCGCGGATCGCCGCCGCCGGCAGGCCCGCTGTCCAGGACGTCCCGTTGGACGCCGTGCCGTTCACGCTCCACGTGGAGTCGCTCCCGTACGACGCGCCCCACACCGCGGCCGCCTCCTGTCCGTTCGACGTCATCCACGTCCTCCCGCCTTCTCCCCACCACGACACCCACTCCGCCGAGTTTCCGATCATGTCCTCGGCTCCCCACATGGACACGCAGGTCGTATTCGCGCCCGGCGTGGTCCCGGCCAGACCGGTCGCACGCGGTCCCGTGTTCGCGATCTGGCACTGCGTGCCCGTCCCCGCGCTCCCGGGGTCGTACGTCCCGGCCGCGGCCGCCTGCCACTCCTCGTTCGTGCACAGGCTCTTGCCCGCAAGCTCGCACGCCTGCTGCGCCTGGAACCACGTCATGTACCGCGACGGCGTCACCCCGGTCATCGAGCAGGCATAGACCGGTGTGGACCAGTTGCCGTTGTCCGGGAAGTTGGCCGGATAGTTGTCGCCGCCCGCACCGTACTGGCTCCCGCCGCACGCGGCCGTTTCCCACAGCGACGCCTCGTACCGGTCGATCCAGAAGTTGCCCACCTTCGCCATCTGGTCGCTGCCCTTCTTGCACAGCATGATGCCCGTCGCGGTCGTGTCGCGCAGATAGCCCATGGGACATTCCGGGAGCCAGTAGGACGTATTGGCCGCGAGCGCATCCACGGTCGCGCTTTGCGCCGTCACCGCGCCGTTCACGATCAGGTTCTGATCGAGCGTGCAGCCCCCGGCGTCGCAGTCGAGCACGCTGGTGCCCGGGTCGCCCTTCTCCCCCTGCAGAAGGAACACCTTCACCGCGGCGTCGCCCTGCGGCGTGGAGACGGTCAAGATGAACAGCCCCGCGCCGATGGCGAGCGGCGATGGGAACTTGGCGATCACCTCGACCGCGGATGCGCTCTCGATCGAGAATGCGATGGAGCCCTGGCTCTCCTGCCCCTCGGCCGTGACCGAGGTCGCGCCCGAGAGGTTCTCTCCCGTGATGACGAGCGTCTGTTCCACGGTGCCCACGCGGTGCGCGGCCGGAGCTCGATCCGTCCCGTGCGCGTCCCAGTCGGCCTGATCCTCCGGGCGCGGCGCGATCGCGATCGCCGGTCCCGTGCCGTCGATGCCCGTGATGCGCGGCTCGGTGTCTGTGTCGCCGTCCGTGTCCGCATCGCCATCAGAGTCCATGTCGCCGTCCGTGTCGGTATCGGTGTCGGAATCCGTGTCCGAGTCGGTATCGCCGTCCGTGTCTGTGTCGCCGTCCGCGTCCGAGTCCGAGTCCGTATCGGCATCCGCGTCGCCCGACGTGCCGGGGCCGGAGTCCTGCTGCAACGGGTAGGCCCCGGTATCCCAGCAGCCAGCCAGGCCAACGGTCAGGAGCATTGCCAGCAGTCGCGCCTTGTCCATCTCTCTCCTCCCTCGCGCCATCAGAACCGCACCGCGAGCCCGCCCGGCCCCACGGCCGCGGCTGCGCCGGGTCCCTCGTCCGGGATCAGGTCCAGGGCGAGGAGCACGGCTCCGGTCACGAGCAGGGCGCCGCCGGCCACGAACCCGGCCACGGCCCCGGCCTTGTCCCCGGGGATGGTGTCGTCCTTGAGCGTCCTCCACGTCCCCTCGTCCCCGCTCCGGGCCGCGTGCTTGTAATCCTCGTAGTCGCCGTTGCCCTTGTGGATGAAGTACCCGCCGATCCCGATTCCGGCAGCGCCGACCACCATGGCCACAGCGCCGCCCACCGTGAGCCACGGCACGCCCTTGTCCTCCTCGGGCTCGGGGCTCTTCGGCGGCTCCTTGGGCCGGGGCTTCGGCTCCTCGGTTTTCGCGGCCGGCTGCGGTTTCGCCATCGGCGCCGGTGCCGCCGCCGGCACGGTCAACGACGTCGGGGCCTCCACCACGGTCGTCATGGTGCCGGCCACCGTGACCTGCCGCCGGAGGAGCACGCGATCGCGTTCCCTGAGCACGACATCATGGCTCCCGGCGCCCACGCGCAGCGGCCCGGGCAGCGGCAGGACCCCGGCCGTCTCGCCGTCCACCACCACTTCCACGCCGGCGGGCGCGCGCACCTCGATGACCCCCACGAGCGGCCGCAGCCGTTCCATCTCGCGCAGCACCTCGTCCCGCCGTTCGGGCTCCACCTCGTCCCCGCCCTGGGCGAGGTAGGCCTCGAACGCCTCGAGTGCCTTGGCGTACCGCTTCGCCACGGCCTCGGCCTGCCCGATGTTGTAGAGGAGCTTCCACGTGGGCTTGAGCCGGTTCGCCTCGCGGAACGCGTCCGCGGCCTCGGCGTACTTCCCTTCGTGAAAGAGGGATTTGCCGTTTTCAAAGGCCGCCTTGGCTTCGCCGTCGCCCCCGGCCTCGGCGAACGCCCGTGGCCCGGCGAGCGCGATGGCGAACGCGATAACCACGACTGCGCGCATCCGGTTTCCTCCTATTGCCGCGATTGGCTTTTGCGGAAGCGAGACTATTGCATCTCCCATTCCCGGACAAGTGCCGACCCAGAACCAAGAACGCGAGTTGATGGCACGCCCGTTCTTGAAGTATCCTGCCGGGCACAAAGGAGATCTTGATGCCGGAGCAAAGAAACGACGACTCCGTGGGGAAAATCGCGGCCCATCTCGCGAGCGAGCGGGAGTCGTATGTGCTGGTCTTTTCCGCGGGGACGACGAAGCGGGTGCCTCTTCCGGCACAAGGCCGGATATCCTTCCGCAAAGCGGCCGACGGACGGGTCGACGCGGCGGAAGAGCCGTGCGATGCGCCTTTGTTCCGGATCGTGTCGACGCATGGTGAGACCGGTCTCGAGGTGTCGGCGGACGGCGGGGAAATCCAGGTGAACGGCGAGGCCGTGACGGGCGCGCGGTCGCTCATCTCGGGCGACGTGATCACGGCCGGAGCGACGATCCTCGTCCTCTACCGCGCCTTGCAGGACGTGGCCGATCGCCTGGTGATGGACATGCCCGACCTGCTCCATCGCATGCGGCAGGAGATCGATCGTTCGCTGCGTTACGGGCGCCCGCTGTCGGTGCTCGTGGTCCGCACGGGGGCCGTCGGAGGCGATGACCACGCGAGGATCCGTGCCGCCGCGACAGGGGCGATACGCTTCGTGGACGTCATCGGGTGGGACGTATCCGGCGAAATGGTGGTCCTCTTCCCGGAGACCGCGGATTCGGCGGACATTCCGGCCCGGCGCGTGCTCGACGCGCTCCTCCCGATCGCCCCGGCGGCGCGGGCGGGGTTGTCGCGCTGCCCCGAGGACGGATCCGACCTGGACGCCCTGCTTGCCGGAGCGAGGCACGCGGCCGGAGGCGCGGCGTCCGGGAGCATCGCGTCCGTCCGCGAGTCCGCGGCCTCTTTCGAGCTCGGCGGTCGTGCCGTCATCGTCGTCGACCCGAAAATGAGGCGCCTGTTCGAGCTGGCCCGCGATCTCGCCCGCTCCGAGATGCCGGTCCTCGTGACGGGCGAGACCGGCTCCGGCAAGGACGCCGTGGCCTCGGCCATCCACGCGTGGTCGTCGCGCAATGCCGCCCCCCTCGTCTCCATCAACTGCGCGGCCGTGTCCGAGTCGCTCCTCGAGAGCGAGCTGTTCGGCCACGAGCGCGGGGCGTTCACCGGCGCCGCGACGGCCAGGATCGGCCTGCTCGAGAGCGCCAAGGGCGGCACCGTGTTCCTCGACGAGGTCACGGAGAGCTCGCCGCGCACCCAGGCCGAGCTCCTGCGCGTGCTGGAGACGCACCGGGTGCGCCCGGTGGGGTCCGTGCGCGAGCGCGATATCGACGTGCGTATCGTGGCCGCCACGAACCGCTCGGTGGAGGCCGAGATCGAGGCCGGGCGCTTCAGACGCGACCTTTTCTACAGGCTTGGCGCGGCCACGATCGCGGTCCCGCCCCTGAGGGAAAGGCCGCTCGACGTGCCGGCGCTCGCCCGCGCGTTTCTCGGGGAGGCCTGCCTCAAGGCGGGCCGCGAGCCGATGTCCATCTCCCGGATGGCCATGCAGCGGCTCGAGCTGCACGACTGGCCCGGCAACGTGCGGGAGTTGCGCAACCTCATGGATTTCGTGGCCGCGTCGATCCGCTCCGACGTCCTCGAAGCGGCCGAGCTTCCGGATCGGATCAGCGTGAGGGCCGCCCCCTGGCTGGTCGGCAAGGCGCCGCTCGCCTCCGGCGCGGGCGTTCCCGGCGTCGCGGGGGGCGCCCCACGGCGCTTCCGCAAGCTCGCGGACGAGGTGCGCGAGCTGGAACGGGCGCGCATCGAGGAGGCTCTTCTCGCGACGGATGGCGTGCGGGCGCGGGCCGCCGAGCTCATCGGCATGCCGCAGCGCACCCTGGTCACGAAGATGAAGCTGTACGGGCTCTCGGCCATCCCGAGCAGCAGGCGGCGCCTCAGGGACGACGGGTAAGGGGGGCCATGCCCACGCGGGAGCCGAGGCGCGAGTTCGACGGGTACAGGCTCGTCCGCCTGCTCGGCAAGGGAGGCATGGGCGAGGTCCACCTGGCCGAGGACACCATCCTCGACCGGCCCGTGGCGATCAAGTTCATCTCGCAGGGCGCGGACGATCCCAGCTCGAACCGTCGCTTCCTGGCCGAGGCCCGCGCCATCGCGAGGCTCCAGCATCCGAATGTGGTCTCGATCTATCGCGTGGGCGAGGTCGATGGACATCCGTACCTGGTCTCGGAGTTCATCCGCGGAACCCCGCTCGACGCGCTGCCGAGGCCGGTCACCCCGGAGCTGGCGGTCCGGATCGCGTCCGACATCGCACACGGGCTCGCCGCGGCGCACAACCGGGGCGTCGTGCACCGCGACATCAAGCCGGCCAACGCCATCCTGTCCGAGGACGGCGAGGTGAAGCTGCTCGACTTCGGGATCGCGAAGCTCGTCGGTCAGGTGGAGACGCCTTCGCCCGTAACGTCCGCGCCGGCCGACGCCGGGGAATCGGCCGACTCCACGGCGCGCATCGCCCTCGAAGAAATGGCCGCGGCCCAGGAACAGGCGCTCACCAAGGTGGGAACGATCATGGGCACGCCGCGCTACCTGGCGCCCGAGGTGTGGGCCGGCGGACCCGCCACGTTCCGTTCGGACGTCTACTCCGTGGGTGCGTTGCTCTACTTCCTGTGCGCGGGCGAACCGCCGCACACGGCGCCCGATCTCCCCCGGCTCAAGGCGCGCGTGCTCGGCGTGGACGCGACGCCCCTGGCCGAGGCCGCGCCTTCCGTGGATCCGGCGCTGGCCGCGATCGTGGACAGGTGCCTGCGGCGCGACCCGGCGGCCAGGTTCGCTTCGGGCGGCGAGCTGCGCGCCGCGCTCGTCCAGCTCGGGCCCGCGGGCCGGGACCGCATCATCCCCGACGGGAATCCCTACCGGGGGCTGCAAGCGTTCGACGCCGAGCACCAGAGCTTCTTCTTCGGTCGCGACTCCGAGATCCGCATGATCCTGGAGCGCCTGGTCGCGGATCCCTTCGTCCTCGTCACAGGCGACTCGGGAATCGGGAAGTCGTCCCTGTGCAAGGCCGGCGTCATCCCGCGCGTGGAGCGCTGGCTCGGCGCCGGGCGCGCCTGGTCCGCCGCGACCCTGGTTCCGGGACGGTACCCGGCACAGGCCCTCGCCGTGGTTCTTGCGCCGTTGTGCGGCATGGACGAGGAGCAGGTGACGCGCCGCGTGATCGAGGATCCGGGAGGCCTGGCCCGGGCATTGCGTGCCGCGCTCGGTGAAACCCGCGGTCTCCTCCTGTGCGTGGATCAGCTCGAGGAGCTCGCCACGCTCGCCGATCCCGAGGCTGCGGCCGCGGTGTCCGAGGCGCTCGGCTGGCTCGTGGTGCCGTCCCCGTCGATCCGCGTCCTCGCCACGGTGCGCGGGGATTTCCTGAGCCGCGTGGCAAACCTCCCCAGGCTCGGGGACGAGGTCTCGCGGGCCCTGTATTTCTTGAGGCCTCTGTCGGCCGAGCGGATCCGCGACGCCATCGTGGGCCCGGCGCAGATCAAGGGCGTCTCGTTCGAGTCCCGGGATTTCGTCGATGAGCTCGTGATCTCCACCGAGGCGGCCCACGGTGGACTCCCCCTGCTCGAGTTCGCGCTCACCGAGATGTGGGAGACCCTGGGGCCATCGGACAAGGTCGTCACGCGGGCCGCCTTGCGGGCTGTGGGCGGCGTGTCCGGGGCGCTCGGTCGTCACGCGGATGGCGTCCTTTCCCGCATGCTTCCGCAGGTGAGGGAGGCCGCGAGGCGCGTGCTCTCGTCGCTCGTGACCGCGGACGGCACCCGGGCGCGCAGGACCGACGCCGAGCTCGGCGCCATCGACCCTCACGTGCGCGCGGCCGTCGACGGGCTCGTGCGGGGCAGGCTCCTCGTGGCGAGGGACACGCCGGCCGGACCGGGGCTCGAGATCGCCCATGAAACCCTGATCACCGGATGGCCCACGCTGGCCGCCTGGCTCTCCGAGGACGCGGACGCGCGGATGGTCCGCGAGCGGCTCCGGAACGCCGTGTCCGAGTGGGTGCGGCTTGGCCGATCCCGGGACGTCCTGTGGAGCGCGAGGCAGATCCGCGAGGCGCGTGGGCTCGACCGCACGGGCCTCACGAGCGTCGAGGCCGCGTTCCTCCTCGAATCGGTCCGCGTCCGGCGCACAAAGCTCGCCGCCAGGATCGCCGCCGCCGCGGGCGTGCCCCTGCTCGTCGCCGCCGCCTGGGCGGTGATGACGTTCCAAGAAAGCCGGGACCTGGCGGCGCGGGTGGACCGAGAGGTCATAGCGGCGCGAGGCTTCGTGCAGGAAGCCCGAAAGATCCAGATCGACGCAGGCTCCCGAAAGACGAAGGCGCTCTCCCTTTTCGACGCCGGGCGGGCGCAGGAGGCCGAGCAAGCCTGGGCCTCTTTCCGGGCGGTCGAGGGGAAGCTCCAGCCGATCCTGGGCAAGGCGAGCGGCCGGCTGGAGACGGCGCTTTCGCTGTCTTGGGGGCGGGAGGATGCGCGGACATTGACCGCGGACGTCCTTTTTGAGCGGGCCAAAGCCGCGGAGGCGGCCGGGCAACAGCGGCTCGTCGAGGAGTACCTGGGCCGCATGGCCCTCTTCGACAAGGACGGAGCCCGCGGAAGGCTCTGGAGCTCTCCGGCCCGGGTATCGCTGATCGTCAAGCCCGCCGACGCCCGGGTGGAGCTCCAGCGCTACGTCACGGACGACCGGGGACGGCTCGTGCTTGAGCGCGTGAAGGTCCCGAACGGCCTCGCGGGCGGCGTCGACCTGCCGGCGGGATCGTACCTGGCCAGGCTGAGCGCCCCCGGCCACAGCGAAGTCAGCCACCCGTTCGTGATCGGCCGCGGCGAGACGGCCCGTTTCACGGTGTCACTGCCGCTCGCAAAGGACGTGCCTGGCGGCTTCGCCTACGTGCCGCCGGGCAGGTTCCTGTTCGGCAGCGCGGCCGACGACGGCCTCAGGCGCGACTTCTTCCACACGGCCCCCGTTCACGCGGTCACCACCCGGGGATACCTGGTGGCCCTTCACGAAACGACCTTCGCGGACTGGATCGCGTACCTCACGGCCATGCCCCCTGCCGAGCGCGCGTCCCGTGCTCCGCACGCCGAGAAGGGCGGGTTCCAGGGCGCCCTGTCGCTTGGGCAGGATCGGTCCGGCGCATGGAAGCTCTCGATCCAACCCACGGCGCGGTCCTACGAGGCCGCGGCGGGCCAGCCGATCCTCTACCCCTCCCGGGACAGGCGCGCGCGCCAGGACTGGCTCAGGTTCCCGGTGTCCGGGGTCACGGCGGCCGAGGCCGAGGCCTACGCGATGTGGCTCGACCGATCGGGCAGGGTGCGGGGGGCCCGCCTGTGCACGGACCTGGAGTGGGAGCGCGCCGCACGCGGAGCCGACGGTCGCGAGTATCCGCACGGGGCGGCCCTCGCTCCGGACGACGCCAACCACGACGCCACGTACAATAAGGATCCCCTGGGCATGGGCCCGGACGAGGTCGGCGCGCACCCGGCTTCCCGAAGCCCGTTCGGGCTCGACGACGCGGCCGGCAACGTCTGGGAATGGGTCGATTCGTCGTTCGAAAAGGGCGGCCACGCAGCTCGCGGCGGGAGCTGGGCATTCGGCGCCAACTCGAGCCGGTCCACGGACCGGGAGATCACGGAGCCCGCGTTCCGCGATATCAGCGTGGGCGTACGCATCTGCGCGGATGGTCCATCGCGCTGAAAGCGCGCATTGCGCCGAATCGGCGTACAAGTTCGGTGTTCTCTTAAGATCATTTCTGAGAAATCCACTCATAACACCACGAAATCATTGAAACCAGGCATGGTGGCATCATGGTTGCATCACCCGGGATAGGACGGAGGTGGACCATGAAACCGAAAGTGACAAGATGGGTTCTGACGATGCTGGC
Organism: Deltaproteobacteria bacterium; assembly: GCA_028713995.1. Taxonomy (GTDB): domain Bacteria; phylum Myxococcota_A; class Polyangia; order JAAYKL01; family JAAYKL01; genus JAQTNF01. Next base: position 14,651 of record JAQTNF010000066.1, on the reverse strand, counting down.
GGGGATGGTTTTGTCAGCGGTCTCCGCGGTGTCCTGGGCCCAGAGCTTCAATCTGTTTATCCGGGTGGGCGTGGGGTACAACAGGGGCCTGGTGGGACGGGATCTCAACGGCCGCGATCTGAATGGTCGCCTCCTCGACGGTCGCATCGTGACCGGCGTGTCCTTGAACGGCGTCACGCTCCGCAAAGGCCCGGCCCGCTCCGTGTCCCTCGTCGCGTCGCGGTTCGAGGGAGAGGATGCTCGCGGCAGGAAGGCCACGGGCGACGACTTCATCGACGCGGTGTTCACGGCGACCCTGGACAACGGCCTCACGCTGCCGCTCAAGGTGGAAGACATCCGGCGCGGCGAGGGCAGGGCGGTCAAGGACGTGCGCTTCTACGATGTCTCCTACGCGACCCAGGACGGGCCGGTTCCGCTGTGCGGGTTCGACGAGAACGACGAGCCCGTTGCGGCCATCCCGATGAACGGCCGGTGGAACTATCGGGAAGGCGTGGAAGGCGGCGGAGCGCATATCGAGGACGCGTCGGCGTTCACCTTCGCGTGCGTGGGCGATGCCATCGCCAAGTGCGTGGAGGGAGGCTACATGCCGTGGAAGACCGCCAGGGTCTGCAGCCGCGGCCACGGCCATGACTGCGAGTGGACGTCGCTCGAGGCCCTTCACCAGGCCTGCACCCGCATGCTGCGCGCCGATTTCTGCGGCGACGGCACACCGTACACGGTCGACGACACGCTCGTGAACCTCTACGACGGCCTCGGCATCCGCTATGACAGCGAGGACTGGCCGGTGGAGGCCGAATGGGACGCCGACGGCGCCATCTGCGCGGTCCGCGAGCGCATCGCGGACATGGTGCCAGCCTGCATGGCCGACCTCGTCGAGGACGGCTGCGGCGCCCCCTCCCACCTCCTGGAAGGCGCGCTCATCATCTCCGAAGTCGCTCCGACGAACTGATCCCTCCCACGATGCAGATCTTCTGCCCCCTCCTCGGTCAGGAGTCGGCCAGCAGCTTGGCCACCGCGACCTGCAAGGTCTCGGGACGCACTGGCTTGTCGAGCGTGAGATCGACCTCGACCCATGCGCGTCCGCGCTCGTCGTGCGTCTTGAACGAGAACCCCATCTCGGAGGTCACGGCGGTGAGCAGGATCACGGGCATCTCGGGGTAGAGCCTCTTGATCGTGTGGCAGAGCACGAACCCCGAGTCCATCTCCTCCATCATCAGGTCGAGCACGGCCAGCGCGGGCTGGACGCGGAGCAGCGTCTCCTCGGCCTCGGCCCGCGACGAGGCCTCGATCACGTCGTAGCCGCGATCGCGCAGCAGGCCCGCTGTCTGCGCGAGGAAATCGCGGTCGTCGTCGACAACCAGGATCTTTGTTTTCTCCGTCATCTTGCGTTCCTCTCCCATGGCGTTTCGTGCACGTCTCACAGGGGCTGCGTGAAGTCCAGATCGCAGCGCAGGCAGCGCCTGGCCTCGCACTGCGCCGATGCCTCCGCGAGCGCGAGCTCCACCTCGGCGAAGCTCTTGGCGCGCTTCTCGACCGGCAGATGCGGCGCCGCGGCGCGACCCGGCGTCTGGTCGCTCTCCTCCCCGGGCATGGGCTCCACGTACACGGTCGGGAGCTTGACCCTGGTGATTCGCTTCATGTTCTTTCCGGTCAGGTAGCGATCGATCATCTCGGCCGCGTTCTTGCCGTCCGAGATGGCGTCGATGACCGTGTTGGGGCCGCGCACCACGTCGCCGCCCCCGAACACGCCCGGCCGGCTGGTGATGTGCGACTCGCTGTTGGTGCGCAGCGAGCCCCACTTCGACAGGGCGAGATCCGCGAGCCCGTCGGTGCTGGGCTCCTCGGAGATCGCGGCCACGAGCATGTCGAGCTGCACCTCGAACTGCGTGCCTTGCACCGGGACCGGACTGCGCCTTCCGCTCGCGTCCGCGGCGCCGAGCTCGTTGCGCAGGAGGCGCAGGCCCCTGACGACGCCGCCCTTCTCGACGACCGCGACCGGGGTCACGAGCTCCACGATCTCGATGCCCTCCTGGCGGGCGGCATCAATCTCCTCGCGGTAGGCGGGCATCTCGGCCTCGGTGCGGCGGTAGTAAACGGTGACGTGGGTCACGGCCGCCTGGCGCATGGCCACGCGCGCCGCGTCGATCGCCGCGTTGCCGCCTCCGACGATTCCCACCCGCCCGCGCCCCAACTCCTCGTGGCGCAGGTTGTACGACTTGAGGAACTCGACTCCCGCCATGACGCCCTTCGCGTCCTCGCCCGGCACCCCCAGGCGCTTGCTGTTGTGCGAGCCCGTGGCCAGGAACACGGCGTCATAGCCTTGCTCGAACAGCGAATCTACCGTGAAATCCTTGCCCAGAGCGGTGTTCAGCTTGAGCTCGGTGTTCTCGTTCAGGAGCGCGGCGATCTCCTTCTCCAGCACCGCGCGCGGCAGGCGGTACTCGGGGATCGCACACACGAGCATGCCGCCCGCCTTGCACTCCTTCTCGAGCAGCGTGACCCTGTGCCCCTTGACCGACAGGCAGTGGGCCGCGGTGAGCCCGGCCGGACCTGCGCCCACGACCGCCACGCGCTTGGCCTTCGGTCCCGCGGGCTTGACGTCGACCTTGAACGCCACGGGATCGACATGGTCCACGACGAAGCGCTTGAGCGTGCGGATCGCGATCGGGTCGCCGCCCGTGGCCCCGCAGCGGCAGGACTTCTCGCACGGGTGGTTGCAGACGCGCGCGCACGCCGACGGCAGCGGGTTGGCCTGGCGGATGATCCGATACGCCTCCTGGTGCTCGCCGCGGGCCACGAGGGCCACGTAGTGCCAGACCTCGGTGCCCACCGGGCAGCCGCTCTCGCAGGGCGCTCCCACGAGCTCCTTGCACGCGCCCGCCGGGCACGTGCGATCGTACACGTGGGCCTCGTACTCGTTGCGGAACCACTTCAGCGTGGCGAGGACCGGATTGGGTGCGGTCTGGCCCAGGCCGCACAGCGATGAGTCCTTGATCACGTTGGCCAGGCGCTCGAGCTCCATCACTCCCTGGAAGCGCAGGAGGGTGTCCTCCTCGTTCTCGAGCCTGCGGTTGTGGGTCATGGAGTCGAGGATCTCGAGCATGCGCTTGGTCCCTTCACGGCACGGGATGCACTTGCCGCACGACTCCGACTGGATGAACTCCATGAAGAACTTGGCCAGATCCACCATGCAGGTGCCCTCGTCCATCACGACGAGGCCGCCCGAGCCCATGATCGCCCCGAACTTCTTGATCTCCTCGTAGTCCGTGGGCAGATCCATCTGCGGCTCGGGGATGCAGCCGCCCGAGGGGCCGCCGATCTGCACGGCCTTGCACTTCCTGCCGCCGGGTGCGCCGCCGCCGATTTTGAACACGATGTCGCGGATCGACGTGCCCATGGGGATCTCGACGAGGCCCGTGCGGCTCACCATTCCCGACAGGGCGAACACCTTGGTGCCCTTGGAGCCCGCGGTGCCGAAGGCCGCGAAGGCCTGGGCTCCCATGGACATCACGGCGGGCAGGTTGGCGAGCGTCTCGACGTTGTTGATGATCGAGGGCTTGCCGAACAGGCCCTCGTTGGCCGGGAACGGCGGACGGGGTCGAGGCATCCCGCGCTTGCCCTCGATGGAGTGGATGAGGGCGGTCTCCTCGCCGCAGACGAACGCCCCGGCGCCCATCTTGATGACGATGTCGAGGTCGAAGCCGCTGTCGAGGATGTTCTTGCCGAGGAAGCCGTAGGCCTTGGCCTGCGCCATGGCGAGCTCGAGCTGCCTGACCCCGAGAGGGTACTCGGCGCGGATGTAGATGTAGGACTTCGAGGCCCCGATGCCGTACGAGGCCAGGACGATGCCCTCGATGAGGCGGTGCGGATCGCTCTCGCACACGGCACGGTCCATGAACGCGCCCGGATCGCCCTCGTCGGCGTTGCAGATCAGGTACTTCTGCGGGGCCTTCGCCGCGCGGGCGAACTTCCACTTGCGGCCGGTGGGGAAGCCGCCGCCGCCACGGCCGCGCAGCCCGCTCGCGAGCACCTCGTCGCAGACCTCGTCCGGGGTCTTGTTGCGCAGGGTCTCGATGAGCGCGCTGTACCCGCCCCAGGCGATGTACTCGTCGATGCTGGTGGGATCGATGATGCCGGAGTTCCGGAGCACCAGGCGCACCTGCGGAGCGAGGAACGGGTGATCCTCGAGCAGCGGCACGCCCTCCCAGGGAGCGGCGCCCGGCGTGCGCATCTGGCCCAGGCAGGCGTCGAGCGGCGGCGCCCCGGACAGCGCGGCGTCGAGGATCTGCGCCACCTTGCCCTCTTCCACGCGGGCGAAGGACACACGCGCGCGCCCCGGCAATTGCACGTCCATGATCGGCTCCTCGGAGCAGATGCCGACGCAGCCGACCTCCACCACGTCGCCCTCGATCTTGTGCGCGGCGAGGTAGCCCCTGATCGCCGCCATGGTCTTGGCCGCGCCCGCGCCGAGCCCGCAGGTCCCGGTGCCGACGAACACGGTGGGGCGATCGACGTTCTCGCGGCGCAGGGCGGACAGGCGCGTGTCGAGCTTCACGCCGCGCAGGTCCTTGGCCCACTGGCCTTCGGCGAGGATGCCGAGCAGCTTCGGCGAGGGCGGCTTGGCCGCCATCCAGCACCGGCTGGCGCTCTTCTCAGGCGTTGACATGGGAGACCTCCTTGGCGCGGCAGCCCTCGACGATCCGGGTGAGCTTGAGCGGGGTGACCTTGGCGTGGACCTCTCCGTTGACGCTCACGGCGGGAGCGAGCCCGCACGCCCCCATGCACGCCACGACCTCCAGGCTGAAGAGACGGTCGCGGCTGGTCTGCCCGGGGTTGATCCCGAGCATGGCGACCACGTGATCGAGGAGCTTCTTCGAGCCCTTCACGTGGCAGGCCGTGCCCCGGCACAGCATGAAGTGGTACTTGCCGAGCGGCTGGAAGCGGAACTGGTTGTAGAAGGTGGCGACGCCGTAGACCGCGCTCGGCGACAGCTTGAGCCGCTTCCCGACGTGGGTGATGGCCTCCTGCGAAAGGTATCCCTCGGCATTCTGCACCTTCTGCAGAATCGGAATCAGCGCATCGCGGGAAGCGTGCTCGTGCTCCGAGAGAATCCGGTCGACAACAGCAAGAGATTCTTGACTCATGTTTTCTCTCTCCTGATCTTCGCCCGTCAGCCGACTTTTTCGATCTTCACGGCACAGGCCTTGTACTCGGCGGTTTTCGTCTCCGGGTCGAACGCGTTGTTCGTGAGCCAGTTCGCATTCCCCTCCCGGAAGTGGAACGACGTCCAGACCAATCCCCTCGGGATGCGTTCGTTCACCTTGGCGCGGATCTTCACCTGCCCCCGCCTCGACTTGAGGATGATCATCTCCCCGTCCGCGATGCCGTGCTCCTTGGCATCCGCCGGCGAGATGTCGGCAAACTCCTCGGGCAGCATCTGGTTCAGGCCGGAGCGGCCCGTCTGCGTGCGCGTGTGGTAGTGGTACAGCCTGCGCCCGGTCGACAGCACCAACGGGTACTCGGCATCCGGGACCTCGGCCGGCGGGGTCCAGTCGAGCGCAGCGAACAGGCCCTTGCCCCTCGTGAACTTGCCGTCCCGGTGCAGGAACCCGGTGCCGGGATGCTCGACGTTGGGGCACGGCCACTGCAACCCGTCGCCCTGGATGCGGTCGTACTTGATCCCCCCGAACGCCGGCGCCAGCACCGACACCTCGTTGTCCCAGAGCTCCTTGCCGCTGCAGGACGGCCACTCCTGGCCGAACCTCTTCGCCAGCTCCTTGAAGATCCACCAGCTCGGCCTGGCCTCTCCGGGCGGGGTCTTGAACTTCCGCACCAGGCTCACCCGACGCTCGCTGCTCGAGAACGTGCCCTCGTCCTCGCCCCACGCCGCCGCCGGGAGGATGACGTGCGCGAACTTCGTCGTCTCGGTCTGGAAGATGTCCTGACAGACGATGAACTCCGCCGCGGCCAGGCTCTTCTCCACGTGGGTGATGTTCGGCTCCGTGTTCGCCAGGTTCTCACCGTAGATGTAGAAGGCGCGGATCTTCTTGCTCGCGAGCCCGTCCATCATGTCCGGCATCATCATGCCGGGCTTGTCCGGGAGCCCCGTGACGCCCCAGCCCTTCTCGAACTTCTCCCGGTTCGCCGGGACCGCGACGGGCTGGTACCCCGGAAAGACGTTCGGCAGCGCGCCCACGTCGCACGCCCCCTGCACGTTGTTCTGCCCGCGCATCGGGTTCACGCCCCCGCACTCCTTGCCGACGTTCCCGAGCAGCATCTGCAGGTTCGCCACGGACATGACGTTGTTCTTGCCGCACGTGTGCTCGGTGATCCCGAGCGTGTAGATCGCCATGCCGGGCCTGTTGGCCGCCATGGTGCGCGCGATGCGCTCGAGCATCTCCACGCCGACGCCGCTGATCTGCGCGGCCTTCTCGAGCGGCGTCTCGAGCACCTTGGCCTTGAGCGCGTCGAAGTTCTCGCAGCATTCGGCGACGTACTTCTTGTCGTATAATTCCTCCTCGATGAGGACGCGCATGAGGCCGTTCAGGAATGCGACGTCCGAGCCGACCTTGATCTGCGCGAAAATCGTCGCGTAGTCCGCGAGCGCATGTCTGCGCGGGTCCACGACGATCAGCGTCGCGCCCTTCTTCACCGCCTGCTTGGCGTAGTACGACGCGACGGGATGCGCCTCGGTCATGTTCGTCCCGATGCAGAACAGGAGCTTCGCCCTGGCGTACTCACCGAACGAGTTGGTCATCGCGCCCGAACCGAAGGAAGTCGCCAGACCGGCGACGGTGGGGGCGTGTCACGTTCGTGCGCAATGGTCGATGTTGTTGGTCTTGAGCACCGCCCGAAACAGCTTCTGCATCGAGTAGCTGTCCTCGTTCGTGCTGCGCGCGCAGCTCACGCCGCCGATCGCGTCCGGACCGGACTCCGCGATGATCTTCTTGAACTTGGCCGCCACGAGGTCGAGCGCCTCGTCCCAGGACGCCTTGCGGAGCTCGCCGTTCTCACGGATGAGGGGCGTGGTCAGGCGGTCTTCCGAGTACATGAAGTCGTAGCCGAACCGGCCCTTGACGCACAAGGAGCCCCGGTTGGGGCTGCCGTCCTCGGTGCCAGTGACCCGGACGACATCCTCGCCCTTGACGTGCACGTCGAGCTGGCAGCCCACGCCGCAGTACGGGCAGGTCGTGCGCACCACGCGCGTCTCCCAGCGCCTCGCCTTTCCGAGCGCCTTCTTCTCCGTGAGGGCGCCCACCGGGCACATCTGCACGCACTCGCCGCACTGCACGCACGTCGACGTGCCCATGGGGGCGTCGTCGTCGAAGATGATTCCCGTGTGCTGACCCCGATAGCCGAAGTCCAGGACGTTGTTGACGACGCTGTTCTGGCAGCCCCGGACGCATCGGCCGCACTGGATGCACTTGTTGCGGTCCACGCTGACGAAGGCCGAGGTCCCGTCGAGGCTCGGCGCAAGCGCCGGCAGGCTGATGGACGGCCTCTCGATGCCCAGGTAATAGGCCGCGTTCTGCAGCTCGCAGCCGCCGTTCTTCTCGCAGGACAGGCAGTCGTGGGTTCCGGTCGACAGGAGGAGATCGATGACGAGCTTCTGCGCCTCGAGGACGACCGGGGTCCGGGTTCGGACGGTCATCCCGTTCTTGACGGGCACCGAGCACGATGTCTGGAGGCCCTTCATCCCCTCGACCTCCACGAGGCACGCCCGGCACCTGCCCGCCACTCCGACCTTCTCGTGGAAACACAGGGCCGGGATGAAAACACCGTTCTCTCTCGCAACCTGAAGGATCGTTTGCCCTTCGCGAGCCTCCAGATCTTCCCCATTGACGATGATGTTCATCCTGTCCTCCCTTGCTGATCAAAACTCCCATCGAAACTGCTGTTTTTCGACATTATCTTGCCTGTTTGCCATGTCAACTACGTCATGTCAGTCAGTGAACATTCTTCTCCGGAGGTGTGCTCCGCTGGATGCGCCTCGGGTGCGTGAAGATGGACGCCCGTGCCTCGCGCACGAAGGCGCACAGGGTGATGCCGGCCTTCTCGGCCGCCTCGATGGCGAGCGAGGTCGGGGCGGACACGGCCCCCATGACCTCGATCCCCGCGCGGGCGCACTTGTCGATCATCTCGAAGCTCAGGCGCCCGGAGAGCATCGCGCCGCAACCGACCGTCGAGATGCCCCCGAGCATGCACCGACCGACCGCCTTGTCCAGGGCATTGTGCCGGCCGATGTCCTCGGCGAACGCGAGGATCGATCCCTCCCCGTCGAAGACGCATGCCGCGTGGGTCCCTCCGCACTCGCGGAACAGCTCCTGCCTTTCGAAAAGCAGTCTCTCCATGGATCCGAGCAGCGCCGGGCCGATTCGCATCGCGTCGCCGACCGGGGGGATCCGGGCGAGCCTTCCCGCGAGATCGTCGCTGCCGCAGCTCCCGCACGCCGAGACGACGATGCGCCCCCCCCTCCGGAGGGCGGCTTCCGTCGCCTCCTGCGAAAGCACCACGACGAGCACCCCGGGCGCGTCCGGGCACTCCGCCAAAGAGAGCACGTCGGCCACGTCGCGGATGATTCCCTCGGTGCGAAGGAACCCGACCGCGAGCGCCCGTCCCTCTCCGGGAGAGCACATGATGCCATACGAGCCCCCGCCCAATACGTCGATCGTGAGTGTCGTCTCCACGGCCACACCGCACGACTCCTCGGCGAGCGTGGTCCCGTCCTTCGTGGACATCCGCGTCGCGGATGCCTTCCCGAGTGCCTGCCTTTTCACGTTCCCTCCGCCCTCCCGAGCGAGCCCGTTCCGCCGAGGTGGAGGGTGAGGTCTTCGCAGGTATTGACGTTCGCCAGCGCGACCAGGCCAAAATCCGAGAGCGGCACGTAAGCGAAATCGTACTCCTCGTACAGCGCCCGCGGACGACGCTCTCCGGTTGCGACCATCCTCTCGATGGCCGGAAGGAGCTTGCGCCGGTAGACCCCACACAGCGGCTCGTAGAACTCGTCGGGGGTCACGGGGACCGCCCCGTCGTGCTCGAGGGCCTCGTCGAGCAGCCTGCGGATCAGGGCCACGGGCGGCCGGGGGATGTCGCAGGCGATGACGAAATTGCGGTCGCACGGGGAAACCTCGAGGCAGCACAGGAGGCCCATGAGCGGGCCCACTCCCGGCGCGCGATCCGCGACGACCCGCGCGTCGAGGTGCGCCCACCGCTGCGGGTCACCACTGCTGATGATGATCGGATCAAACAGGGGTCGCAGCAGCCCGTGCAGGTGGTCGACGATGGGCACACCGTCGACCAGGAGAACGCGCTTGTCGAACCCGAGCCTGGTGCTCGCGCCGCCGGCGAGGATGATTGCAGCCGCCGGCGGCAGGATGGGGTGCGCGCCACCCGTCATCAGGCCTTGGCGGACCTGGGTGCGGGGCGCTTGTAGAGCGCGGCGAGGACGAGGCCGACCACGAGGATGCCCGCCGCGACGTAGAGCGACTTGCCCTTGAGCGCGTCGAGGGCGAAGACCAGGGGCCCGGCCACACCGGCGCACGCCCACGCGGTGAGCATCATGCCGTAGACGCGACCGATCTGGCCCGGACCGAAGGAGTCGGCCGCGAACGCGGGCATGGTGGCGAAGCCGCCGCCGTAGCAGGCGAGCAGATAGCACGCGATGACGGTGAACATCACCACGTTGGCGATCTCGGGAAGCACGATGTAGAGCACCGCCTGGCTGACGAACATGGTGGCGAACACGGCCTTGCGACCGATCTTGTCGGAAACCGAGGCCCAGAAGAGCCGGCCGAGGCCATTGAAGATCGAGGCGATGGCGAGGATGGTGCCGCCGGCGGCGGCCAGTGCCTTGGCGTCGAGCGCGGGGTCGTTCTTGCCGACCACGCCCTGGGCCATCGGCGAGAGCTGCGAGAGCAGGCCGAGCCCGGCGGAGACGTTGAGGAAGAGCATGCCCCACAGCATCCACCACTGGGGCGTGCGCACCGCCTCGCCGATGGAGAAGGAGTCCGCGGCCGAGGTCGTCTTGGCCGACGGCGTGAAGCCGGCGGGCAGCCAGCCTGCAGGCGGGTTCTTGAAGAACTGAGCCGAGGCGACGACGAGCACCAGGAAGACCCCGCCGAGGATGTAGAACGTGGTGGCCACGCCCTGCGCGTCGGGCTTCGCCGCGTCGAGGCTGAAGCCGGCGATCATGTCGGGCACCAGCTTGCCGATGAAGAAGGCGCCAAGACCGAAGCCCATCACCGCGAGACCGGTGACGAGACCGCGCTTGTCCGGGAACCAGCGGATCAGCGTGGCGATGGGGGTCACGTAGCCGAAGCCGTTGCCCAGGCCGGCGATGATGCCGAAGCCGAGGTAGAGCATCACGATGTTGCCCGACTGGGCGGCGTAGCCCGCGAGCAGCGTGCCGAGGCCGAAGAGGATGCCGCCGAGCGTGGCGACGAACTTCGGGCCCTTCTTGTCGACCAGCATGCCGCCGAAGGCTGCGGAGACGCCGAGGACCACCATCAGGATCATGAAGGTCAGCTGGGTGGGGAACTCCGCCCAACCGTGGGTGCCCATGAGCGGCTTCTTGTAGACCGACCAGGCATAGACCGATCCCAGGCACATCTGCATGACGATCGCGCTGACGGCGATCCACCAACGTTTGCTCTCCAGATTCTCGTTTGCCATTGACCTTTCGCTCCTTTCCTCTTCTTTTCGTTTATTGTCCTCGGGTTCTCGTTTGGTTTCGTTGGCTAGCCGAGCAGGCTCTTCACGCTGGCGATGAGCTGCTGGGGCGTGAGCGGCTTGTTGACGCACAGCGCCGCCGGAACGCTCCCGATATCGAACACCTGCGCCCCGGCGTCTATGATCGACGACAGGAGCATGACCGGCACCTGCGGGTACTCCCTGGCCAGCCAGTGCGCCAGGGTGATCCCCGACTGGGCCTCCTCCATCATGATGTCCAGGATGACGAGATCGGGCTTGTCGGCGACCGCGCGCTTCTGCCCCTCGGCCGCGCTTCCCGCGCTCAGGACCGCGAACCCCTCGGGCTCGAGCGCCATGCGATAGAGGTCGCACAGATCGGGATCGTCATCGACCACGAGTATCTTCTTCTGTTCCGTCATGGCCTCATCCTCCCTGGTCCGCGAGGGCGTCGAACTCGCCTCGGAATTTCGTTACCATCGCCTGAATGGGAACGGAGAATGCGTCGCCGGTCGGGCAGAGCGTCGAGCCGCGGATCGTCTTGCATAGGTGGAGCACGGTGTCAACATCCGCCCTCCCGCCCCGGCCCGCGACAAGCCCTGCAAGCAGCTCGCGGATGACGCGGGAGCCGTTGCGGCACGGCGTGCACTGCCCGCACGACTCGTGGGCGTAGAACTCGGCGGCGCGCAGGGCGACCCTCGGGATGCTCGTCGTGTCGTTCATGACGATGATCCCGCCGGACCCGAGCATGGTGCCCTTCTTGAGGCACGAGTCGTAGTCCATGCGCAGCCCTTCCATCTCGGCCGCGGTCAGGATCGGCACCGAGAGGCCGCCCACGATGATCGCCTTGGGCGTCCCGAGGATTCCCCCGGCCGCCTCGAGGATGGTCTCGAGGGGCGTGCCCAGGGGGTGCTCGTAGGTCCCGGGGCGCTTCACGTGGCCGCTGACGCCGAAGATCTTCGGGCCGAAGTTGTTCGGCGTGCCGAGCTCCTTGAAGGCCGCCACGCCGCGCTCGACGATGAACGGCACGAGGGAGAGGGACTCGACGTTGTTGACCACGGTCGGGCAGCCGTACAGGCCGACCGCGGCCGGGAACGGCGGCTTGAGCCTGGGCTGGCCGCGCTTGCCCTCGAGCGATTCGATGAGCGCCGTCTCCTCGCCGCACACGTAGGCCCCCGCGCCGCGGTGCACGATGAGGTCGAACGCGTAGCCGGAGCCGAGCACGTTCGCCCCGAGAAGCCCCGCCTCGCGCGCCTGCGCGATCGCCGCCTCCAGGATCCGCGCGATCCACTCGAACTCGCCGCGGATGTAGATGAACGCCAGGTTCGCGCCGATGGCGAAGGAGGAGATCGCCATCCCCTCGATGAGGAGGTGCGGATCGTACTCCATGATCTGGCGATCCTTGTACGTGCCCGGCTCGCCCTCGTCGGCGTTGCAGATGAGGTACACCGGCTTGCCCGCGTCCTTGGGGATGAACCCCCACTTCGTGCCCATGGGGAATCCGGCGCCGCCCCGCCCGCGGACGACCGCGTCCTTCACGTCCTTGGCGACCGCGGCCGGACCCATCTCGAGGGCCTTGGCGAGCGCCGCGTACCCGCCGTCCTTCCTGTAGGCCCCGAGGTCGCGGTGCTCGGTCGAGCCGCGGTGCCGGAGCAGGATGCCGCACGACGTGCCGAACGCCGCGACGGGCTCCCACCTGGGCGTCTCGCCCCTGCGCAGCGCCGCGACGAGGCCCTTGACCTTGTCCGGCGTCACCCTCTCGTAGTAGGCGTCACCGATCTGCACGACCGGGCAGCCCCCGCACGCGCCGAGATCCTGCACCTTCGAGAGCGTGAACATCCCATCCGGCGTGGTCTCCCCCGCCTTGATCCCCAGAACCGCCTCGAACGCCGCGAGGGTCTCGTCGGCGCCGGCGAGCATGGCGGGGACGTTGACGTCGACCTGGACGTGGTAGCGCCCGATCTCCTCGCGGTTGTACATGGTGTAGTAGCTCAGCACGCCGTACGCCACCGAGCGCGGCACGCGGATGACGTCCGCGATCTCCGCGAGGACCTCCCTCGAGACGAAGCCGCCCTTGGCCCGCTGCACGAGGTGCAGCGCCGGCAGGAGCGCCGACTGGCGGCTCGGATACGACCCGGCAATGGCCTCTATCGACCGTCGAATCTCGGGTTGCAGCATCATTCGCACCTCCTTCGTTCCTCCCCGCAACGCAATACCACTTCCCGCCATGCGGTGCGTGAATGTTCCTTGATAATCCGTCTGTCCGATAGCAATTGCTTTCTATCACCCTGAGGGCGCCTCCCAAATACCAATTTTGGTTACCTTGATGAAAAAAATGCCCTTTAAAACTCCTGTTATTCAATGGAATTTAAGTACTTTTCAGCACAATCAAGTTTGCCAGTGTTTCATGACATGCATTACCTTGACTAACGAAATGGAGATTGTTAACGACCTCCTGCCGAGAGGAAAAAGATGATCGGGGTTTCGAGAAGGCGCGAGGATTGCTCCCCTCTGGCCGTGAGTCCGCGGTTTTTCGAGCTCTACGATGAGATGCTCGGCGAACCGGGCATTCCCGCGGTCCTCAATCGGGTCTCGGCCGTGGTCAGCGCCGTCATGGGTGCCGAGGCGACCACGGTCTTTCTCGTGAGGAGCGAGACGCGCGAGCTCGAGGCCAGCGTCACGGTGGACAACGTCCCACGTACAATCCGCATCCCCATAGATTACCGGTCGTTCGCGGGGTTCTGCGCTTCCACGAAACGCTCCTTCCTGGTGGGAGACGCGTACGGCGATCTCTCCCATATCGACCCGGACATCCGTTTCGACCGCTCGTGGGACGAGGCGACCGGTTTCAAGACCCGCGACATGCTTTGCGCCCCTGCCATATATAAAGAGGAAGTCGTCGGCGTCGTTGAAGTCCTCAACAGCCGGGTGCGTCCTTTCGAAGGAGGCGACATCCCGGTGCTCGAGTCGGTGGCCCGGCTCGTGGGTTACGCCCTGAACCAAGCGCGCATGCACGACGACCTGGCCTCCATGAAGCAGGTCGAGCGGGAGAAGGCCAAGTTCATGCGCATCATGGTGCACGAGCTCAAGGCTCCCGTGTCCGCGTCCGTGATGCTGGTCGACGCGATGTGCATGGCCGACCTGGCCGAAGAGCAACGCGCGCAGATGCTCGGGCGCATACGCGATCGTCTCGGCGCCCTGCTCGCGATGGTCAAGGAAACACTGGAGCTGTCCAAGGTCGCCGCCGGCGAGCTCCTCGGCGACGTGGTGGTGTTGGATCTCGCAAGAGAGGTGCCTCTCCTGTGCCGTCCATTCGAGGAGACGGCCGCGGCCAAAGGGCTCCAGTTCTTTGTCAAGGGGCCTCAGCCTCCCCTCCCCGTGCGCGTCGACGCGCAGGGGCTTGGTCTCATTGTTTCGAACCTGGTGTCGAATGCGATCAAGTACACGCCGAGGGGGGCGGTCACGGTCGAGGTGCTCGCATCACGGGAACAGGCGGAGATCAGCGTCTCGGACTCGGGCATCGGGGTTCCCGAGACGGATCTGCCCCGTCTGTTCACGGAGTACTTCCGGGCTTCGAACGCGGTCCGTTCTTCTGTCGAAGGAACCGGCATCGGCCTCGCGAGCGTCAAGGGGATCGCGGAGCGCTTCGGGGGGCAACTGCGGTGCGAGACCAGGGAAAACGAGGGCTCCACTTTCGTTGTGAGCCTGCCGCGATACGTTTCCACCGAGAAGCTCATCAATCTCATGCGGGCGGCAAAGAACCCACCTGTCCCGCACGACTCCCAGGAACGAAACTCATGAGGAGAAAAAATGGAACGTGGAAAAAGAACAGAGAACGGGGCGCGGTTCACCTTCGGGTTGGCTCTTGCGGCCGCGCTGCTCGGCGCGGTTCCCGCGGTTGCCGCAGATCTCAAGATCGGCGATGACAAGACCTGGGTCAAGTTCGGGCTGCTCTTGCAGCCGTG
>JAQTNF010000065.1 GCA_028713995.1 Deltaproteobacteria bacterium | reverse complement strand
CGAACAAGACATCCCTGAATACACAAACGATGACATCAAACGCTCAACAGAAAAGCTGATCGAGAAAATCAGCACGTACGCGAAACAGGAAGTCACCAACGAACCCAGCGTTGCCAGCACCACGCCGGCCGTTCAGCACAAGCCTTCCAGACAACTCGAACTCTTCCCGGCAACGCCCAGCACATTCACCGGCATGGTGCCCCACGCCACCAAGCTCCTCGTGACGATCGCCCAAGAACTCCTGCCGATCGCCCAAGCCTACAAGAAAGCAGGACTGAGCGCCTCGCAAGGCAACTCGGCCAAAGCGTTCCTCGAAGAACAAGGCTTGGCCGTGGCTGACCAGTGCCGCTTGTACAAAGGCCGAGGCAGACAACCAGTCATCCTCGAACCCACCCAGAAGGGACTCGACTACCTGAAAAACCACCAGCCCAACGTCAAGCCGCACCTGCTCTCGGGCCGCGGCGGCCTCGAACACCGCCTCCACGTAGACCTCGTAGCGCGCCACCACGCCGCCCAAGGCCGCATCATCAAGAAAGAGCACAAGGACGCAGACCTCGGCATCGAAGACCCCCAGACCGGCACGTGGCTCGCCGCAGAAGTCGTCACGAAAAACGAAGCCAACATCGAAGACCGCATCCAAAAAAATCGTGAAGCCGGCGCCGAAAAAACCATCGTGATCTGCTCCGACAGCAAGACCGCGAAACGTCTCGCAGAGCTCCTCGGCGATCTGGTCGAAGTCCAGGACATCGAACCCTACCTCGAAGAACGAAAGGAAAAACAAAATGGGTAAGTACGACAAGCACAACGAACGAGTCGAGATCGGCAACGGAAAGTGCACCCTCGGCGGCGTCACCAGCACCTGCTTCAGGTGCCAAGGCACAGGCGTCGACAAGTTCGGCGCCCACTGCACCCAGTGCGACAGCAACAAGAACTGGAGCACCTTCGAGTACTACGTCTTCCTCCACAAGGAACTCCACGCCGACGACTGAACGAGGTGACACCGTGAACACCGACCAACCAGTAGCTCTCACTGCGGACGAAGTCGCCAAGCTGCTGCGCGTCGACCGAAAGACGGTGTACGCGGCCTACCACGCGAACCTCCTACCAGGACGCAGGCTGGGCCGAGCCATCCGGTTCTCGCGCGAAGCCGTGCTGCGCTGGCTCGACGAAAAAACAACACACCCCCAAGAAGCATGATATCTTTCCTGCGAACGCTGCGGCTCGCCTCACTTCAAGGAGAGTAGAAGTGACGGTGAGACGCGAGAGACGCCGGAGCCGCAACGGCCACGAACGTTCGATCATCATGATAGAGTTCGTGTTCAGGTGGCCCGACGGTGAGAAAGAACACGTGAGACAAGTCGCACAGGCCAGCAACCTCCGTGACGCTCGCGCCGAAGAACGCGCGATGATCCGCGACCGTGAAGGGCGGGCGTGGCACGGAAGAAAGGAGGTCACACCAACCTTCGAGGAGTGGTTCAACGGCAGGTTCTGGGAAGAGTGGGTGATAGGCCAGATGAACAAGCCCAGCGAGCAGCAGTCGAAGCGGACCGTCTTCAAGTGCCACCTGAAGGACCACTTCGGGAAACTCAGGCTCAGCGAGATCGCCGAGGGCAGCCACGTCGCGCAGTTCAAGGCCAACCTGGCGAAGAAGATGAACGCGGGTGATCTCAGCAAGAAGAGCATCAACAACATCCTCGCGGTGCTGTCCAAGTCGCTTCGCTACGCGGAGGAGGCGCGCGTCATCGAGCGCGCTCCGCAAGTCAAGCTCTACAGGCTGGAACGGCCGGAGATCGAGTGGTGGGAGTTCGAGCAGTACCCGCGCGTACTCACTGCGGCCAGGGAGGAAGGGCCGGAGTGGCACGCGGCGGTGTGCCTCGCGGGCGAGGCTGGCTTGCGCATCGGCGAGGTGCGCGCCCTGAAATGGGAGCGGGACATCGACCTCGTCGCGGGCATGATCACCGTCAACGAGCAGACGCGCAACGGGATCACAGGCACCCCCAAGGGCCGGACGCGGCGCAAGGTCCCGATGACCTCGGCGTTGCTCGACGCGATCAAGGGCCTCAGCGTCGTGCGGCGTGGCCACGTCATCCGGAACAATGACGGCACTCCCCTGCGCGACGGGCAGACCATCCACGCGAGCTACCGCATCTGTCGGAAGGCGGGCCTCCCCGAACGCGGGTGGCACTGCCTACGCCACACCTTCGGCACGCACGCGGCGCTGCTCGGAGCGAACCCTTGGCGGCTGATGGGCTGGATGGGGCACAAGACGATCACCGAAACCTTGCGGTACGTCCACGTCGCCGAGGACCACCAGCGGCCCCTGCCCGAGAACGTGATCGCAGCGGGGCGCGGAGAAGCCGACCCGGACCGCCGAATCGTGAGGATGCTGGGAGCACGGATCGCAACCCCAGCGCAACACACTACCCCACTCGACACGGAATCGGCACAGTGCACGAGGCCTTGATAGCGGAAAGCCCTCGGCTTTTCGGCCGAGGGCCTTCGGAGCGGGACACGGGATTCGAACCCGCGACTTCCAGCTTGGGAAGCTAGCACTCTACCACTGAGTTAGTCCCGCAAAGAACTGTCACTTTTCTATTCGGCCGGGGCTCCGGAGTCAAGACGCCGCCGCGCCGTTCCTCAACCGGGCGCCTTGGTCGAGGCGTGCTGCACCGTGCGATCGATCGAGGCGGGCTTCTTGGTCTTGACCACGCTGAAAACCTTGAGCGGCTTTGCCTTGCCCTTGGCCCGAAGCGGCTCGAGCATGACGGTCTCGAACTCGTCCTTGACGAGCTCGTAGGTGTCCTCCGTGATGACGACCTCGCCCGCCTTGGCCGCGGAGCACAGCCGGGCCGCCACGTTGACCGAGTCGCCGATGACCGAGTAGCTCATGGTGCGCGAGGAACCGATGTAGCCCACCACCAGCTCGCCGGTGTTGATGCCGATGCCGATGTGGATGGGGCCCTGTCCCTCGGACGCCCGCATCGCGTTGAAGCCGATGAGCGCGTGCTGCATCTCGAGCGCCGCCCTCACGGCGCGGGCCGGATCGTCAGGGTGCGCGATGGGCGCGCCCCACAGCACCATGATCTCGTCGCCCACGAATTTGTCCACGGTGCCGTCGTGCTTGAACACGATCTCCACCATGATCTCGAAGTACTCGTTGAGCATCTGGAGGACCTCGGAGGCCTCCATGTTCTCGCTCATCGAGGTGAAGCCGCGGATGTCGGCGAAGAGCACGGTCGCCACACGGTTCTCGCCGCCCTTCTCCACGGTCAGCTGGCCGGACACGATCATCTCGGCCACGTCGGGCGAGAGCAGGCGCTCGAACCTGGCCCTTGTCGCCGCGTCGCCCTCGATCTTCTTGGCCATGGCCGAGTTCTTGATGAACTGGGCGGTCTGGTGGGCGATGTTCGAGAGCAGCCGCAGGTCCTTTTCGGTGTAGGCGTTGACCGCCACAGAGGAGTCGATCAGCATGATGCCGAGCAGCTCGTCCTTGTGGATGATGGGCACGGCCATCGACGAGCGGATGCCCTGCATGATGATGGAGTGGGCGCCCTTGAAGCGGTTGTCCATCGAGGCGTCCGACGAGAGGATGCCGGCCTTCTCCTTCTGCACCTGCTTCACGAGCGTCGAGGAGATGACGAGCTTCTCGTCCTTCTTGCCGGCGCGCGTCTTGACGGCGCGCGGCCGGAGCTCACCCTTGTCATCGAACATGAGGATGACGCCGCGGTCGCAGTTCATGAACTCGAAGGTGCGCTCGAGGATGCGCTCGAGGATGCGGTCGATGTTGAACTCGAAGCCGATGTCGCGCTGGAGCTCGTACGTCATGCGGAGCTTCTCGTAGTCGGCCCTCACGATCTTGTCGTCGGCGATCTCCTTCTCGGGCAGGAATCGGTCCTGGACCTGAGACGCGATCTTCGAGCGGATGTGGCTTTGCAGCACGCTCTCGCTCATGTCGACCATCTGGGCAACGCCGGGCGCGCCCTCCTCGCCGAGGAACATGGCGCGCGTGTTCCCGATGACGATCTCGTCGCCGTCCCGAAGCGCGATCTCGCCCTGCACGCGGTTCTTGTTCACGAAGGTCCCGTTCAGGCTGCCGAGATCCTTGAGCACGTAGCCGCGGCTCTTGTCGAGGAAGATGAGGCAGTGCTCCTTGGACGCGATGCGATCGAGGATCTGGACCCGGTTCTGGGGATGGCGCCCCATGGGGTTGTGCTCGACCAGATCGATCTCCCGCCTGCCGTCGGTTCCGAAAATCACCAGTTTCGCCATGGCTGCTCGTCCTTGGGCTTCTCCCCGATCCTATGGCGTCTTCCTGCCCTTGTTCGGGGTTTTGTCATCCGATCTGTTGTCGGTCCGCTTGCCCGGCTGGCCGCCCGGCAAGGGATTGACCGTGCCGACGAGACCTGCGGGCGACGCGTCCACGCGCACCTGGCAGATGCGGACCGTTCCCGAGGCTTTGCTGATGAGGAACACCACGTTGCCGCGATGCGCTTCCTTCTCGGCCGTGGTGCCCGCGCGCGCCAGCTCGGCCTTGACGCAGGCGGCCATGCTGCTCGGGATGCGAGGCGTGATGTTGGAGAGCTTGTTCTCGTTCGCCGCCACCTGGAATGAGAAGACGGCCTGGCCGCCACTCTCTCCCGCGCACTTTCTGAGCGCTTCCTCACTCGCCTTGAGGCTCCTGCGCACCGCGACGGCCACCGGATCCGGTCCTCCGCTGAAGGAGCAGGCCACATCCTTGGGCTTGCTCCCGGGGTCGACGACGCCCGTGCCGCCGGTCCCGGATCCGCCTGTGTCCGAGTCGACGCTCCCCGACCCGCCCTTGCCCTTTGGCGTTGTGTGCGAGCCCGTGCCGCCCTTGCCCTTGCCGGGAGTCTCGGGGGGTTCCGCGGGCTGCACCGGGGCAGGGACGGGGGGGGGCGCGACCGGCGGAACGACCGTCGGCGGCACAACAGGTGGCGCCATAGGAGGGGCGACCGGAGGCGGTGCGATCGGAGGCGCGACCGCGCCCTGCGTTGTTCCGGTCGGAGCGGCTCCCGGTCCGGACAGAAAGTACCAGGCTGCCGCTCCTCCGCCCGCGAGGACGACGACCGCCGCTGCGACCGCGGCCGCGACGAGCCCTTTGCCCGACCCCGTCTTGCGAGCGACCTGCGCGGCCGGGGGCACGACGGTCGACGGGAGCGTCGGGGCCGGGCGATCCCGTTCGGTCAACTCGCTCGCGGTCGTGACAGGCACGGGGGCGCCGGCTGCTGCCAGAAAGTGATCCGCAAGCTCGCGCATGCTCTTCGGCCGCTGCTCCCGATCCTTTGCGAGGCACGCCATCACCGCGGCCTCCACCTCGGCCGGCGCCTTGAGCGACGAATACGATTTTTGCAGCGGCGGCGGCTCATCCATGAGGTGCTTGGTGAGGAGCCCCATGGGCGTGTCGGCCTGGAACGGCAGTATGCCGGTCAGCGCCTGGTATGCGATCACGCCGAGCGAGTAGATGTCGGTCCGGCTGTCCACGGCCTCGCCGCGGATCTGCTCGGGCGACATGTACTGGGGCGTGCCGAAGACCATGCCGGTCTTGGTGAGCGCCTTGCGCTGATCCTGGCCGCCCTCCTCGAGGATCTTGGCGATCCCGAAGTCGAGGACCTTGACCACGTCCCGCTCGCCGGCGCGCTCGCAAAGCATGACGTTTTCCGGCTTCAAGTCGCGGTGCACGATGCTGTTGTTGTGCGCGTCCTGCAGGGAGCCTGCGATCTGCGCGAGGATCCGGCAGGCGCGGCGCCACTCGAGGGGGCCGTTGCGGCTGATCTCGTGATCGAGGCTCGTGCCCTTCACGAACTCCATCGCGATATAGAGCGAGCCGTCCTTTGTCTGGCCGAAATCGTAGATGGTGATGGTGTTCGGGTGGCTGAGGCGGCTCGACGCCGAAGCCTCGTTGTGGAAGCGCGCGTGCAGGCTCTCGTCGCGCGTCAGGTGCGGGTGCAGCACCTTGAGGGCCACGGGGCGCTTGATTGCTGTCTGCTCCGCCCTATAGACCACGCCCATGCCGCCCTCGCCGAGCTTCTCGTGGACGAGAAAGCGATCGCCCACGAAGGTCCCGATGAGAGGATCCTGCACCTCCCCGGTGTTGGCGCGCGTGTCGAGCTTGGCCCCGCACTTGCCGCAGAACACGGTCTCGGCGGGATTCGGCGCGCTGCACTTGGGACACATGATCTGCTCGGCCATGGTCCGTCCTTTCTCACCTCGCCCGGGCGCGCCCGGCTGTCAGAATGGGTTCTCCGGAATGTCGGCGGCCGCCTTGGACGGGCGCTTCTTGGGTGCCACCGCATCCGCTGCGGGCGTGTCGTCGCTCTTCACGGGCTCCTTGGGCTTCGCTTCCGGGTTCGTCCCGTCGGGGTTCTTCACCCTGGGCCTCGGTTCCTCCCCGGTCGCGCGCTTGTCCGTTGCCCCGGTGTCGACAACCGCTTTGTCGGCGCCCAGAATCGCCGACTCGGGCGTGGGCGGCAGCACGGGCTCGTCGTCGGTCTTCGCCTTTGCACCGCTCGGCCCGGCCGGCACGGGCGCGAGCGCCGCCGGCAGGACACCCATCGACGCGTCCTGGCCTTCTCCGCCGCGGGCTCCGTCCTTGTTCGAGGACGTCATGGCGTAGGCAATCGCAGAGATCGCGACCACGACCGCCGCGGCGATCCCGATGCCGGCCATGAGCTTCCTACGGAAGCGGGCATCCGGTGCGCCTTCTTCGCTCGCGGCACCTCGCGGCCTCTCGGGCGTCTTGTCCGCCGACGCCTCGGGGCTGGCCGGCGGCGCGGCATCCTTGACCTCGGGCGGGACCGGCGTCGGCGTCGGGGTCGCCTTCTCGCGCGGATCCTTGGGGTACGGGCGGCGCGATGTCGTCTCGGTGACCTGGGCGTACGCGAACTTCTCGTAGGCGACGAGATCGTCGGCGGTCGGCTCCGCGAGCCCATCGCCTTCGAACCGGGCCACGATCACCGTGATGTTGTCCTGTCCCCCGCCGGCGCAGGCCAGCTCCGTGAGCTTGCGGCACGCCTCGAGAGGATCGTCGGTCTCCTCGACCGCGGCTTGGATCTTGTCCGCTTCCACGGGGCCGGACAGCCCGTCGCTGCACATGACCAGGGCGTCGCCGCGCCGCAGCTCGATCGAGGTCATGTCCACGTGGACCTCCTCGGCGGTGCCGAGCGCTTGCAGGATGATGTTGCTCTTGTCGAAGTTGCGGGCCTCCTCGGCCGTGAGCTGCTTGGCGTCGATGAGCTGCTGGACCAGGGACTGGTCCTTCGTGACCTGTACGAGCCGGCCCTTGCGGATGACGTGCGCCCGCGAGTCGCCGACCTGGCCGAAGACGAGCCGCCGCCCGATGACGACCGCCGCGGTGACGGTCGTGCCCATGCCGCGCTGGCCGCGGTCGAGCTTGGCCGCGGTGTAGATGCGTACGCCCGCCTCGGAGATGGCTTTGTCGAGGCGCCGTGCGATCTCGACCGCGTCCGTGGGGGGCTCGCCGGGCTGCATCATCTCGAACACGGTGTCGACCGCGATCTGGCTCGCCACCTCGCCCGCCGCCGCGCCGCCCATGCCGTCGCACACCACGAAGAGCGACCCCTTGTTCCCCACGGCGTGGGTGCGGACCTCGGGTCTGATGCTCCGGTTGTTGGCCGTCAGATCCGCGATGAGGAAGTTGTCCTCGTTGTGCTCGCGGACGAGGCCGACGTCCGTTCGTCCGAATACCCGAACGATCACACCGCTTTCGGTCGGGGTTGCCGCAGTGGCTGGGGCTGAAGTCTCGGTCTCGCTCATTGTCGTCGCATTCTAGCAGAATCCGGAATGACAATGGAAGGTTGAAACGGCCTCGAAACGGCGAGGAGGGAAAGCCCGGGACTTTGACACGTCCCCAGATCCTCTTTAGACCTCTTCCCCATGTCTTATCCGACCATCTTCTTGAAAGCAGGCAAGGACGGGCCCTTGAAGGCCAGACACCCATGGGTCTACGCGGGCGCAGTGGACGCCTCGCGGACCGGGGAAGCGCCGGCCGGGCCCGTGGAGGTGCGCGACGACAAGGAAAACCTGATCGGCGTTGGCACGTACAGCCCCACGTCGGCCATCGCGGTCCGCATGTTCGCCTTCGAGGACGCGCGGCTCGACGAGGCGTTCTTCCGCGCCCGGTTCGGCAGCGCGCTCGCCCTGCGGCGCGCGGTCCTGCCCGCGGACACCGACGGCTACAGGCTCGTCAACAGCGAGGGCGACGGCGTGCCCGGGCTCGTGGTCGACTCCTTCGCCGGTCACCTCGTGGTCCAGGTGGGCACCGCGGGCATCGACGCGCTCACCCACGCGTGGCTTCCGGCGCTCCTCGCCTCGGCGCGGCCCCTGTCCATCAGGTCCCGCGCGGACCAGTCGGCCGCCAACCGTGAGGGCATGGAGGCGCCCCGCGGGACGCTCGCCGGCGACCCTCCGCAGAGGACCGACATACGAGAGGCAGGCCTCGCTTTCACGGTCGATCTCGAGCACGGCCAGAAGACCGGCTTCTTCTTCGACCACAGGGAAAACCGGCGCCTCGTCGCATCCCTGGCCCGCGGGCGGAACGTGCTCGACGGGTTCTCGCATACCGGCGCCTTCGCCTGCAACGCCCTCGCGGCCGGAGCGAAGCGCGTCGTGGCCGTGGAAAGCTCCGAGGCCGCGGCCGCGCTCCTCGACGAGAACGTCCGGCGCACCGGGCGCCGCGAGGCGTGCGAGATCGCGACGGGCGACTGCTTCGAGCTCGTGCGCAAAGGAGGAGAGACCTTCGACATCGTCATCCTCGATCCCCCCTCGCTCGCCAAGCGGAGGCAGCACGTCGATCGGGCCGCCCGCGCGTACAAGGATCTCTTCCTGCACGGGCTCAGGCGCGTGTCGCCCGGCGGTTTCCTGCTCGCGTGCTCGTGCTCGGGCGCCGTGGATCGCCGGCTCTTCGACCAGATCGTGTTCGCCGCGGCCCTCGATGCCGGGCGCCCGGTCCGGGTCCTCGCGCGGCGCGGCGCGGCCCCGGACCACCCGGTCTCCGTGTACCATCCCGAGGGCGAGTACCTGAAGGCCCTGCTCCTCGCCGTGCAGTGAAAGCGTTCAGTCGCAAAACACGTTGACAACTTTCAACGACCGTTGAAAGCTCGGTTCCGCATGCAGCGCAAGGAAACCGACGCCGTGGCCGCGGCGCGCAGGGCCGACGAGCTGGTCATCGACGCGGCGGGAAAGCTCTTCGACCAGTGCGGATACCGGGCCACCATGGGCCGCACCTGGGCGCTCCTGTACCTCTCGCCCGATCCCGTCGACGCAGAACGCATCCGGGAGGCGCTCGGCTTCTCCGTGGGCTCGTGCAGCATGGTCCTGCGCGATCTCATGGAGCTGGGGCTCGCCCACCGCGAGGCCGTGCCCGGCAGGCGCAAGTTCCACTACCGGGCCGAGACCGAGCTGTGGACGGTCATCACGCGCATTTTCAAGGAACGGGAGCGCGCGCGCTTCGCGTCGCTCGTGGGTCAGATCAAGGAAGCGGAAGGGATCCTGACGGACGCCGCCGGGGAGAGAGGCGCGGACACCCGGATATCCCATCGCCTCGGGCGGGTGCACCACCTCGCGACCGTGGGGACGTTCGTCATCGATTTGGTCGACGCGTTCATGGATCGCACGCGCACCGAGCTCAAGGCCGCGCAGAAGCTCCTGTCGGTGTCGGGCCGGTTCGGAGGGGAGGCGGTCGGCCGCCTGCGCCGGGCCCTTCGCCCCAACCGCGAATGGAGAAACGAGAAATGATCGAAAACGTGAAATGGCTCGGCCACTCGACCTTCCGCATCGACGGCAGCCGGACCGTGTACTTCGACCCCTGGCAGCTCGGGAAGAATCCCCGACCCGCGGATCTGATCCTGATAACGCATCCCCATTACGACCACTGCTCGCCGGACGACGTGAAGAAGATTATTGGGAAGGATACGATCGTTGTGGCGAGCCCGGACTGCGCGGACAGGCTGCCCGTGCCCGTGGTCCCGCTCTCGCCGGGAGGGAGGACCGAGGCGGGCGGCGTGCTCGTCGAGGCGATCCCGGCCTACAACACGAACAAGAAGTTCCACCCCAGATCCGCGGGCTGGAACGGCTACATCGTGACCCTGGACGGGGTCCGCATCTACCACGCGGGCGACACGGACGTGATCCCCGAGATGAAGGGGCTCTCCGTGGACATCATGCTCGCTCCGGTGGGCGGCACGTATACCATGAACGCAGACGAAGCCGCGGGCGCGGCCGCGGCGGTGGGCGCAAAGACGGTGATTCCCATGCACTACGGCGCCATCGTGGGGTCCGCGGCGGACGCGGAGGCGCTCAGGCGCAGGTGCGCGTGCGAGGTCGTCATCCTCTCTCCCGGAGAATAGATGGAAGACCGCTTGGAACGGGTGCCAAAAGGCTATGCGCCTGAGTTCCTTTTTTTGTTATACTGCCCCTCTCTTTGGGCTGACGGAGCATCGGACCCCACACCACGGAGACCGCCACCATGAAAGCTTCAGAAGACATCCTGCGCGGCGAGCTCGAGAGGTTGTTCTCGAGCGCCCAACTCAAGGATCTGTGCCGCGACTACCTGGACCTGAACGCGGAGGCCAAGGGCCTTTACGACGATGCCAAAGCCGTGTTCGTGCGCAAGCTCCTCGCTTGGTGCGAGCAGGAGGCCGCCGTGGAGGCGCTGGCTGACGCGGTCATGCTGCTCAAGAAGGGCATGGTCGACCCGCGGCTGAAACAGGTCTACCAGTCCCGTTTCGCCGATGACCTGGCCGCGGGCGTGAAGGCCGGCGAATATCTGGTGGTCGGCCCGTCCGGAGCAGGGCCGCTCAGCGTCGTGTACCGGTGCAAGCCCACGACCGGCGACGCGCCGGCGGAAGGCCTGTTCCTCTCGGTCGTCCGCGCGGACCACTCCCTCGACCGCAACGCGGTCCAGCGCTTCGCGACCATGATGCGGGTGCTGCGCACGGTCGACAGTCCCGCGGTCGAGCGTGTGGTGGCCGTGGGCAGGCTCGACGACGGAAGGCCGTTCGTCGTGACCCGCGGGATCGACGGCACGCCGCTCTCCGAGCTCAAGCCGCTGTCCGTCCTCAAGGCCCTGCCGCTGTTCACCGCCGTCATGGACGCGCTCGACGTGCTCCACGAACGCGGCATGGTCCACGCGGATCTGCGGCCCGAGAACGTGGTCGTCCGGAAGGTCGTCGAGGGCTCCGATGCCCCCCCCAAGGTGACGCTCACCGGCCTCGGCGCGGATAAGCTCTTCCACCGCGCGGAGCCGGACGTCGCGCCCGCTGGCCCGGTTCCGGGGTTCGGCATGGCGCGGGGCATCGCGCCCGAGCAGGCGCGCGGCGGGCAGCCCGACGTCCGATCCGATATCTACGCGCTCGGGGCGCTCATGTACGAGGTCCTCGCGGGCAAGCCGCCGTTCGCCGGGAGAACGGCCATCGACGTGGTCGCGGCCCACCTCACGCAGGCGCCGCCCGTGCCGGGCAAGGCGATCGACGAGCCCGTTCCCGCGGAGCTCGACAGCCTGATCGCGCGCATGATGGCCAAGGACCCGCTGCAGCGCCCCAAGAACCTGGATGATGTCCGCAAGATCCTGGGCGACGTCCAGCGGGTTGCCGAGCAGCTCGCGGTCCGCGCGGCGCAGGCCGGCACCAGGGAAGACCTCGAGACATGGGCCGAGTCCCTGCTCGAGAACCCGGGTGACGCCGAGATCCTGACCGAGCTCAAGGGGGACGCGCGCAAGTTCAACGCCTGGGGCGCGGCGGTCGAGATCATGGAGGAGGCGGCCCTCGCGAGCGACGACGCGGCCGTCGTGCGCAGGCTCCTGCTCGAGGCCGCAGACTGCGCGGTGCGCTACCTGCGCGACTATGGCAAGGCCGACTCCATCTACTCCCAGTTCCTCGAGAAGGATCCGGCGGACGCCGAGGTGAACGAAGCCCTCCTGCGCCTGCTCAAGTCGTCGGGCCGGTTCGCGGAGCTCATCGAGAAGCTCGTGGCCAAGGCCGAATCGATCGCGGAGCCCGAGCCCAAGATGGCGGTCATCCGCGAGATCGCGGCGGTCTATCAGGACGACCTCAAGGAGTACGGCAAGGCGTTCGACTACCTCGTCGCCTCCATGATGGGGCCTGGCCTCGATGAGGTTCTCGTCAAACGCCTCGAGACGCTGGCCGAGAAGACCGGCCGCTTCACGGATCTCGCCACAGCCTGCACCGCGACGGCCCAGGCGTGCGAGGCGACGGGCGTCGCGGACATGGCCGTCCTGCTCTTCCAGCGGGTGGGCTTGTGCTACCTGGAGCGGCTCGGGGAGCCGAACTTCGCCCTGACCTGCTTCCAGAAGGTCCTCGAGCGCCGTCCCAAGGACGTCGAGGCGCTCTTGGCCGTGGCCGATCTCTACCGGCGCGCCCAGCAGTGGACCGAGCTCGCCGAGACCATCGTGAGGCTCGCCGAGGCCGAGCCCAGTCCGGCGAGGAGCCGGGACAGGCTCGTGGAGGCGGCCAAGCTGTACTACGAGAAGCTGAGCGACTCGGACGAGGCGCACAAGCTCTTGAAGGACGTCCTCGCCGAGGATCCGGGCCACGATGGCGCGGCCGTCCTGCTCGAGCGAATCCTGGAGAAGGCCGAGGCGTGGCCCAAGCTCGCCAAGCTGCTTTCCGACCGCATGGGCGCGATCCCCGAAGGCGAGGCCGTGGCGGCCGCCCGCTACCGGCTCGGAGAGCTGTACGAGGATCGACTCGACGACCTCAAGTCCGCCAAGGAGCAATACGAGAGGGCGCTCGCCATCGATCCGAGGCATCTCGACTCCATCAAGGGCGTCGAGCGCATCTGCGCGCGCACGGGCGACTCGGCCGGGCTCAAGAACAACCTCCAGGTCCAGCTCGAGATGGCCGTCACGCCCCGGCAGCGGGTGATGCTCCTCGAGCGCCTGGCCGAAATCAACGAGGAGGAGTTCCGCGACTACGAGGCCGCCATCGGGCAGTACCGCGCCATCTTCGATATCGACAAGGAGCACGGCTCGGCCCTCATCGCGCTGACGCGCCTCTTCCGCAGGACCGAGCGCTGGGAGGAGTTGGTCGAGCTCCTGGCCAGGCGGGCCGAGCTGACCGAGAACGAGGATGAGACCAAGGATCTTCTGCGCGAGCGCGCCGACGTTCTCAAGGACAAGATTGGAGACAAGCAGCGGGCCTCGGTGGCGTTCGCGGCCATGGCCTCGCTCGGCGCGGACGACGCGCTCGACACGCTGGCGCGGACCCAGGAGGAAGCCGGCGACTTCGCCGCGGCGGCGGAGACCATCCGCAAGATCGTGGCAGCCTCCCAGGACCCGGGAGTGAAGGTCGCTCAACTCGCCCGCATGGCGCACATCCAGCTCGAGAACTTGCAGGACGTTGCCGCCGCGGCCGCCACGCTGCGCCAGGCCCTCGACATCGCCCCGGGCGACCGCTCCCTCCTCACCGAGGCGCGCGGGGTGTTCATCGTGCAAGGCAACTACGCCGGCGCGCTCGACACCCTCGAAAAGGAGATCGAGCTCGTCGAAGGCAAGCTGGCGCGCGCGGAGCTCTATTCCGCGATGGGTGTCATTTGCAGGACGTACATCAAGGACGACGAACGCGCCCTCCAGTTCTTCGAACGAGCCTTGGAGCTCGACGAGAACAACATCATGGCCGGCGACATCCTGTCGGGCATGTACCGCGAGCGGGGGCTCTGGGAGAAGGCGCTGCCCATCTACCAGAAGCACGCGGACGCCGCGACCTCCCTCGAGCGGGAGAAGCAGATCGAGCTCTTCACGATGCTGGGAGAGGCCTACAACCATCTCGGGCGACAGGATGAAGCCATCAAGGTTCTGGCCAAGGCCGAGGAGCTCGCCGGCGACGAGGCGGGCCTCACCAAGCGACTTGGCGAGATCGCCCTCGAGCACGGCCAGCACGCGCTCGCCAAGGAGCAGCTCGACAAGTACCTGAAGGTCGCGGGCGACACCCTGCGCGCCGAGGAGAAGGTGGCGCTCTTCGTCAAGCTCGGCCGCGCGAACCTGGGTGCCGGCGACGCGGCCGAGGCCGGCAGGCTCGCAAGACAGGCCACGGTCATGGCTCCGGACAACAACGAGGCGCGGATGCTGCTGGCCGAGGTGCACGAGCAGCGCGGCGATTTCCGCGGGATGGTCGAGGCGTGCCAGCGCGTCCTTGCGTCGATGCCCAAGGACGATCCCAGAAAGCCCGAGCTGCAACGGCGCGCGGCCTCGGTGCTCTTCGAGAAGCTCAAGGACGCGGACGGCGCGGCCCACCTCCTCAAGGATTCCCTCGAGGGCAACCCCGGAGACCGCGGCATCCTGAACGACCTGCTCAAGATCTACTCCGCGACGAAGCGCTTCGCCGACGTGGTCGAGGTCGTCCTGCGCATCGCCGACCTCATCGACGACCCGCTGCAGATGGCGCGCTACCACCTCACCGTGGCCAAGATCTACAGGCGCGAGCTCAAGAAGACTTCCGAGGCGGTCACGTACTTCGAGATGGCCCTGGAGCAGGATCCCACGCTCAAGGACGCCGAGGAGTCGCTGGTCGAGATCTTCACCGAGAGCAAGGAGTGGGACAAGCTGGAGAAGCACTACAAGAAGGCCATCGCGCGGCTGCCCAAGGACGCGCCCACGGAGGCCAAGCTCGAGCTCTACAAACCGCTTCGCGAGCTCATCGCCACCAGGTTCGACCGGCCCAAGGACACGGTCCTCCTCACCGAGGCCATCGCCAAGCTCGACTCCGACAACGTGGAGTGGCAGGAGAAGCTCGCCGAGCTCTACGGATGGCAGTCGGAGCATGCCACGAAGGCGCTCTCGCTCCACCGCCATCTGATCGAGCGGAACCCGGCCCGCATCGACTCCTTCCGGATGCTCTACCGGATCTTCTCCCACGAAGAGAAGCCCGACGGTGCATGGTGCGCCGCCTCCATGTTGGCCCTGCTCAACCAGGCCTCGCCCGACGAGCGCAAGTTCTATCGCGACTGCCAGCCCGACGATATCCCCACGCTTGAGAGCCGCCTCAAGACCGAGCACTGGCAGAAGCTCGTCTGCCACCCGGACATGAACCAGACCATCTCCTCGATCTTCGCGGTCATCGGCGACGCGATCTTCAAGGTGCGGGCCCAGGATCCGTCCCGGTTCGGGCTCGATCCCAAGACCCGGATGGACGTCCACAAGGATTCATCGAACGTGGCCCAGCTCGTCAACTTCGCGGCCGGCGCCCTCGACGTGGAGCCACCCGCGCTTTACATCCACGAGGGCCAGGGCAACGGGTTCCAACTCGTCGACACGCGGCCGCCCTCGCTCGTGGCCGGGAAGACCACCGCCGCGCTCAAGGACCGGATGGGGCTGGCCTTCAACCTCGGCCAACAGCTCACCCTGCTGCGCCCGGGCCTCTACATCCGAAAGCTCGTCACGTCCGGGACCGAGCTGTCGGCCTGGCTGCTCGCGTCCGTCAAGAGCTTCGTGCCCACACTGCCCGTACCGGCCGAGCTCGCCGGCCCGGTCTCCGAGAAGCTCGCCCCGTTGCGCGAGGCTCTCGACACGCCGGCGTGGGAGCGCCTCCAGGGGCACGTGCAGGCGTTCGTCTCGCAGGCTTCGGACGTGAACCTGAAGAAGTGGGCGCGCGCCGTGGACGCCACCTCGGATCGGGCCGGGCTCCTCTTGTGCGGAGACGTGTCGGTCGCGGTCCGCGTGCTCAAGGAGCAGCTCGGCACGGACAAGGCCCTGCTCGCCGAGCGCTTGCGCGCGCTCACCCTGTTCGTCGTCTCCGAGGAGCACGGGAAGCTTCGCCAGCACCTGGGAATCGCCCTCAAGAACAGCTGAGCTCTGTCACCTGAGGAGGTTCGCCGACCGCGTCCGCATGGCCTCGCAGTCGGCCGCGGTGAGGCGCTTGGGGCCGTTCACGGCCGAGCTCGCGAAGGAATTCATGAGCAGGAAGGGCCGCGCGTCGCCCCTGTCGTCGGGATGCCCGAGATCGTCGAGCAGCACGTGCGCCACCTCGTGGGAGAGAGTGAACGACTGCCTCGCCCGCGCCAGCGCCGGCAGATCCAGGATCACCACGTCCTTGAGCGAGGATCCGCTCGAGCGCACGAACGACTCGCCCTGCTTGGAGGCGCCCGCGAAGCGGCCCGCCACGAAGAGCTCGAGGGCTTCGGACCCGCCGCCGGCGAGCGCCTTGACGAGCGTGCGCTCCTCGAGCGTGCCCACGCGGGCGTCGTCGTCGCGGCACGCGGTCAGCCCGTCGTCGAGCCGCACCTCGCCGATGGAGAGGGACTGGCTCCGGTCGGTGGTGAGCGGGCGCTTGGCCCAGGGCTCGATGCGCGCGAGCGTGCCGTCATGCCTTCGCACGAGCACGTCGGCCGTGCCGTGGGCCGCGTTCGCAAGCCGCGCGTTTTCCGATGCTTCGGCGAGGAATCCCGTCTCGACGAGCCTGCGGCCGAGCTCCCGGGCGGTCTCGAGTGGAGTGAGCCCGGGTGGCACGCGCCACGGGCCGAGCCGCCGCCCATCGACTTGCACGCGGATCTCTCCTCCCGAGGACGGCATCCCGAAGCGCTCGCCCACGGCCAGCAGGCAGGGTCCCGGGGGATCGACCACGTCGAAGCCGGCGTCGACCGGGGCGATCGCGCACTGGGCCAGGACCTCGCCGAGCACGCGCAGCTCATAGGTCATCACCGCGCGCGCCCCATTTTCGTCGCCGCCGACGATGGGGATGCCTCCCCGGCTGGCGCGCAGGATCGTCGCGCGGATCTTGAGCCGTCTGCGCTCCCGCAAGGGTCCGCCCGCGGTGGTGCAAAAAACGCTTTCGGGCGCATCTTCAACCGCCACGCGTGCCTCGATCACGTCGCCGAGCGCGGCCCGAAGAGCCTTCCCGGCGAGCCGCGGCGCGTTGCGGTCGTCGGCGTCCGCGACGAGGACGAGGAAGGGCGTCGAGGCCCGGTCCGAAGCCGTCGCCTTCACGTTCGCGACCTCGAGCGTGTCACGCGTGCCCGCGCCGTCCGGGGCGAGGCTCGCGAGGCGCACCCGCACCCTCGCCCCTCTCGGGACGCCCGAGATCTCGATGCGGAAAGCACCGTCGTCCTTGCCTACTTCGTCGTCCGGATCGCCGGGGCGCCAGAACCCAATCCCGCCGCTCGGAGGATCGATCGCGGCGCCCGAGGCGTCGAGCCAGCGTATCTTGATCGGAACCGACGGCGTCGCGCCCCATGCCGCGAGGGCGGCGAGGCACGTGACAGCGAAGAGAAAAGGAGCGGTCCTGTTCACCATCCCTCCCCAAAGGCGGCGCTTACTTGATGATGCCTTCCTGGATGAGCTGGCCGAGGATGCGGCAGGTGTCGAAGCGGGGCAGCCCGGAGATGTCGATGATGTCCTCGTACGAGCTGCGCCCGTCGATGCGCGAGAGGATGAACCCCATGGCCGGATCCATGTTGCGCCAGATGATCTCCTGGTCGGACACGGCGATCGCGGGAACGTGCTCGAAAGAACCGATGCGCGACTCGTACATGCGCGTCAGCACCTCGCGGCACGATTCACGGTAGCGCTCGCCGCTCGCGTTCGAGGCGTCCGAGGCCAGGATCACCTCGGCGATGTCGAGGCAGCCGGAATAGTCGCCGAGCTCGAAGCGATCGCGCATGACCGACGCGAGCTCCTCCACTCCTCCCTTGCCGATAGGAGCCGATGGCGCGGCCGATTGCACGGCCGCATGGCCGCCCGCAGGGCTCTTTTCGCTTCTGCGGTGCGGCGCGAAGTCCGGAGGCTCGTCCACGATGGCCTCGAAGCTGGGCTTGCTGGCCTCCTCGAGCGCCTCGGAAGCGACCGCGATCCTGGCCCCGCGCACGCTCATCACCGGCGGCTCCGAGGTCCGCGACGCTTGCGCGGGAGCGGGTCGCGTCGGGAGCGGCGGGCGCATGTCGCGCTGGGAAATCCGGGACGACGCCGGCGACCACATGTCGCGCTGCGAAGTCCGCGACGCGGAGCGTGCCTTGACGTCGCTCGGCGAAGCTCGGCGCGGCGCCGGGTCGGAGGAAACATGGCGTTCGAGGGGCGTGGGCGGCAAGGACTCGGACACGTCCAAGAGTCTGGGCGCGGGGGCGCGGACGAGGGGTTCCTCCTCCTTGGGAGAAGGGAGGACCGACGCGGGGATGTCCGAACCACCCGAGCCTTCCACGACGATCGTGTCGCCGGGCCTCGGCTCCTCGGGGAGGACCCAGCCGTCCTCGATTTCGTCGAGAAGCCCCGCGTCTCCCAGCGAACGGGTCCACCTCTGCTTGTCCCGTCGGTCGTCCATGGAGCCCCTTCGAGCCGGCCTCGCGCGGTCTTTAGGTCCTGGCGAGGACGCCTTTGAACATCTTCTGGGTCCTCTTCAAGGTCTCGATGGCCTGCTTGACCTGTTCGAGATCCTTCTCGTCGATGGCTGCCTTGGCCCGCTCGATGATGTCGCGGGCCTTGAGGAGGGCGTCCTGGCCGAAGTCGGAACCCTTCACCATCCGCTCCACGTCGTCGTAGAGGCGCTCGAGCTCGCGGATGATCTTCTCCGCGTCCTGCCTGGCCGACTCGAACTCCTCGGAGAAGCGCCGGTCGACCATGTAGTCCTTGCTCTCCTCCGCCATCTTGTCGATTTCTTCCTGGGTGAGGCCCGACGAGGCGGTGACCGTGATCGACTGCTTGATGCCGGTCTCGAGATCCTTCGCCGACACGCTGACGATGCCGTCCGCGTTGATCTCGAAGGTGACCTCGACCTCAAGCTGACCCTTGGGCGCCTTGCGCAGGCCGGTCAGGATGAATTCGCCGAGCAGCTCGTTCTCCTCGGCGCGCGTGCTCTCGCCCTGCATCACCAGGATCTTCACGGCGGTCTGGTTGTCGCGGACGGTGGTGAAGATTTTGGAGCGCGCCGTGGGCACGGTGGAGTTCTGCGGGATGAGCTCCTCGAAGTAGCCGCCGACGATCATGATGCCCAGCGTGTGGGGCGTCACGTCGAGCAGCAGCATCTCGCTCGATTCGTCGAGCAGCGCGCTGGCCTGGATCGCCGCGCCGAGCGCCACGACCTCGTCAGGGTGCACTCCCTTGCACGGCTCGCGGTCGAAGAAGCCGGCCACGCTTTTTTGGACGAGCGGCATGCGTGTCATGCCGCCTACCAGGATGACGTCCTCGATGTCCGACTTCTTGAGCCCGGCCTCCTTCATCGTGGCCTGACAGATGTCGACGGTGCGCCCGACGAGATCCTCGCAGAGCGCCTCGAGGGTCTCGCGGCGCAGGGTGCGCTGGAGGTGAAGCGCCTCGTTCTGCCCGGCCGAGATGATGAACGGCAGGTTGATCTCCGAGGTGGCCTGGCTCGACAGCTCCATCTTGGCCTTTTCGGCCGCGTCCTTGAGGCGCTGCAAAGCCATGCGATCCTGGCGTAGGTCCACCCCGTGCTCGTCCATGAAGCCCTGCACGAGCCAGTCCATGACCCGCGTGTCGAAGTCCTCGCCGCCGAGGAACGTGTCGCCGGCCGTGGAGATGACCTTGAACACCTCGTTGGCGCCGATCTCCAGGATCGAGATGTCGAACGTGCCGCCGCCGAGGTCGTAGACCGCAACGAGGCGGTCGATCTTCTTGCCGAACCCGTAAGCCAGGGCCGCGGCCGTGGGCTCGTTGATGATGCGGATGACGTCGAGACCGGAGATGGCGCCCGCGTCGCGCGTGGCCTGGCGCTGGTTGTCGTTGAAGTAGGCCGGGACCGTGATGACCGCCTTCTCGACCGGCTCGCCCAGGTAGTCCTCGGCGATGATCTTCATCTCCTGCAGGATCATGGCCGAGATCTCGGGCACCGAGTACAGCTTGCTGCGCAGCTCGATTCGAACGTCGTCGTGCGGTCCCTCGATCACGCGGTAGGGCGCCGACTCCTTGGCGGCCATGACCGGCGGCGAGTTCCACTTGCGACCGATGAGGCGCTTGACCGCGAAGACCGTGTTCTCCGCGTTCGTGATGGCCTGGCGCTTGGCGATGTGTCCCACGAGCCGCTTGCCCGTCTCCGTCACGGCCACCATGGAAGGGGTCGTCTTGTAGCCCCCGCGGTTCGGGATCACCGTCGGCGTGTCACCCTCGACGATCGCCACGCACGAGTTGGTGGTGCCCAGATCGATTCCGATGACTTTTTCCATTCGCGTCCCTTCGAAGCAAGATCCCCGCAATCGCTAGGCGCCCAGGGACTTCAGCTTCTTCCTCAGCTCCTTGTTGTCCGGCTCCAGGGCCAGCGCCCGCCCGAAGGCCTCTCTCGCGCGCGCAGCGTCCTTCGCGAGGAGCAGGATCTCTCCCAGAGTAACGAAGTAACGGGCCCGTTGTCCACCCATGCCAATCACTTCCCTGGCCAAGTTGTAGGCCCGCGTCAGATCCTGCTTGAGCTCGACGAGCACCTCGGCCAGCTGATGACGTGCGTCGATGTTTTCCGGGTCGGCCTTCACGGCCTTCTCGAACGCATCCCTGGCGAGCTCCATCTGCCCGCGGCGCCGCTCGAACATGCCCTGGCGCACGTGGTCCTGGGCCACGGAGCGCATGGTCCCGGCCTTGGCCACCTCAAGGAGGTCCTTGGCCTGGGCGTTGCTCGGGTTGAGCTGCAGGGCCTCGTTGATGAGCTGGATGGCCTCGGTGTAGCGCTTGGTATCCACGGCGAGGATCGCCGCCTCCACCAGCGAGGCGGCGCGCGTCACGTGCGGTGGTGCATTGGAGCTCTTGAGCACGGCGGCCAGGGCACGGCCCGCGCGCTCCTTCTGCCATCGCTTGCGTCGCAACTCGTGCTCCGGGCTCGACTCCTGCGCCGGCTGCTGGACGGTCCTGGGCGCGGCTTTGGCCGCAGCCGGCTTCGGGCGCGGGGCGGCCTTG
Organism: Deltaproteobacteria bacterium; assembly: GCA_028713995.1. Lineage (GTDB taxonomy): Bacteria > Myxococcota_A > Polyangia > JAAYKL01 > JAAYKL01 > JAQTNF01. The sequence goes on along the minus strand of JAQTNF010000065.1, from coordinate 5,728 downwards.
GGCCTCACGGGGAGGATGTGCTTGGCCTGGGGAGCCTTGGGAGCGGCATCGGGCGCCGCGGCCTTTTCGGGGGATATCGCCGCCTGAAGCCGCTTCTCGACCATCCGGATCTCTATCTGATCCTTGATATACGCGTCATACTCGGCCCGCGTTTCGGGTTTGGCGAGCGTGTCGTAGGCCTGGGTCACGCGCCTGAAGATGACCTCCATCTTTTTTCGGAGCTCGGGCACGAGCTTTCCGAACGCCCGATCCGGATGGAACTTCTTCGAGAGCTCGAAATAGGCGTGGCGCATCTGTTTGCGGTCCGCGTCCACGTCGACGCCGAGGAGGTCGTAGAAGTTCTTGCCGGGCAGATCGGCGTGAAAGGCGTCCACCTCCGTGGCGAGGGCGTCGAGGGCCGCGTCGTTTACCGGCGCGCACGGCAGCCGCGAGGCCTCGGCCCGCGTGGGATCGAAGCCCGGGACGGCCACAAGAAGGCTTCCCGCCAGGCTTGCCACGATCTTCTGGACCGCAGAGATCTCCATGCCACACACGTCCGCAATCCCGGACACGGACAGCGAGCCGTTCACGGACGAGAGCACCACGCGCGAGGTCGCGTCGAGATCGGCGAGCGCCCCCAAGTCGCCCGTGGGACGCGGCACGCTGTCTGGGGTCGGCAGCCTCATCAGGTCACTCGACGGTATCCAGTGGGGTGATCTCCATGCGCCATTCAAGCATAACCTATAGATATTTATGGAAATTCAGCTGGATTGCAAGGTCTTTTCGGAGCGGGCGTCCCGCCTGGAGAGCTTCCTACAGGATGAACTTGGAGAGATCCTCGTTCTTGAGGATGCTCGCGAGGGTGGATGTGACCCGCTCCTTGTCGATTCGGACAATCTCGCCGCCGCGCTCGGACGCGCCGAACGAGACGTCCTCGAGGAGCAGCTCGAGCACCGTGTGCAGCCGGCGCGCGCCGATGTTCTCCATGTTCGAGTTGGCCTGGGCCGCGATCTCGGCGATCGCGCGGATCCCGTCCTCCTCGAAATCGAGAGTGACGCCCTCTGCCTTCATGAGCGCCGCATATTGGCGGACGAGCGCGTTGCGCGGCTCGGTCAGGATGCGGAAGAAGTCGTCCGCGCCGAGCGACTCGAGCTCGACCCGAATCGGGAAGCGCCCTTGCAGCTCGGGCACCATGTCCGAGGGTTTGGCCGTGTGGAAGGCGCCCGCGGCGATGAAGAGAACATGGTCGGTCTTGACCGGGCCGTACTTGGTGTTGACGGTCGTCCCCTCCACGAGCGGCAGGAGATCGCGCTGCACGCCCTCGCGCGATACGTCCGGGCCGTGATCCGAGCGGCCGCGGCCCACGATCTTGTCGATCTCGTCGATGAACACGATGCCCGACTGCTCGGCCCGGCGGCGGCCCTCCTGGTGCACGCGATCCATGTCCACGAGCTTCTCCGCCTCGGTCGCGGTGTAGATTTCGATGGCCTCGAGCACCTTGACCTTGCGCCTTTTTTTCCGCCCCTTGAAGCCGGGCATGTTCTGGAACATGTCCTTGAAATTGATGTCCTCGAGCCCCACGGCGCTGAAGACCTCGACCATGGGGAAGCTCGTGTCCGGCACCTCGAGCTCCACGTAGCGCTCGTTGAACTCGCCTGCCTTGAGGCGGCGGCGAAGCTCGTCGTCGACCTGTGCGTGCGGGGCGGGTCCTTGCATCTCGTACGGTTGCGCGGGCGCGGCCTTGGCGTCCTCCGCGGCGATCGTCCCGAGCACGCGATCCTCGGCCAGATCGCGCGCCTTGGTGCGCACCTTTTCCTCCTCCTCGCGCCGCACGAGGGACACGGCGGTCTCGACCAGGTCGCGGGCGATGGAGTCCACGTCGCGGCCCACGTAGCCCACCTCGGTGAACTTGGAGGCCTCGACCTTGACGAACGGCGCGTGGGCGAGGCGCGCGAGCCGCCTCGCGATCTCGGTCTTCCCAACGCCGGTGGGGCCGATCATGATGATGTTCTTGGGCGCGATCTCGTCGCGCAGGTCCTCGGGGACCTGCTGACGCCGCCACCTGTTGCGCAGCGCGATGGCCACCGCCCGCTTGGCCTTGGCCTGCCCGACGATGTACCGGTCGAGCTCCGAGACGATCTCGCGCGGCGTGAAGCTGGAGTTCGAGGGGAGCAGGTTTTCCGTCATGTCATCTCCGTTCGCAAAAAGAGGGGAGGGCGGCTCACAGCTCCTCGACCACGGTGTCGCCGCCCGTGTAGACGCAGATCGACGCCGCGATACTGAGCGCCTCACGCGCGACCTCGGCGGCTGAGAGCGACGTGTGCGCGAGGAGCGCGGCTGCGGCAGCCTGGGCGTAGCCTCCGCCCGAGCCGATGGCCAGCACGCCGTCGTCCGGTTCGATCACATCGCCCGTGCCCGAGATGAGCAGCGACGACGTGGCGTCGACCGCCACGAGCAGGGCCTCGAGGCGCCGCAGGGCGCGGTCCATGCGCCAGTCCTTTGCCAGCTCCACGGCCGCGCGCGTCAGGTTGCCGTTCGACTCCTCGAGCTTGGCCTCGAGGCGCGCGAACAGCGTGAAGGCGTCGGCGCTCGCGCCCGCGAACCCCACGATGACCTTGCCGCCGGCCAGCCTGCGCACCTTGCGCGCCTTGCGCTTGACCACGGCCTGACCCATGCTGACCTGGCCGTCGCCCGCGACCGCCACCTTGCCGTCGCGGCGCACGGCGATGATCGTGGTGCCCCGAAAAACCTTCGCCTCTTCGCTCATTGCGTGTCGTCCTCTTTCGTTGGCAATGGTCCATCCGCGCTCCTGCCGGCCTTGTGGGCGAGCGGGTGGGCCTTGTCGTAGACGGCCATCAGGCCGTCGATGCTCACGTGCGTGTAGCGCTGGGTGGTGGACAGGCTGGCGTGGCCGAGCAGGTCCTGGATCACGCGCAGGTCGGCCCCGGCGTCGAGCAGGTGCGTGGCGCAGGAGTGTCGCAGGGAATGGGGGTGGACCCGCTCGCGCGTCCCGACCGCGACACCGCGCTTGCCCACCATGATCTCCACCGCGCGCGGGCTTAGGCGCGCGCCGTCGCGATTCAAGAACAAGGCGCGTCCGTCGGGCACACGGCCCTTTCGGACGGCCAGCGCGCGAAGCTTGAGGTAGTCGCGAATCGCGCTCACCGCTTCCCTTCCGATCGGCACCACCCGCTCCTTGCCGCCTTTGCCGAGGACCCGGGCCGTGCCCGACGCGAGGTCCACCGAATCGAGGTCGAGGCCGGTGAGCTCGCTCACGCGCAGGCCTCCGCCGTACAGCGTCTCAACCACGGCGCGATCACGCGCGGCGAGCGGTCCCTCGTGCTCCCTGTCGTCGCCGGCCTCTGCCAGGGCCACCGCCTCGTCCACGGACAGGAAGCTCGGCAGCTTGCGCTTCGCCCTCGGGGTGCGCACGGCCGTGGCCGGATTCGAGGACACGTGCCCGCGCCGCTTCAGGAACCCGAACAGGCCGCGGATCGAGGCGAGCTTGCGGCCGATGCTGGTCGGGCCGATGTGCCCGAACAGGGCGGCAAGGTAAGCACGCACCACGGGGGTGTCAAGGCGCGCCGGATCGTCGGGCAGGCCCTTGTCCGCGACAAAGGCCACGAGCTCGGCCACGTCCGCGCCGTACGCTTCGACCGTGCGCGGCGACGCGCGGCGCTCGTGGGCCAGGTATTCGAGGTAAAGCGCGCGCGCCTCTTCCATCGTGAGGGCCATGCGGGGATCATACTCCACGCGGAGCGGGCGGAGAAATTCACGCCGGAGACGGGAAGCCGGCCTCGGGCCCGCACACGGCTTCGATGAGCCCCTCGGCCATGAGGGCGTGTCCCGCGTCCGTGGGGTGGACACCGTCGTCCTGGTAGAGGCCGCGCGCAAAACCGCGTCGTAGTAGCGCCGCATGGTGCGGTCGCTCCCGCTCCACGAGCCAGCCATAGGTCAGCGAGTCGCCGAGCCCTGCCACGACCGTGCGCTCGCCCGAGTCGAGCCTTTGCGCGATGGATTCGATCATCGGGACATGCCCTTCATATCGGCTTCGCCTTCGCTGTTCCAGCCGATCCGCGGGCGCTTCGCCGTTCCCGATCCGATAGCCGGCGGGAACCGCGCGCATCCAGGGACAAACGTCGGTGTCTGTTGTAGACTGATGGCGGCTTCAGGCAAGTGGGCTCGATATGAAACGATTTTCAACTTGTCTTCTCGGTCTCGCCGTGCCTGTCCTCGTTTCGGGATGGACGGGCTGCGGCGCGACCGGCAACGTCGAGAGCGACATGGACGCGGCGTCCACCGAAACCGGCTCCGACGAAGACTCCGGGCCGGACGCGGACGAGGACGCGGGCGTCGATGCCGCCTGCGACGCGGGCTCGCTCCTTTCGCCGGACGAGGCGATCGCGGCCGCAAAGATCGCGATCGCGGTGCTGTGCAACGGGTACACTTCCGATCCCGAGCTCTGCCACGAGATGCGGAGCACCTGCCAGGCCGGAAGCCCGCGCACACCGTACCTGACGGTGCTGAGGCAGTTCACCTGCGATACGCCGGGCTGCACGGACGCCGCGGACGACGGGCGATACTACATCGTCCCGTTCGACGTCCCCGACGGCGGAACGGGCTGCGAGGTCTCCATCAGCATAGACACCCTGGCCCATCCCGGCGACCTGATGTCGGTCCGCACGAGCGCCCCCATCACGTACCTCCCCTTGGCGCAGGACGCCGCCCGGACGATCCTCGCCGAGGCCGTCGGCGCGGCCGAGACGTCGCTCGGCCCGTCGACCCTCGTCGACTACATCGCCACCGAGGACTGCGGGTGGTCGGAGTTCTTTCCCATGTGGAAGTTCCGGGTGGGAGGCAAGATCTACTACGTCACGCAGCTCGGCGCGGTGAAGGACACGATCGCCCGCGGGCTGAGCGGCGGAGGGTAGGCACGAGATTCGTCCGCTGACATCCCCTTGACGACTCGGGCCCGCGCATTTTACGGCCGTTGCTCAACGCGGCGGAGCCGAGCAATCCATGAGCTCCCCTCCATCCACCGACGCGTCTATCCCGTCCTGGCAGACGCAATCCTCCTTGCCTCTCGTATCTGCGGAGCATCCAGATGACAATCCACACTCGCACCAATCGTTGCGGCACGAGTACTCGGTCCAACTGCAGTCGGTCTCGCACACATACAAGATGTCCGGATCGTCACCGCACTTCGTTTCGTGGGCCTTGCAGCAGTCATCCCCGCCGAGCCCCAGGAACCCGTCGTCGCCCGAGCAGGACGAGACCAGGGCCGCCAAAGCAACCAACCCCAAGAATGCGCGCCTCATGATCATTCCTCCCTTTGTCCCCCGTTTTTTTCACCCCGAGAAGATCTTAGCTCTTTCACGGCGGCTGAGCCACCGTGTCGAGAGCCCGTGTCGAGGAAGGGGAGGGGTCAAGACCGGTCACTTGTCACTTGGCGCGGATCGTGAGAGTTGTTGACCATGCCTCGCAAGCCTCGCATCGACTTCCCGGGAGCGTGGCACCACGTGATGCACCGCGGCGCACGTCATCAAGCGATGGGCCGCGAGGGACGAGGAACAGGAGCGCTGGCTTCAGGCTTTCGACGATCTTCGGCTAAGTGACAAGTAAGATTCCTGAGAAGGAAGCCCGGTTTTCGAGCGGCGGATGACGAGGCCGGCGGGCCCGAGCCGTCGATGGCCGAGCCGTCGGCTCAGGCAGCGATCGGGTTCCGGATCGGCCAGGATCGCCGACACAT
>JAQTNF010000064.1 GCA_028713995.1 Deltaproteobacteria bacterium | reverse complement strand
TGTGTTGCGTGCTTATTGTCAATATGATAATTGCTTATTACATGGCTACAATATTACACTCACAATTCACCCATCTCCTCGTTCACACTCATCTTTCAGGGAAAATCGCCGGGGAACTTCAGTCTAGACGACCCGTCCGCGAGGTTTCATGGCAACCGTTTGGCAACAATCCAAACTACATCGCATACGATGGAGGTGTGCACCCCCTAAATACACGAAAGCCCTCAGCTTTCACCGAGGGCTCTCGGAGCGGGAGACGGGACTTGAACCCGCGACGTCAACCTTGGCAAGGTTGCACTCTACCACTGAGTTACTCCCGCAAGGCGGTTGCTTTTGTACACGGGCCGCGCGAGCCATGTCAAGCGTTCCCGCTTTGCCGGAGGCTTTGCCGGAACCGGGGTTGTTTGGCGCCCCGGGAGTGCTATACGTACGGGCAGGGGAAGTCCCCGAAACCAAAGAGGAGCAACGTTCATGCACGAAGACGGACGGAAACGGACAACCAACGAAGGGCTTCTCACGTGGGTGCGCGAGATCGAGGCCCTGTGCAAGCCGGACAAGGTGCATTGGTGCGACGGGTCGCAGGACGAATACGATCATCTGTGTGCCGACATGGTGAGAAGCGGCACGTTCATCCGGCTGAACCCGGACAAGCGCCCCAACTCGTTCCTGGCCCGTTCCCACCCAAGCGACGTGGCGCGCGTGGAGGAGCGTACCTTCATCTGCTCGAAGAGGAAGGAAGACGCCGGGCCGACCAATAACTGGATGGATCCGGACGAGATGAAGACCGCGCTGCGCAGGCAGTACGACGGCTGCATGCGCGGCCGCACGATGTTCGTCATCCCGTTCAGCATGGGCCCCATCGGTTCCCCGGTGGCGCACGCCGGCGTGCAGATCACCGACTCGCCTTACGTGGTCGCGAACATGCGCATCATGACGCGCATGGGCAAGGCCGCCCTCGACGCCCTTGGAAACCGTTCGTTCGTCAAGTGTCTGCACTCGATCGGCGCGCCGCTCGCGTCCGGCCAGGCCGACGTGCCGTGGCCGTGCGAGCCCGACATCGGGCGCAAGTACATCTGCCATTTCCCGGACACGGCCGAGGTGTGGTCCTACGGCAGCGGCTACGGTGGCAACGCCCTGCTCGGCAAGAAGTGCCTCGCCCTGCGCATCGGTACGGTGTTGGCCCGCAACGAGGGCTGGCGCGCCGAGCACATGCTCATCCTGGGCGTGCAGTCGCCCGACGGCGCGAAGACCTACATCGCGGGCGCGTTCCCGTCGGCCTGCGGCAAGACCAACCTGGCCATGATCCTGCCGCCCAAGGGCTACGAGGGCTGGAAGACGACGACGGTGGGGGACGACATCGCGTGGATCCACCCGGCCAAGGACGGCACCTTGCGCGCGGTCAACCCGGAGTACGGCTTCTTCGGCGTGGCGCCCGGCACGTCCTACGACTCCAACCCCATGGCCATGGACACGCTCAAGGCCAACTGCATCTACACCAACGTGGCGCTCACGGACGACGGCGACGTGTGGTGGGAGGGCATGGGCCCGGCCCCGGCGCACGCCATCGACTGGCAGGGCAAGGACTGGACGCCGGACGCCGGCAGGCCCGCGGCGCACCCCAACTCGCGCTTTACCGCGCCGGCTTCCCAGTGCCCCACCATCGACCCGGCGTGGGAGGATCCCGAGGGCGTGCCCGTGAGCGCGTTCCTGTTCGGCGGTCGGCTCTCCAAGACCTTCCCGCTTGTGTACGAATCGTTCGACTGGAAGCACGGCGTGTTCATGGCCGCCACCATGGGCTCCGAGGCCACGGCCGCGGCCATCGGGCAGGCGGCGATCCGGCGCGATCCATTCGCCATGCTGCCCTTCGCGGGCTACCACATGGCCGACTACTGGAAGAACTGGCTCGAGATGGAGGGCAAGGGTTACAAGCTCCCGCGCATCTTTCGCGTCAACTGGTTCCGCAAGGACGCGAACGGCAAGTTCATCTGGCCCGGCTACGGGCAGAACATGCGCGTGGTGCAATGGGTCGTCGAGCGCGTGCGCGGCAAGGCCAAGGCCGAGAAAAGCCCGTTCGGGCTCATGCCGCGTTACCAGGACCTCAACTGGAAGGGCCTCGATTTCGCCAAGGACAAGTATGCGAGCGTGACCGATGTGAGCCGAGAAGGCGCCCTGGCCGAGGCCGAGGAGCTCAAGGGCTACTTTGCCAAGTTCGGGGATCGCCTGCCGCCCGCCATCGAGGCCGAGCGCAAGGCTCTCGAGGAGCGCGCCAAGGTCGCGCCCGAGGTCTGGCGCCTGCCCGAATAGCCCACCCCTCAGGGAGCGACCTCCGCTCGAAAAAACTTTGTGACTCCGTGGGGACTTCGGTAACATCGGCATCATGGGAACGGTGTATGAGGCGCAACATGGGTGACGAGACGTTGAGTGTCGTGTGCGGGGCCTGTGGGGCCAAGTACGGGATTCCACGCGACAAGGTGAAGGGCAGGGTGCTGCGCGTGCCGTGCAAGCGTTGCGGAGCGTCGCTCATCGTGCACGGCGACGAGGCTCCGGCCTCGGATCCGGCTCCGACCCCTGCCCCGGTTGCGCCCGCGGCGACGGCGCCCACGGAACAGGTCGGTCCGTTCGACGACCAGTTCGAGAGCCCGTTCGACGGGCAGCCGGAGAGCCCGTTCGACGAGAAGCCGGAGCCCGGACTCTTCGGCGAGGGCAAGACCGGGTTCTTCTCGAGCCAGGGCCAGGCAGGCACCGCCGAGGTCCTGTCGTCGGCCGGCGAGTGGGACGGCGGCCTGTTCGGCGCCCCACAACCCGCTCCGGCAGCTGCGCCCGGCAAGTTCGGCTCCGTGCTCGAGCCCGCTTCGGAGCTGGCCCTGTTCTCGCTCGCCAACTTGCAGACCTTGTCTGCGGACACGCCCGGCCCGGCTGCGGCGCCGGCTCCAGGACTGCTGGCCGCCGTGGAGAACTCCGGGCTCGTGGATATCCGCTCCCTGGCGACCGGCGAAGAGGAGGCCGACGGCGCGATGAAGAAGAGCCACCTGGACGAGCTCGTGTCCATGGGCACGACCCCGTTCGCGCCGGCCCTTGGTGTGCCGGTGCTCGCGCCGGTGCTTACGCCCGCCAGGGGTGGCATGGGCCTCGGCGCCAAGCTCGGGATCGGCCTCACCGCGCTCGGACTCGTCACGGGGATCGCCGTGGCGGCGGTGATCTTCCTGCGCGAAGGCAAGCCCAAGCCCGACACCGCGGCGCAGGAGCTGGCGATGCTCCGGCAGCAGGTTGAGGAGCTCCAGGCCAGCGGCGGGAGCCAGAGCCGCAAGATGGCCGAGCTCCAGACCCAGCTCGAGGCCAAACAGAAGGCGGCCGTCGGGGGAGTTGCGGTTCCTGCGGCCGTGCCTGTGCAGGTGCCGGACAAGAAGGACGAGGTCGGCGCCGCGGGCCGCAAGGCCGGGGCGTTCGGCAAAGCAAGGGGAGCCGCGGAGAAGGGCGGCGACACGGGCTCGGAGGAGGCCGAGGACACCCAGGAGGAGCGGCCCATCGCGCAGAAGCCGGTCGGCGGGAAGAGGAACGCCGAGCTCGACAGCATGCTCGGCGATTCGATCGCCGGTGCCGAGCCCAAGAAGAAGGCCGCCCCGCAGCCCGTCGAAAAGTCCGAGACCGGCGCCTTGCCCGAGACCCTCGAGCGCGCGGACGTGCAGGCCGGAATGGCCGGCGTGGCGGATCGGGTGGCCAATTGCGGCCAGGGGCAGGCTGGGACGGTCTCGATTCGGGTCATTATCGGCAACGACGGACGCGTGCTCGACGCGCGGGCGACCGGAGAGTTCGCGGGCACGCCCATCGGTCAATGCGCCGCTCGGACGTTGCTCGCGGCGAAATTTCCCAGGTTCACGAATCCCAAGCTGATCGTCACCTATCCGTTCAAGATCGAGTGAGCCTCGCGCGTCGCCTGGCGGCGCTCTCGGACGGGGGGTATACTCAGGCCATGGACTCGTCGAGAAGAGACGTGCTCAAGCTTCTCGCCTGCACGGCTGCGGTCTGCCCGTTCCTGGATGCGACGCGCGTCTTCGGGCAGGCCGGTGCGCCGGTAAAGGCGCTCTTCTTCGAGGACGCGGGCGAGAAGCGCGTCAAGTGCAAGCTGTGCCCGCGCGAGTGTGTGGTGGCCGACATGGAACGCGGCTATTGTGGCGTGCGCGAGAACCGGGGCGGGACCTATTACACGCTCGTCCATTCGCGGCCGTGCCTGCTCAACAACGACCCCATCGAGAAGAAGCCGCTCTTCCACTTCCGGCCGGGCACCAAGGCGTTCTCGCTCGCCACGGCAGGTTGCAACATCGAGTGCCGCTTCTGCCAGAACTGGGAAATCAGCCAGTTCCGCCCCGAGCAGGTGGAGAGCCGGGAGATCCCGCCGGCGGAGATCGTGCGCATGGCGCAGCGCTCGGGCTCGCCGAACATCGCCTTCACATACTCGGAACCCACCGTATTCTACGAGTACATGCGCGACATCTGTGACGCGGCAGCGGACACCGGACTCGGCCGGATCGTCATCACGAACGGGTTTATCCAGGAAAAACCACTCCTCGAGCTCCTGCCGCGCGTCGATGCGATCAAGGTGGACTTCAAGTCGTTCAGCGAGACGTTCTACAAGGAGACGTGCTCAGGGCACCTGAAGCCCGTGCTCGACAGCCTGGTGCGTATCAAGGAGCACGGGCTTTGGCTCGAGCTCGTCATGCTCGTGGTGCCCACGCTCAATGACGGGGAGAACGAGCACAAGGCCATGGCGCGCTGGATCATGCAGAAGCTCGGGCCCGACGTCCCCGTGCATTTCACGCGTTTCCACCCCATGTACAAGATCCAGAACCTGCCGCCCACGCCGATCGCGACCCTGGAGCGGGCGCGCGAGATCGCCCTCGATGCCGGGATCCATTACGCCTACGCGGGAAACGTGCCCGGCCACCCGGGCGAGAACACCTACTGCCCGGTCTGCAAGAAGATGCTCATCGAGCGCGATGCCTATGTCATCGTGCAGAACGTCATCAAGGGCGGGCGTTGCCCGTACTGCAACGCGGCCATCGCCGGAGTGTGGGGATAGGGCGGGCCGCGCTCCCGGCGACTTCTGAATTTTCATTTGGTAGAGCGCGTGAATCGGGTCTGGCGAATCCCGCCCCCGCAAAACTGATTTTTGTCATAGAACAATTCGGTTGAAAGTCTAACAAGTTGGGCCGAGGAATAAATACTTGGCATGTGCAATGCTTTTTTATCCAGGATCGTTGTTTCTGCAACGCAAAGGTTCGACTCGAAATCTGAATATCGAATTCATGCAGGTTCACCCCAATGGGCAAGGAGGAAGAGGTCATGAACGTGAGAATCGGCGAGCTGGTGTTTCTCCAGCAACTTGCTGGACGATACAAGATTCCAACTCCGGACTACATTGTAGAACCCGTGAGTCAAACGGAAATCAAGAGGAAATTGCAGGAATGGGGCAGCGGGATCGTCAAACCCGACGTTCTTGCCGGGAAACGAGGCAAATCCGGAGCCGTGCACAAAGTGAGCGACTATCGGGAGGCCATGCAGCTGCTGAAGAAATCCGCGGCGACAGAGGTGGGCGATCAGATGCCTCGAACGGCGTACATGGTCCAGGCCGTACCGGCCGATTTGGAGATCTTTTCCGCCTTCACCTACAATTCCAGAACACTCGGACCCTCGCTGACGGTGTCCTTGAAGGGCGGCGTTGATATCGAGTCAGTTCCGGATTCCGAAAAGGCAACGGTCCCGGTGGATGTTTTCCGCGGACTGAACGCCTATCAGGCGTCGGAAGCGCTGAGCAAGCTCGGGTTGGAGGGGAAGCTCAATTCGACTGTTGCGCGTTGTCTGGTCAGCCAATGGGACATGTTTATCTCGACCGGCATGCAGACCTGCGAGATTAACCCCTGGCGAATGACGAAAAACGACAAGATCTTTGCATGCGATTTCAAGGCGATATTCGACGAGAACAATTTCAAATTCAAGAATATTGGATTCGAAATTCCCGAATATCCCACGCGGGAGGACGCATTCGACGAAGAAATGAGGATCTGGTCCGCCTCGAGCCATCAAGGCCAAGCCCACGTCTCGAGCCTGGGCGGTAAAAAGATTCTCCCGATCCTGTTCGGCGGCGGCGCCAGCACGATTATCACTGAGACACTGGCGCAGTGCGGCGGTGATCCGATGTTTCTTTCGGATTTCGGAGGGAATCCCCCATACGAGCGGATGAAAAAGACCGCTGCGATTTGTTTCCGCCATCGACTGGCGGACGCCTCTTTGCTGCTGATACTCGGCGGGAAGGCCAACAACACCCAGATCGACGTGACCTTTGCCGCTATCGCCGATGCGTTGGAAGAGTGGGTCGGCCAAAACAAACAGATAAAGATCCCGGTGGTCATCGGCAGAGGCGGACCCGGGCTGGTCCAGGGGTTTGCCGTCATGAAGAAGACATTGGAAAACCTCAATCTGCCCTATGTCATTTTCGGACCGGAGACGCCCATTACGCTTGTTGCGGCCTATGCCGCGAAGTTGGCGAGCCTCGGCGACAAGAAAGCAAAGGAGAGCGGAAAATCATGAGAGCAAAATCTCTGAATGATCTATTGCAAAAAGGGGACCGCGTCGCGGTGTCGAACATCACCGGACGTGAGGCGTCGAAAGTTTCGGTCATATCCCAACGTTATTGCGGGAATATCGTTGCTGGCTGGGCGCTGGGCAAGGCCGGGCAGGTCGTTGATGTTCCCGGGGTCGGCTCGATCCCGGTCTTCGGACAATTCAATGAGATGATGGGGACGCTTCCGGAAGGGAAGAAACCCAACAAGATCATCGTCTATTCGCCCCCGGATGCGGTCTATGGAGACGTCAAGGAGGCCTTGGAACATTGCATGAGTTGCGTGGAGACCATCTACGTAATAACCGAGCATGTGTCCATTGAAGTGACGGCAAAGCTCAGAGAACTTGCCAATCAGGCCAATGTCGACCTCATCGGCTGCAATACTCTTGGAATCATAAATGCCCACGATCGGGTTCGCATCGGCGCCGTGGGCGGCGATACGCCGGATGAGACGTTCGAGAAGGGAAGCGTCTGCATCATGTCGAACTCGGGCAACATGGTCAACACCATCGCGACCTATATCAAATCGGCGGGCCTGGGAATATCGCATGGAATATCGACGGGAAAGGACGCGTTGATTCTGACCCCGATCAAGGATCTTCTGCCACTGGCAATGAAGGATCCCCGTACTCAGATCGTCGTCATGTATGTCGAACCTGGAGGGGTGTATGAGGAGGAGGCCGTCGCCTATCTCAAGTCGGTCAAGAACCCCAAGCCCGTGCTGATCTATGTCTCGGGCAAATTCGCGGAGGGGCGTTCCGTGTCTCTGGGGCATGCCGGTGCGGTGGTCGAGGGAAAGAACACGAGCGCTTCGGCGAAGATGATGATGTTCGATGAATATTTTGGGGTCCCCGTGTTTGATCCGGAAAATCCCAAACGCGCCATGACGGCTCTGGCGGGAAACAAGAGAGGCGTTCGCGTCAACGCGCTCCACGACCTCGTTTCCGCGGCCTCCGCGGTCATTGAGGCATGTGGAATCGGGACGGATTTCCCGAGGACCAAAGCGATAGAGGTCAAACCGTGGTTCGTGGACTTCGGCGCCCTCGAGAGAAAGCTGCCCGGCGAGCTGCTGCTTCATCCAGCGGAGCCGGGGACGATTCCGGAGCCCTACGGCGCGCTTGTAGAAAGGTTCATCAAGACCGGAATCGGCCGCATTCCCACACGCCAGACGATGAGAAACACTTCCCATGCTTCCTCAAACGACGGCGTGACGCCGCGCATTTACGGTTACTCCGTGATGAATCTGATGAAGAAAGGCAAGGGATCCTTTGCGGAATCCGTGCTGCTGTATTGGCTCGGCCATCCGCCGAAGCAGGAGTTCGAGATCACGCTGTTTGAAATGTGCCTTGTTGCATCGCTGACCAACGGCCCGGGCACCATTTCCAGTCAGGCGCCCAAGCTGTCGGCTTCGGCCGGCAACGCGCCCAACACCGCGATGATCGCGACCCTCGCGGCCATCGGAACGGTGCACGGCGGCAATGGGCAGGAGGCGGCCCGGATGCTCGTCGACGTGTTCGGGAAAAGCGGGATGGTCGATCCGTACGACAAGGGAAAGGTTCCCAACCTGGAGGGGATCGTCAAAGAGTTCATCAAGAAATTCAAGGCCAACAAGAATGCGGCCAAGGATGCCGGGCTCGAGTACGAAAAGGTCCCGTGCCTCGGGCATCCGGTGTTCAACAAGGACCCAGTGAACTACGATCCGCGGGAACGTGTCATTTCCGCGTATTTGCAGGAGAAGGGGATCTACAACGTTTTCCTGGATTTCTACCATCAGGTGACAACGGGGATGACCGCCGCGGGCGTAACCAACAAGGTCCATGCGGTCAACGTCGATGCGGCGCTCACCTGTATATTGATGGGGATCGCTTGGCCGTTGCTCGTGGATAAGAAGATCACTGTGGAGCGTGCCGTGGATCTGCCGTTCCTCGCGTTTGCCCTCGGACGATCCGCCGGGGGCGCGGGCGAATACCTCGATCACAGGGAAAGCGGTACTGATATGGACATGCGCGTTCCCGTGAAGGAGTGTGTGTTCCTCGGCCGCGCGCAGGACTGATCGAATTGACCATCACCGGGGAGGAGGAAAAGGACATGGGGAACTCAATCACCAGGAAGCTGATCGAGGCGCATATCGTCGAGGGAGAATGGAATCCCGGATCCGAAATCGCAATAAAGATCGATCAGACCCTGACTCAGGATGCCACCGGCACGATGGCTTATCTGCAGTTTGAAGCCATGGATCTGCCGGGCATCGAGACCGAGCTGTCGGTCAGCTATATCGATCACAACACGATCCAGATCGGATTCGAGAACGCGGACGACCACAAGTACCTGCGGTCGATTGCCGCCAGGTACGGCATCGTCCTGTCACGGGCCGGGAACGGCATCTGCCACCAGGTCCACCTGGAGCGCTTCGGCAAGCCTGGCAAGACCCTGCTCGGCTCGGACTCTCACACCCCCACCGGGGGCGGGATCGGCATGATCGCCATCGGCGCCGGAGGGCTGGACGTGGCCATGGCCATGGGCGGCGCGCCGTTCTACCTGGCCTGCCCCAAGGTGGTCAGGATCGAGCTCACCGGGAAGTGCAAGCCGTGGGTTTCGGCCAAGGACGTGATCCTCGAGGTGCTGCGCATCTTCGGGACCAAGGGCAACGTGAACTGCGTCTTCGAGTACGGCGGACCGGGCGTCGCGAGCCTGTCGGTCCCGGAGCGCGCCACGATCACGAACATGGGCGCGGAGCTCGGCGTCACCACGTCGGTGTTCCCCAGCGACGAGGTCACGCGGGCGTTCCTCGAGTCGCAGGGGCGCGCCGCAGACTGGAAGGAGATCAAGGCCGACGACGACGCGGAGTATGACAAGGTCGTCAAGGTGAACCTCTCGAAGCTCGTGCCGCTGGCCGCCACGCCCCACTCGCCCGGCAACATCGCCACGGTCGAGTCGCTCGCGGGAATGCCCGTCGATCAGGTCTGCATCGGCTCGTGCACCAACTCCTCCTACAAGGATCTCGTCACCGCGGCCAAGATCCTCAAGGGCAAGGTCGTTGCGCCGAACGTCAGCCTCGTGGTGGCACCGGGATCGAGGCAGGTCCTGCAGAACATCGACAAGGGGGGCTACCTCGCCGACCTCATCGCCGCCGGGGCGCGCATCGACGGGCTCGCGTGCGGCTTCTGCATCGGCAACAGCCAGTCCCCGAGCTCAAAGGCCGTTTCCTTGCGCACCTCCAACCGCAACTTCGAGGGTCGCTCCGGCACCAAGGACGCCCAGGTGTACCTGGTGTCGTGCGAGACCGCGGCGGTCTCGGCCATCGAGGGCAGGATCGCGGATCCGCGCAAGTCCGGGCTGAAGAGGCCCAGCGTCAAGATGCCCGCGAGGTTCCTGCTCGACGACAACATGTTCGTTTTCCCCAAGGACGGGGGCGAGCGGGCGCGGGTCGAGATCTCCCGCGGCCCGAACATCGGCGCGCCGCCGACCCTGAAGCCCTTCCCGGAGGCCGTCAAGGGCGTGGTGTCGATCAAGCTGGGCGACAAGATCACGACCGATCACATCATCCCGGCGGGTGCCAGGATGAAGTACCGCTCGAACGTCCCGAAGTACTCGGAGTTCGTGTTCGAGACCGTCGACGCCGGGTTCTCGGCCCGCGCGAGGCAGGCGCGCGACGCGGGCAGGCACAACGTCATCGTCGGCGGAGCGAGCTACGGTGAGGGCTCGTCGCGCGAGCACGCCGCCATCTGCCCCATGTTCCTGGGCGTCAAGATCGTGCTCGCCAAGTCGTTCCAGCGCATCCACACCGACAACCTGATCAACTTCGGGATCCTGCCCTGCACGTTCAAGGACGAGCGGGACTACGACCGGATCGACCAGGGCGACGAGCTCGAGGCGGACGGCGCGGCCACGGCGATCTCGCAGGGCAGGCCGCTCGTGCTTAGGAACAGGACGAAGAACACTCAGTTCGAGATTGCCTACAACCTGACCGCGCGGCAGACTCGCATCGTCCTCGCCGGCGGCGCGCTGGCCGTGAAGAAAGGGAGCAAGTGATGGCTTCGAAAGTGCCGATGAAGAACCCGATCGTGGAGATGGACGGCGACGAGATGACGAGGGTCATGTGGGACATGATCAAGAAGAAGCTCCTCGCCCCCAACCTCGACCTCAAGACCGAGTACTACGACCTGGGCCTCAAGAAGCGCGACGAGACCGAGGACAAGGTGACGCTTGCCGCGGCAGAGGCCATCAAGAAGCATGGCGTCGGCGTCAAGTGCGCGACCATCACGCCGGACAAGAACCGCGTCAAGGAATACAGTCTCAAGCAGGAGTGGAAATCCCCGAACGGAACGATCCGCGCGATCCTGGACGGAACCGTGTTCCGAAAACCCATCCTGGTGAACAACATCCAGCCGGGGGTGAGGACGTGGGTCAAGCCGATCATCGTGGGCAGGCACGCCTATGGCGACGTCTACAAGAACACCGAGTTCAAGGTCCCCGGACCGGGCAAGGCCGAGCTCGTCTTTACGGACGACAAGGGCAAGGAGATCTTCCGCGGCACCATCCAGGAGTTCAAGAAGGGCGGCGGCGTGATCCAGGGTATTCACAACCTCGACTCGTCGATTCACAGCTTTGCAAAGGCGTGCATGGACTACGCGCTAGACCAGAAAGTGGATCTCTGGTTCGGAGCCAAGGACACGATCTCGAAGATCTACGACGGCAACTTCAAGCTCATTTTCAACGAGCTCTTCGAGAAGGAATATCGGGAAAAGTTCAACAAGGCCGGGATTCAGTTCAATTTCACGCTCATCGACGACACGGTCGCGAGGATCATGAAATCCGAGGGCGGGATGCTCTGGGCCTGCAAGAACTACGACGGCGACGTCTTGTCCGACATGGTGGCGTCCGCGTTCGGTTCGCTGGCGATGATGACCTCGGTGCTCGTATCTCCGAACGGGTGGATCGAGTATGAGGCGGCGCATGGCACGGTGCAAAAGCACTATTACAAGCACCTGAAGGGTGAAAAGACCTCCTCGAACTGCATGGCGACCCTGTTCGCGTGGACGGGGGCGATTCGCAAGCGCGGCGAGATGGACGGCACCGGAGACATCTGCGACTTTGCCGACGCCCTGGAGCGGGCGGCCCTTTCCACCATCGAAAGTGGGATTATGACCGGCGATCTGGCAAAGCTCGCGAAGCCGGCGGCCAAGGAGATCTGCTCCACGGAGGAGTTCGTCGACGAAATCGCCAGGCAACTCGGCAAAACCTGGTCGTGATGGATCGATTCGTCAAGGGGCCGGCATCAAACCGGCGGACTACCGAGCGACCTTCAATAATCCTTCTTCCATAATTTTATTATAAACATTCGCCGCCATAACGCCATATCCCCTGGCATTGCAATGCCTATCTGGGACAAAAAGATCCTCCCACCTCAAGCCGTCATCCAGCTTCTTTTGAAAGGACTTTTGATTATCGACAAAGGGCACCCGCCGCTCCCCTGAAACCCTCTCCAGGATCGCGTTGGATGGGGCCGCCACTATCGGATAATTCTGGATGACCAACCGAATTTTCCTCTGCTGAATAATCCTAACGATCTCCTTTACATCGGCTTCTACCCACTGACCAATCCGCGAATAGTCCAAGAAGAAAAAGTTAAGAGATTCGTCGGGATAATCCTGTTTAAATCGATTGATGAATGCATCTATCGTCTTATTAAGGTCCTCATCGTGCCGCCCCTTGTTTATCATTCTCATATTCTTGATTTCTATATATCCTTCGTTGATTTTATCATCAACCCGGTAGCTCGAATCAACGCGCAATCCATTTAAACACCATTTGATCGCTTCTTCATAGTTGTACTGGAATCGATAGACATGTGAGATGGAATAGTAATTATCCAAATACTCTGGATCCCTTTTTACTCCATCCAGAAAGACCTTTATCGCCTCGTCGCACTCCCGTCGGCTCACCGCGATTGGCTTTCCAATTAAGAAGTGCGAGTTTGTATTCGTTACGAATTCCTTTGCTCTCCTATATCGTTCTTCATCCCGATATCGGAGATCAATTGGAGAGTCGTTTGACAGCCCATGCTCTCTTCTGTGTCTAATATTGTCTCTCAACAACAAAACAAGCCTATAAACGCGGCTTTGAAAAAGGACATCGCCGACGAGATACTTGAGCTGTTTTGCAAACGATCTTTCCTTGTCTTCTCTTTTAAGATAATCCGTATACCGTAAATAGTTCCAACTGTTTGCCTGGCCTATCTGAAGAATGATCAAGTCCGGCTGATATTTTGTTAGGTTATCGCCCAGGTCGCCCAATAGTTCCGACGTGTTTTGAATAGATACGCCCTTGTTGATGACAACGATATGCCTGTCTTTTACGGTCTTATTGAGCATCCGCTGTAATTGTTCGGGATACCCATTCCCCGGTGGAGCGCCGACACCTTTCGTATAGGAATTCCCCAAACACAATATGACGTAGCTATTGCCATGTCCTTTGAATACAACCTGACCGGAGGTCGCAGCGCTTTTCTGGTGGACGAAACTCCCCACCCTTAGTCCGATCTCCAGGAGGAATATGGCCAAAAGCGTTCCGATAACAAAAACAACAATTCGTTTTACGTTATCCAAGTTGATTGTCCTTCTTATCAAGAAGGAAATTACCCAAAACCAAGTAGTCCATTTCGCTCTTCCTAAAGCACTGAATGGCGTTCTCCGGAGAACACACGATGGGCTCACCCCTTAGATTGAACGAGGTGTTAATGATAATCGGGACGCCGGTAATCGCTTCGAAATCCTTAATAAGCTGCCGGAGCTTCTGATTCGTGTCCTTCCCGAGCGTTTGAACGCGGGCCGTCCCGTCCACATGGACAACACCCGGGATCGCGTATTCCATCTCTTTTCTAACTCTGGGCGCCAATAACATGAACGGCGATGTCCCCGGCAGTTCAAAGAACTCCTGGGCCCGTTCCTCGAGAACAACCGGGGCATATGGTCTGAATGTCTCTCTTTTCTTGACTTTGCTATTCAATAAATCCTTCATACTCGGATTACACGGGTTGCCCAGAATAGAACGATTGCCCAACGCCCTCGGTCCCAATTCCATTCTCCCCTGGAACCACCCCACGATCTTGTTGTCCGCGACGATTTTGGCAACGCATCTGGACAAATCCTCGTCAGCATATTCTTTAAAGACCATATTATGGATTAACAAGACTCTCTTGATCTGTTCGTCAGAATATCCCGTTCCCAGATACGCGTGCCGCATCACGTAGTTCCTCGGGATGCCCAATATGCAGTTACTTATGTACGCGGCGACCCCCAAGGCTCCGCCGGCGTCGCCGGCCGCAGGCTGAATAAAAACATCGCGGAAAAGCCCTTGTTCCAAAATCTTGTTATTGGCGACACAATTTAGAAACAAGCCGCCGCCCAGGCACAATTTGTCGAGCTTTGTTTCATTATAAAGATGTTGCGTAACCGCCAAGAGAGTCTCTTCCGTAAACGTTTGTAAGCTGGCTGCGATGTCACAATGCCTTTCGTCGATTTTCGTTTCAGGCTGCCTGTCGCTGCCGAACATCTCCAAAAACTTGCGGCTATACATTCTTGAGCCCTTATTGAATCGTAAGAATCTTCCGTCGACAATATGGCTCCCATCAGCGTTGACCTTGACGATCTCCCTCAATTTGTCCAGATATCGCGGTTTCCCGCAACCGGCCAAGGCCATTACCGTCCCCTCGCCCTCATGAGCCGCAAAACCCAAATAGGTTGTCACAGCCGTATACAACAACCCCAGGGAATTGGGATACCGTATCTCCTTCAGTATATTAATGTTTCGATCTTTGCCGCGGCCGTATGTCATGGTCGCCCACTCTCCGACAGCATCTCCCGTCAAGATTGCAGCCTCTTCGAATGGAGAAACCAAAAAGGAACCAGCGGCGTGTGATAGATGGTGTTTGATAAAGAAGACGTTTCCCTTGAAACCGATTTCGTTATCCAATGTCAACGGCAAGACAAGCCTATCCCGCAGCCAATGTGGTATTGTCCGAAGGAAATTATCCAAAGAATACGGCCATGATTGCAAATGGTCGATCAAAACCCGCGAGAATTTGAGAAACGGTTTCTCGTAGAAACCGATATGGTCAATGTCCTGGAATGTGATTCCGCTTTCCTGGACACAATAATTAATCGCATTGATCGGGAATTCCGATGTATTTTTAATGCGGTTGAATCGCTCTTCTTGAACCGCTACGACCACCTCGCCATTTCTGGTCAAACATGCCGAAGAATCATGGTAATGGCAGGATATCCCCAATACGTTCATATCCAAAACCTCAAATCCCAGCATAGATAAATGTTGTTACCACGGCCGGACCAACATAGTATGCTAAAAAGAGAAGCAAGATCAGGATGATAAAAATTGGCAACAAAAATGCCAATTTATGTTTCTTGATCAAGAAAAGCATTTCGTTGAAAATATATATGAACTTTTTCATCGTTTACGCCTGCCGCAGATGATCCCCGCCAATGGAATCGTATCCTGAGGCCGTGTGCCAGCGCGCATTGCCGATTGTGCATCTTTTGTATAGTAAACCACGTTTGAAAAACCTGATAAATAAGGCGGTGATGCCAAAACCGATAATATATAGAACAAACAGGAATACCGTGATCAAGACCTTTTGCACGAACCCTGCAATGATGTGAGTTGCTCTTCGAAAATGTTTTAACATGGGTACTATGACCTCAGCCGTTGGACAACAATATCCAGGACATCCCGATCAAAATTGATCTCTAGTAACTCCAATGCTTCCTGTCGCGACAGCAAGGCCTCCCGTATCATCTTGCTCATCTCTACATGATAATGGGTGTAACCGAAGTTCATCATGGAATTATGAACCGAAAGAAAATTCAAATAGCAATTCGTCGAAAATCTCGGGTAGCTCAACCGCGGGAATCGCCACTTCAGCTCCTTTTTCAAGACGTCAACGTATTCAGTGGAATCCATGGGCAAAAACCAATGCGGCGACACAACGATAGCCTTGTGGCGTTTTTTTGCGACACTCAAAACCTCTTCCATGCTTCGGGGGAAATCCCTATATTTTGAGTTCTGTTTTGTATATCTGTCCAGGAAGGCCTGCGTCGCTCTCGACATCGAAGAAAATTCCGGCTGATGAACATTGCAGCCACAGCGCGACATCAAGGGCTGATGAGTCGATTGTCCCTTGGTCCAGCCCGCAACAATAATCGGGATATCAAACCGTGCGGCCATTTCGAAGGTGAGCCCCATATACCATATAGAACAAGGATGACAAAGTACGGTCTTGTCGTGCGTGCCGACGATTTCTGCAAACATATCCTTCATAAAATAGGATTTAAAAAACAAAAAGTCGACGCCCAGGATCTCAACGGCATTGCGAACATTCTCCAATGCGTCGTCGGTTTCAAACCCATGGTCGAACGTAAAAGCAAGGGGGGTAAGTTTATACCGTTTGGTCATGTAATAGAGTGAGGCCGTACTGTCCTTGCCGCCGCTGCACATGATCAGACAATCATATTTTCCACGGCTCTTGTTCTGATTCAATATCTTGATGAAATCGCTTTCGAGAAAATGGACCTGCCCGCCGGCGTCGGTTTGCTTTTCAAAATCGCGGCAAATATTGCAAACACCATCGCCGTCCAGCCAAATATCAGGTCTGCTTTCGGGCAAAACACATCGCTTACAGATCACTCTTGCCTCTAATGTCATTTTTAACTCTGAAATATCCATTGCGGGTCCTTTCGCCGCCTGACAAATAATATCTCCCCGTCATCCTCGAAACAACGTTAACACGAAACTGGTCCCAATATGACGCTTGGTAAAACTGGGTCCCCAATACAAAGAAAAACGCGCGGGAGCTTGTATAACAGACTCTCCGCCCGCCCGGCAAGACGCCCCTCCAACTGAGGCCGGTCCATTTGTTTACTTCGGGTTGAGGTCGACCGGATAGGTGGCCGTCGCCTGGCCGTCTTCAGTAGGTCTGGAACCAGAAGGTGCCCTCGTAAGCGGCGCCGAGGCCGACCCATGTCGCGCCGGAATTGTTCGAGGTCGCGGCTTCGCCGTCCGCATACGGTGCCGGCGTTGCGTGGGACGACATCCAATCGGTCACGTTGGTCGCGCTAACCGAAGCGTTCGGTTTCAAAACGATGCGATACTTTGCCGTCGGCGTCACAGGAAGGCCGCCCGGGAAGGGCAGGCAGAAAACGAAGAACTGGCTGGTGGAGAACGGGACGTTGATGGTCCAGCCCCCAAGGGAGACGTTGCCGGGGACCGTCCATAACTCCACCCTCACGTTCCCGAGATCCGCGGTGTGTTCCCTCAGTCCGATCCTGATGGCCTTCAGTGTGTTCACCGTGGGCACGAAGGTCTGACCCAGGTACACGGTAGGGCCTTGCGCCCCGATGGCGTAGTTCGGGTTGGTGGGGCCATAATCAAAGACCGGCGCGCCGTCGCACGGACCTGTCTCGGTGGTGGTCCCGGTGTCGGTGTCCCCGTCGGTGTCGCCGTCGGAATCGGTGTCGGAATCGCTGTCGCTATCGGCGTCGGCATCCGAGTCGCTGTCCGCGTCGGCGTCTGAATCGGCGTCCGAATCGGCGTCCGAGTCAGTGTCCGAGTCAGTGTCCGAGTCGACGTCCGAGTCAGTGTCCGAGTCAGTGTCCGAGTCGACGTCCGAACCAGTGTCCGTGCCAGTGTCCGTGTCAGTGTCAGTGTCCGTGGCAGTATTCGTGTCCGTGTCGCTCCCCAGACCCACGTCCGTGGGGTATTCGTCGGTGTCCGAGTAGCAGAGCCGATCCGGGCCGCAGAGCCAGCCATCGGGGCAGTCGTTGCTCGCGGCGCACACGAACTGACCCTCGCCCGGCACGGCGCTGCTGCAACCGGATGCAACCAGAAGGAGGGCGCCGAACAATGTTCGCGTACGCACAATCACGGCCTTTTGCTCGCTATCTGATGTCTCGTGCCCAACGTCGTCTCCCGGAAGCCGACCATGCTTGGCGATGATACCCTTGCCAGCACAAAATAATAGGCCTACCGGGCCGGCGATGTTTGCCGTAGCGGCGCCTGCGAAACGGGATTCGAATACGGTCAGGCGGGGGACGCAGGCGGCGGGGCGATCGGCAGGCGCACCGTGACCGTGGTCCCCGCGCCTTCCGTGCTCTTCACCTCGATTGTGCCGCCGTGGGCTTCCACGATCCTGCGTACGATGACGAGGCCGAGGCCCGTGCCCTCGCGCTCGCGCGCCCGTGCGTTCGACGCGCGGAAGAACTCGGCGAAGAGGAGGGGAACCTCCGCCGCGGGGATGCCGATTCCCGTGTCGGCGATGTCCAAGATCACGAAGCCGTCCGCCGTGCGGCCCCTGACGCGCACGAGCCCGCCCTGCGGCGTGTACTTCACCGCGTTCTCGAGCAGGTTCACGGCGACGCTCTCGAGCTCCGACGGATCGCCCGCGATATCCGGAAGTGAGTCAAGGCCCTCGGTCTCGACCGCCACGCGCTTCTCGTCCGCGCGGATGCGGACCGCGTCGACCGCGCGACCGAGGAACTCGCTCGGCAAGACGGGCACGCGAGCCGGGCGCGCCGGGATGGAGCGCAGGCGTTCGAGCTCGAGAAGGTCGGAGATGAGCCTGGCCATGGCGCCGGAACGCCGCTCCGCGCGCCGCAGCATGTCGCTCTGGGCGTCGGTCAACGGCCCGAGCACGCCGCTGTTCACGCCGGCGAGCGCCATCACGATGGTGTTCAAGGGACCACGCAGGTCGTGGACCACCTTCTGCATATAGACCGACTTCATCTGATCGAAGCGCGTCAGCGTCTCGTTGGCCGCGCGCAGCTCCGCGTTGGCCTCACGCTCTCGGGCCGTGGCCTCCTCCACGCGCCGCTCGAGGCCGGCTTGCGCCTCGTTGACCTCGTGCCGTGATCTGCGCAGCTCGCGGGTCATGATGTTGAAGGCCGTCGCCAGATCGCCGATCTCGTCGGAGCGCTCGGGCGGCACCTCCGCCTCGAGCTCGCCTGCCGCCACGCGGCCCACCGCCACCTGCAGGGATGCGAGCGGGCGCCTCACGAAGAACCACACGATGGCTGCCACGATGGCGATGACGAGGGCGCTCGCGACCGTCATCACCACGAAGGCGAGGCGGCGTCGATCGCGGGCGCGCGAGTCCACGTCGGCGAGCGACGTGACCATCTGCAGCATGCCGGTCGGGGGCCTCATCCCCGCGGCCGCGACCTCGGAATGCAAGGGGCGCAGGAGCTCGAGGCCCCGCGCATCCTTGCCGATGGGCACCTCGCGGAACTCGCCCCAACCGGCGCTCGAGGTCGCCTCGGCGCCGTGGCAGCGCCGACACGCGGGCTCGCTCGACGGCATGGTCGTGCCGATTTCCGAGGAGTCGCTGGAGGCCATGATGAGGCCGTGCTTGGCCATCACGCGCATGCGGGCGACACGCTTCTCGCGTCCGATCGAGGAGACGACGTCGCGCAGGCGCCTTTCTTCCCGCGCGTCGTCGGCCGTGGGCAGGCTGCGGCGCACCGTGTCGACCAGCACCTCGGCGCGGTCGCGGGCCACGGCCAGGTCGTCGCTCTCGGCCGAGCGGACCAGCACGAAGGCGAGCCCGCCGCCGAAGAGCAGGAACACGACCGCGGCCGTGAGGGCCACGCGCAGGACCAGCGTGGAGCGCAGCCGTCCACTTAAGAGACCGGCCCCGCGTCGTGCGCGTCTCGTCGGATCCTCGGTCAGGCGCCCCCCGACCATGGCGAACATGCGGCGCGCCTGGGCGTCCATGGGGTCGAGCTCGATGCAGCGCGCGAAATGGCGCGCGGCTTCGGAGAGAGCGCCGAGCGCGTAGTGGGCAAGCCCGAGCTGGTAATGGGCGGCGGAGTCCTCGGCGCCGGACGCGGCGATCTGCTCCAGGCACCGGATGGCGCTCGGCAGGTCGCCGGCGCGCGAGTAGACCACGGCCAGATGGTAGCGGGCGATGGTGTTTCCGGGGCTGAGCTCGATGGCCTTCTTGAACGACTCGACGGCCGGCTCGGTGCGCCCGGAGTGAAACTCCGCCAGACCCTTGATGTACCAGGTCTCGCCCTGCGACGGGTCCGCGGCCAGCGCCCTCGACAGCATCTGGATGGCGAGGGTGAACTGCCCCATCCGATAAAGGAGCCTTCCTTCCGCGTGCAGCGCGCCGGCCTGCGGCGCCTGTCCCGGTTCCAGGGGCGGCAGGCTGAGCAAGTTGTTCGTATCGTCGTCCAATCCCCTAGTCCTCCATGAGCGGATCGAACAGCCAGAGGCCGCCGACAATGTAGATCGCGTCCAGCGTCACGAGCAATCCCACGTAATCGCGCACCGAGCCGAGCCCGGCGCCGCGCAGCAAGGCCTCGGTGGACATCACGGCCGCGATGAGGATCGGGGAGACGAGCGGGAAGATGATGACGCCGAGGAGGAGATCGCTCAGGCGGCTGCGCACGGTCATGGCCGCGAACAGCGTGCCGACCGCGGCGTAGCCGGCGGTCCCGAGCACGAGGACGAGCCCGATGGAAAGAAGGTTCTCGATGAGGGCCACGTGGAAGAAGAGCTGCACGATGGGAACGAGCACGAGCTCTACGGCGGTGAGGAAGGCCGCCACGCCCAGGACCTTGCCGAGGAACACGGCCGAGCGCGGGGCGGGCGTCATGATGAGCGCGGTCCACACGCCGAGCTCTCGCTCGCGTACGAACGTGCGGCCCAGCGCCAGCACGCCGCTGAACGCGATCGCGATCCACAGGGCGCCGGCCGAGGCACCCGGCCCGGGCGAAGCGCCCAGCCCGAACGCGAACGCGGACAGCACGACCACGAGCAGCGCGAAGAGCGCAGTGGAGAACAGGATCTCGAACGACCTGAGCTCGATGGCCACGTCCTTCATGAAGATCGCGAGCACGCTGCCAAGGAAGCTCACTTCGCCCCTCCCTGCTCCACGACGTCGCGGTACAAGGCGCGCCACGCCTGCGGGCCTTGTGGGGCGGGCACGTCCGCCACGACCCTGCCGCCGCGGATCATGACCGCGCGCGTCGCGACCTCCGACGCCACCTCGGGCTCGTGCGTGACCATGACGGCGATGCCCCCGCGCTCCTTGTGCCTTGCGAGCGCGCCCGAGATGCGGCCCACCGCGGCGCTGTCGAGCCCGGCCGCCGGCTCGTCGAGGAGCAGGAGATCGGGCGTGGCGAGCATGGCCCGCGCGAGGGCCACCCGCTGCAGCTGGCCGCGGGAAAGGACGCGGCACGGACGCTTCGCAAAGGCGTCGAGCTCGAGCTCGGACTCGAGCGCGGACACGCGGGCCGCGGCACCCTCGACCCCGTGCAGCCGGGCAAAGAGGAGCAGGTTCTCGCGTCCGGTGAGCTCCGGGTACAGGAGCGGCTGGTGCGAGAGCAGCCCGATGCGGCCGCGAAGCGAAGTGTCGCGGCTGCGGCCTTTTTCGCCGTCGAACGTGACCGCGCCCTGGGTCGGTCGCACCGTGAGCGACAGGATGCCGAGCATGGTCGACTTGCCCGCTCCGTTGGGCCCCATGACCGCCACGACCTCCTTGGGCACGAACGAGAGCGAGACGCCCGCGAGCGCCCGGAACGCGCCGTACACCTTGGTGATCTTCTCGAGGCGCACCGACCTGAACCCCGCGCCCATCACTTGCGTGGCCCCTTGCCGCGGCGCTTCAGGTGGACCGCGACGCCGAGAATCAGAAAGAGGACGCTCGCCGCGGACGTGGCGCGGTGCAGGCCGGTCATGCGCCCGTCCTCGAGCCCGGACAGAGTGACGGACACGTGCGGCGAGGCGAGCCCGTTCGCCTCGATGACGAGCGCCATGAGCCCGGTGCGGGTCTCGAGCGTTCGCGCCTTGTCGAAGCCTTTGCCGGCGAGTTGCGCATTCCCGGCGGTGTAGACCGACAGGATCTGGACCTGGGCCCCGGACGCAGGGAGATCCTGTTCGAACGAGATCGCGTTGTCGACGATCGCCAGGTCGTAGACCACGTCCACCTCGAGACCGTCGGGCCCCACGGGAGCGGTCACCTCCACTGCGTCGGCGCGGATCTTGAACCCCATGGCCTCCTCGCCGCCCGGTCGCGCGCCGAACGCGCCGCGGGGAAGCGCGAGCCTCATCCCGGTCCCGGCCGGCACGATCCCCCCATCGGGAGCCTCAAGCGTGAAGACCTGCGAGACCTCGACCATGTCGCCTTTCTTTTCGAAAGAGACGCGCACGTCCGCGAGCTTGGGGCGCCCCCCGTCGCCCGGCGTCTGGGCGGCCGGCGCGAGGGGCGCGGCGAGGATTGCCGCAAAGACCGCGAGGAACGGCGCGCGTCGCATCATGGCTTCACCTCGGGCGAGCCGAGGACGCGCACGGCGCCGCCGAACCAGAAGACCGCGGCGAGCAGGCACTCCCCACAGGCCAGGGACACCGCGGTCACGGGCCCTCCGAGGGCCGCCGCGAGCGCGACTGCCGCAATTGCGGCGAGCACGATCAAGACGGTCGTGGTGCGGCATCGCCCGGGCGTCCCGGCCACTGAAGGCATGGCGATCACGCCCGCGAGGATGAGCAACGCGCCGCCGATCCAGACCCACACCGTAAGCGGGTTGACCACGGCGCGTACCACGGCCCGGTCGCGCATCAGGTCCGGCTCGCCCAGGATGAGGAACAGGTCGGCGAGCAGCGTGGTGTGGATGACGACCTCGCTCGTGGGCTGGCCCGGGTGCGTGTGGTAGACGAAACGCGCAGGCGAATACACGCCCAAGGGGCGGCCCTGCGCCTCGACGCGAAGGTCCGCGAAGATCCCTTCGCGCTCGTAACCGGCGTCCTGCCTGAGGCCTACGAACGAAAGCCGGTAGCCGGCCACCTGCATGGAGTCGCCCGGCCCCATGGAGCGCGACACCTCCTTCTCAAAGGCGTTGCCCGTGAACCCCA
This sequence comes from Deltaproteobacteria bacterium, assembly GCA_028713995.1. Taxonomy (GTDB): domain Bacteria; phylum Myxococcota_A; class Polyangia; order JAAYKL01; family JAAYKL01; genus JAQTNF01. Next base: position 4,489 of record JAQTNF010000064.1, on the reverse strand, counting down.
GGAACAGGAGCACGACCGACAGGTGCACGAGCTGGCCGCCCAGGCGTCGCCGCCAGCCGCTCGAGGCCTCGCCGCGCCGTGCGGCAGGGACGAGGAGCCGCGCGATCTCGGCCAGCACCGAGGCTCCCACGAGACCGAGCAGGCCAAAGGACAGCACCGGCGCGAGCGACATGAAGGGACCTGCACCCTCGCGCCTCGCGCCGGCCGCCGCCGCGATCCCGGCCGCGACGATGCCGGCGATGAGGGGCCAAAGGGCGCGCCGCACGAACCAGCGCTCGGTCTGCTTGCGCCACCCGAGCACCGTGCATAGGCCCACGAGCAGCAGCACGGCGAGGCCCAGGGGCACCATCCAGCGGTTGTAGAACTCGGGCGTGACCGTGGCCTTTTCGCCCGCGGCCACGGACGTGTAGACCGGCGACATGGTGGCGAGCCAGACGAACGCCGCGCACAGGACAAAGATCCAGATCGCGATCGAGAGCATGCCCTCGCGCGAGAGCGTGTGCTCCACCGGCCGCGAGCCCGTGAGGAGCTTGCGTCGCCACACGGAGAGGCCGGCCGCCAGCGCCGTCACGGCCGCGATGAGCCCGAGCAGGTACGGGCCCGTGGTCGAGCCGGAAAAGGCGTGCACCGACGCCACCACGTTCGAGCGCGTGAGGAACGTGCCGAAGATCACCAGGTCGAAGACCAGCACAATGAGCGCCACGTTCCACACGCGGAACATGCCGAGGCGCTCCTCGCCCATGGCCGAGTGCACGAGCGCGGTGGCCACGAGCCAGGGCATGAACGACGAATTCTCGACCGGATCCCAGCCCCAGTAGCCGCCCCAGCCCAGCACCTCGTACGCCCACACCATGCCGAGCAGGTTCCCCGCGCCCAGGAACACCCACGCGAACAGGATCCACGGGCGCAGCTCCGTGATCCAGGCGCGGTTGAGATCGCCCTCCGCGAGCGCGGCGATCGCGAACGCCACGGGCACGGAGAAGCCCACGAAGCCGATGTAGAGCGTGGGCGGATGGATGACCATGTACGGATTGCGCAGGAGCGGATTCAGGCCCAGGCCGTGCGTCGCGACCGTGCCGAGCGGCTCGAACGGGTTCGAGTGGCCGAGCACGAGCAGCAGGAAGAAGACCTGGACCGCGGCCAGGAACGCGATGGCCACGGGCGCGAGGCGGTTCTCCTTGCCATGGGTCCACGCCACCACGCCCGCCGTGACCCAGCACTGGATGGCCGCCCACACGAGCAAGGAGCCCTCCTGGCCGCCCCACAGGGCGGTCATGAGATAGACGAGGCCCATGCTGCGATCCGCGTACTCGCGGACGTAGGCCACCCGGTAGTCGTGCGTCACGAGCAGGAACACCACGACGAGGAGCGCCGCGGTGACGAACGCGGCCGCGGAGAAGAGCAGGGCGCGACCGGCTGTCATGGCGCGTCCGCCCGGCCTTCCGCCGAGCACGAAAGCGCCCCCTGCCGCTGAAATCACCGCCGTGAGGCAGACGAGAATCTCCCCGAAGTTCGCCATGCGCAACCTTAACCCAAGAACGCCCCATCGGCCAGCCGGACGGGGGCCGGTTCTCCCCAGGGCGTGAGCCTGACGGGCGTTCAAAGCAGTTGAGACGGCCTTGGGGTGGGCGTACGATCCTTGTCATGGCATGATGCAGCGGATTGTCGTTCGAAGTGATCGCGTGTAATGGCCAATCCAGGAGGCACGAAGATGAATGCAAGGATCGCGTGGCTGACCGCCGTCGTCTTGATTTGCGTGGCCGTGATCGGCGTTGCGAACGAACCCGGGAAAGAGAAGGCCGCCGTGGCTGCGGCCGAGAAATGGCTCGGTATCGTGGATGCCGGCAGGTACGGCGAGAGCTGGAAGGATGCGGCCGGGTTGTTCAAGAACGCGGTCAGGTCGGAACAGTGGGAACAGTCGCTGCAGGCGGTGCGCAAGCCGCTCGGCAGGCTCGTTTCCCGGAAGGTGACGAGCGCCGCCTACCGGACCTCCTTGCCCGGCGCGCCCGACGGCGAGTACGTCGTCATCCAGTTCGAGACCTCGTTCGAGAACAAGAAGAGCGCCGTCGAGACGGTCACCCCCATGAGGGAGAAGGATGGGCAGTGGCGCGTGTCGGGCTATTTTATTAAATGATCTCGTCGCTCGCTTCCCCGAAGGGCAGGGGAACACATGGTTCGCGGATCGATCAGCTATGTCAACTCGAACAGCGTTTGTGTTTCCCGGATAGCTGCAATGTTCCAATGCTCCCCTACCAGATGCGTCATCATGTGATGTCATCCCGAGGTGCCGCGATGCGCAATGCAACGAGAACGTCGATGCGTCTCCTCTTCCCGTGGCTGCTGCTCCTCCTCGCGCCTGCGGCATGCGGCTCGGGCGACCCGCGCAGGGATGCGCTGGACAGGGGCATGGATCTCGTTTCCGAGATCGTCACCTCGTCCACCGTCGTGGATGCCGTGCGCAACGCCGATCCCGAGATGCGCGCCACGACAGCGGCGGACGCGGCCCTACGGGGCGGCGTGGTCGCGAACTTCCCCAGGCCGCCCGAAGGCATCGGCATACAGAACACGGAGCAGGACATGCAGAGCTGGACCGTGGTCATCAAGGGTGACGACGCCAAGAAACAGGTGATTCTCGAGGGCTACGGCGACGACCTGAAGAAGCCCCTGGTCACGAGGGCCATCGACTTCCCACCGCGATAGGCCGTGGCGTCCGCGCGGTGGCGGGTGGACGAAAAACCGGTATACTTGCCACGGTGAAACGCGAATCCAAAGCACGTAAGGACGCTCCCGCGAAATCCAATGGCCCACGCTCGTTCGCGGCGCTCCTCGTCACGGCGGTGCTGGCCGCGGCGCTCTTCATGGGCTTCGGCCGCGCCGTGGCCGACGGGCTGGCATGGAAGGCGCAAAGCGAGGCCGAGATCGTGGCGCCCGACCTGGAGGTCAGGGTCCCGTCGCGGGCCAAGCAGGTTCCGGATTTCACGCTCAAGGATCGCTTCGGAAACAACGTCAGCCTGTCGCAGTTCGCGAAGGTGGACGTGCTGCTCGTGAGCATCTGGTCGTCCGGGTGCCCCACGTGCCGCGAGGAGGTCCCGGCCCTGACCGAGCTCGACCGCAGGCTGGGGACGCTCGGCAGCATCGCCCTCATCACCATCTCCACCGACGAGGGATGGGACGACGTGCGCGGCTTCTTCCCGCGCGGGACCGACCTGCGCGTGCTCTTCGACCCCGAGCAGAAGGTCACCAAGGACATCTTCGGCACGGTCAAGTACCCGGAGCTGTTCGTGCTCGACCGTCAGCGGCGCATCCTGGCCCGGTTCGACGGCGCGCGGGACTGGCCGACCCCACCCATGCTCGACTACCTGAGATCCAAGCTCTGATCGCGGGGGCCACCACATGACGCTCGAAATCGCGACGTCGCTCTATGACCGCATGAAGACCACCGTGCCCAGGGCCAGGCAGCGCTTCGGCCGCCCCCTGACCCTGGCCGAGAAGATCCTTGTGGCACACGCGGACGACTTCGACGCCCAGGAGTGGGGGAGGGGCAAGGCCATGCTCGCCCTGCGCCCGGATCGGGTGGCCATGCAGGACGCCACCGCGCAGATGGCCATGCTGCAGTTCATGCAGTCGGGCCGTGCGCGCACCGCGGTCCCGGCCACGATCCACTGCGACCATCTCATCCTGGCGAGGGTCGACGCGGCCTCGGACCTCGCCTGCGGGCTCGAGATGAACCGCGAGGTCTTCGACTTCCTCGCGTCCGCGGCCCGCAAGTACGGGATCGGCTACTGGAAGCCGGGCGCCGGAATCATCCACCAGGTGGTGCTCGAGAACTACGCGTTTCCGGGCGGGCTCCTCATCGGCACCGACTCGCACACGCCCAACTCGGGCGGCCTCGGCATGATGGGCGTCGGCGTAGGCGGCGCGGACGCCGGGGAGGTCATGGCCGGCCTGGCCTTCGAGGTCCTGCATCCGCGCATCGTGGGCGTGCGTCTGACCGGCAGCCTCTCGGGGTGGTCGTCGCCCAAGGATGTCATTCTCCACCTGTGCGGGCTCCTCACGGTCAAGGGCGGCACCAACAAGATCGTCGAGTACTTCGGCGAGGGCCTCGCGTCGCTCTCCTGCACGGGCAAGGCGACAATCGCCAACATGGGCGCCGAGCTGGGCGCCACGAGCTCGGTCTTCCCGTTCGACGCCAGGATGGCCGAGTACCTGCGGCGCACGGGCCGCGCCGACCTGGCCGAGGTCGCGCTCGCGAACGCGCGGTGGCTCGCTCCGGACCCGGAGGTCGTTGAGGATCCGGACGCGTATTTCGACGAGATCGTGGAGATCGATCTTTCGACGCTCGAACCGCAAGTCAACGGGCCCTACACGCCGGATCTGGCGCACCCGGTTTCGAAGCTCGGCGACGCGGTCAAGGCCAAGGGCCACCCGCTCACGCTCAAGGCCGCCCTCATCGGCCGCTGCACGAACTCCTCGTACGAGGATCTGAGCC
>JAQTNF010000063.1 GCA_028713995.1 Deltaproteobacteria bacterium | reverse complement strand
AGACGCGTCCCACTTCGGACCGCGTGCGCGAGGCCCTGTTCTCGTCGCTCGGGGACGCCGTGACGGGCGCCGCGGTGCTCGACCTCTTCGCGGGCTCCGGGGCGCTCGGCCTCGAGTCCATAAGCCGCGGCGCGGCGCGCGCGGTGTTCGTGGAGCGTTCGCGACGGGCGCTGCCGATCCTGCGGGCCAACGTGAAGGTGCTCGGCTGCGAAGACCGGTGCCGGATCGTCCCTTGCGACGCGCTCGCGGCCCTCGACCGGCTCGCGCGCACGGGCGATGCCTTCGACATCGTCTTCCTCGACCCGCCCTACGCCGGCGACCTGCTCGATCGCTCCCTCGCGGGGCTCTTGGGCTCGAAGCTGCTCGCGCAAGGCGCGGTGGTGATCGCGGAGCACCCGTCGGCCGCCACCCTCGATCCGCCGCCGGGCCTTGAGAAGCGCGCGTGCAGGAAATACGGCGACACTGCGCTCACCTTTGTTGCGGAAAGGCACGAGGACACAATATAGTGACGCCATGCCACTCATCGCCCTTTATCCAGGCTCCTTCGATCCCATCACCAACGGCCACCTGAGCATCATCGAGCGCGGGCTGCACGTGTTCGACCGGCTCATCATCGGGATGGCGCACAACACGCGCAAGACCACGCTCTTCACCGAGGATGAGCGCCGCGAGATGATCCGCCGCTCAGTGGGCGACGACCCGCGCGTGGAGATCGCCTCGTTCGAGGGGTTGACCATCGAGTACGCGGCGAAACGCGGCGCGGTGGGCATCCTGCGGGGCCTGCGCGCCGTGGCCGACTTCGACTACGAGCTGCAGATGGCCAACATGAACCGCAAGCTGAACCCGGCCATCGAGACGCTCTTCATGATGAGCTCGGACGAGTACTTCTTCGTCAGCTCCCAGAACGTGAAGGAAGTGGCGGGCCTGGGCGGCGACGTCTCGAAGCTCGTGCCGGGGTTCGTGGCGCAGATGCTGGCCGCGCGCCTCGGGCGCAAGGGCTAGGTTCTTTCGGCGCGCGTTGTCGGCCCCTCGCCCGGCCTGTATGCTTGCAACGTGAGACGCCTCGTTCCTTACGGGTTGTTCGCCCTCGCCGCGGCGTGCCTCGCGCTCATGGCCGTTGTCGCCGGGTTCTCGGCGATCCCCTTCGAGCCGTGGCTCTGGCGCGTGCTCCTCATCGCGGTGGCGGGTGGGGCGCTCGTCGCGGCCGCGGCCCTCTACCGCCCCGTGCCCTCGCCCGGCCGCGCGTGGATCGCCGCGGCGCTCGTCGTCGGCGCGTCCGTCAGGATCGCGATGATGTTCTCGGACCACATGGTCTGCGACGACGCGGCGCGCTACCATTGGGACGGCAAGGTGATGGCGCATGGCATCAATCCGTACGCGTACCCGCCGAACGCGCCCGAGCTCGACGGCCTGCGCACGAAGGCCCTCGACCGCGCCGTCAACGTCCCGGCCTGCCGCACGCCTTACCCGCCGCTCGCGGAAGCTCTCTTCCTCGCGGCCTACGCGCTCACACCTGACAGCCTGATCGGGTACAAGATCTTGAGCCTCCTCCTCGAGCTCGCCGCGTGGCTCGTCCTTTTGCTCGAGCTTAAGCGCCTCGGCCTGCCGTCGGCGCGGATCCTGCTCGTTGCCTTCTCGCCGCTCCTCGTCATCGAGGGCTATCTGCCCGGCCATTCGGACGTGCTCGGCCTGTTGTTCTTCTCCCTTTTCATCGCATTCGTGCTGCGCGACCGGCCGATCGCCTCGGGGCTCGCGCTCGCCGCCGCGTGCCTCGTGAAGCCCGTGGCCCTGTTCCTCGTCCCGGCCGCTGCGCGCTCCCTTGGCGCGAGGCGCACGGCCGTGATGCTCGTCGCGTTCCTGGCTGTGGTGATCGCCGCGTACGCGCCGGTGGTTGCGTCGGGACACTCGCACCTCGAACCCATGCTGCTCATGGCCCACACGTGGTCGTTCAACGGCACCGCGGCCGCGCTCATCGACATGGCCCTGCCGGTGCCCGCGGCGCGCATCGTCTCCACGGCCCTGCTCGTAGTGCTCGTTTCGGCCGCGAGCGTGGTCGGTCGCGATTTCCTGTCGCGGGCGCTCATGTCCATGGCCGCGGTCTTCGTCATGAGCCCTGTGCTCTTCCCCTGGTACGTGGCGTGGGCCGTGCCGCTCCTCGTGCTGCGCCCCGACCCGGCCATGGTGGCGCTACTCGTGCTCGCGCCCATCACGGACATCGCGGCGGTGAACGTCTATATCCGCCACCGGAGCGAGGCGCCCCTGTGGTCCACGCTCACGGCGTTCGTGCCGTTCTACCTGCTGCTCGCCGCGGGCTGGATCCGCGGCTGGGGCATGTTCCGAAAGGACTCGATGTCGCCGAGCGTCTACTCGATGTAGCCGAGCTTCCGGAGGCGCGCGCGGATGCGCTCCGCGTCGCCGGGAAGGACCTTGCCCACGATCGCGCGGCCGAGCTCGGTTTCGAGGCGCTGCCACAGGGGCGTAAGCAGCGCGGCATCGCGTTCGGAGACGTCCGTGGTCTCGCCCGGATCGGTCGTAAGATCGTAGGCGCGGCGTTCGTCCGGCCGCAGCTTCCAGATGAGCTTGCGCGATGGCGTGGCGAGCGAGATGCCGCTCCACAGGTCGAGCGGATCATCGGGGAGATCGGGCAGGTCCACGAAGTCGCGGTTCATGACCGAGATCGCCTCGCTCGCCGCTGCCGGCTCGCCGAAACGCACGCAGCGCGCGAGCGACGCGCCGTCGAGGTCCGTTGGCACGGGCTTGAGGCCGAGCAGGTCCGCGAGCGTGGGCATGAGATCCACCGTCCGCGCGAGCCCAGGAACCCGTCGCGCGGGACCTCCGCCCGGCGGCCGGACGAGGAGCGGCACCTCGAGCATCTCCTTGTGGAGCGTGTTGCCGTGCAGATCGAAGACGTCCTTCAAGGCCGCGGTCTCGGGCCTCGTGCCGAACGATTCGCCGTGATCGGCCGTGACCACGAGCCAGGTCGTGTCGAGATCGAGCGTGTCCACGAGGCGCGGCAGCCACTGTTCGCTGAAGCGCTCCACGGCCATTCGGTACAGCTCTCGCGCTTTCACGCGGGCCGTCTCACTCTTCGCGAGGGTCGCCATCAACGCGTCCGTGACCTTGCGCCACACAGGGCTCGTCATGGGCCGCGACACGTACGGCACGTGCGTCCACCAGTGGTGCACGAACGCCACGAACTCGCGGCCGCGGCGCGCCTCAAGCCACGAAAGCAGCGCGGGCACGTCCTGCGACGAGCCCCGCACGCGCGCGACGGGAACGTTGCGGAACAGGTGCCCGGTGTCGAAGACGAACGAGCCCACCTCGAGCCCGGCGCCGGCCGCGAGATCGAACAGGCTGGGCCGACCCTCGGGCCACGGCTGCTCCCACTTGGCGAGCCCGAGCCGGTGCGCGTACACGCCGGTGAGCATGGCCGCGATGGACGGCACGGTCCACGGCGCGCTCGACACCACGCGCTCGAACAGGGTCCCGTGCGCGGCGAGCCCGTCGAAGAACGGCGTGCGCGTGGATCCCCCCGGACGTCCGAGCATGTCGGCCCGCACGCTGTCGGCCACGACGATGACGAGGCTCATCGCGCCCCCTTGCTCCGGCGGCCGAGCGCGAACAGGCAGTACGGGTTCTCGTCCATGCTCCCGGTCGAGGTGTAGGCGAGGCACGTGCACCCGGCTCGGCACACCTTGCCGAACGGGCACGCGGCGCAGGAGCCGGCGAGCGCCTTGGGACGGCGGTCCCGGTTCCACGCGAACGCGCCCGGGTCGCTCCAGATCTCGCCGAACGGCCGCTCCCGCACGCCGCCTTCGTCGAACTCGCGGGGCAGGGACAGGCAGCCGCGCACGCGGCCGTCGCTCGTGATCCCCACCACGTCGAGGCCGGCGCGGCACCCGCCGAAGAACTGGTGTCCGCGGCCCGTCCCCGAGCGCAGCCTGGGCTCGTGCCGGCTCATGTAGCCCACGTTGTCCGAGGCCTGGCAGAAGAAGGCCGGATCGCGCTGGTACTCGAGGATCTTCGGCTCCAGCTCGAGGAGCTGCTTTGGCTCGAGGCACACGCCGTCCGGGCCTGACGAGGCAAGGCCCAGGGGCATGGTGAGCTGGATCTGCCAGCCCTCGAACCCGTGCTCGCGCAAGAGGGCGTGGATCTCGTCCATGGCCCCGAGGTTCATCCGGTTCACCTGCGTGCACGCGCCAAGGCGCACGCCGCGCTCCTTGAGGCCAGCCGCGCCTTGCAGCAGGCGGTCGAGCCCGCCCGGCACGCCGCGCAGTTGATCGTGGATTGCGGCCGGGCCGTCGACCGACATGGTCACCGCGAAGAATCCGGCGACCGCGATGGCGTCGGCCTGCGCCGTGACCGCGAGCCCGTTGGTGATCATCTCGAGCCGCATGCCGCTTTCGCGGATGGCCGCGCCGAGCTCGGGCCAGTCGGATCGCAGGAGCGGCTCGCCGCCGGAGAGCGTCACCGAGAAGCAGCCGGCCTGCGCCAGTTCGCGGACGAGCGCGAGGGCCTCGTGCGTGTCGAGCTCGCATTCGCGCGCCACGCCGGCCTTGGACCCGCAGTGCACGCACCTCGCGTTGCATGCGAGCGTCACCTCCCACACGCAGAACTTCGGGCCCTTCAAAGGGGCGTCCGTCATTTCGCCTCCGCTGCGTGAACCCGCTGCATGCAGAACGGGTTGTCGTAGATGGTGCCCGTGACCGCGAACGCCATGGACCTGCACCCGGCCCGGCACACGCGGCGGAACGTGCATTCCCGACAGCCGCCCTGCAGGTTCTCGGCCTCGAAGGCCGTGTTGTACGCGAAGCGCGAGCGGTCGCCCCAGATGTCGGCGAAGCGCTCCACGCGCAGGCTGCCCACCACGAACGGCGCCGGATGCGACGGACAGCCCTTGACCTCGCCGTTCGAGCGGATCGCCACCACGCGGCACCCGGCCGTGCACCCGGCGAAGAAGATGGGCTTGCCCGAGCGCGCGCCGCGAATCCTGGGCTCGAGCCGGCCGTAGTAGCCGATGTTGTCCGTGACCGCGATGCGCATTGCGCCCCTGTCCGCCAGCGCCGCCAGATCCGCCTCGAGCCGCGGCAGGTCGCGCGGCTCGATGAGGTACTCGTAGCGCAAGAGGAGCATGCGGCCCATGGGCATGGCGATCTGCACCTGCCACTCGTCCGCGCCCGTTGCCGCGACCGTGTCGTGGATCGCCGCGAGGGAGGTGAGGTTGCGCTTGTGGATCTGCGTGATGACCGCGGTCTTGAGCCCTGCCGCGCGCGCGAGCATGAGGGCGCGGATCGCGCGGTCGTGCACCGAGCCGAGCCCACTGTGCGCGGGCACGCGAATCGCGTCGTGGACGTCCTTTTCGCCGTCGAGCGACACGCGCACATTCGCGACCCCGGCCTCGCACATCCGACTCACGACGGCTTCGTCAACGAGCGTGCCGTTCGTGATGATCGAGACCTCGAGCCCCAGATCGGAGGCCCGCCGCGCCAAAAGCGGCCAGTCCGGTCTCGTGAGCGGCTCGCCGCCCGTGAGCCTCAGGGTGCGGCACCCGGCGGTCGCCACCTGCGCGATCGCGTCCAGGGCCTCGTCCGTGCCGAGCTCGTCCGGTGCGCGCTCTCCGGCCGCGGCCCAGCAGTGGACGCAGCGCAGGTTGCACGCGTCCGTGATCTCGAAGAAGCACGTGACCGGCACGCGCGGCAGGATCTCGGGCAGGCCCGTGGTCACGGCGGCCCCGCGGGCGTGGCAACGGCGCGCTGCAGGCACAGCGGGTTCTCGTGGACCGACCCCGAGAGCGCGAAGGCCATGGACGAGCATCCCCCGCGGCACACGCGGCGAAACGCGCACGAACGGCACGCGCCGCGCAAGCGCTCCTCGCGAAAGGCCGTGTTGCGGGAGAAACGCTGCGTGTCGCCCCAGATCTCGGCGAAGGTCTCGGCGCGCAGGTTGCCCACGACCAGCTCGACCGGGTTCGACGGGCAGCCCTTCACGTCGCCGTTCGACCGGATGCCCACCACGCGGCAGCCGGCCATGCAGCCCGTATAGAACGTCGGTTTGCCGGTCAGTGAGCCACGGAGAACCGGCTCGAGGCGGCCGTAGTAGCCGATGTTGTCCGCCACCGCGATCGGCACGGCGCGCTTTGCCACGAGCGCGGCGAGCTCCTCCTCGAGCGGCAGGATGTGCTCCGGACCGACCATATAGTCGTCGCGTACCGCGGACAGGCGGCCGAGCGGCATGGCGAGCTGCACCTGCCACAGGGCCACGCCGAGCCGGGCGACCAGGTCGTGCACGAAGCCGAGGCAGTCACGGTTCTTGCGGTGCAGCACGGTGATGGCCGCGGTGCGAAGGCCCGCGGTGCGACAGACTTCAAGCGCGGCCACGGCCTTGTCGTAGGAGGATCCCGCTGAGCGCGAGGCAGGCACGCGGATCGCGTCGTGGGCGCTCTTGTCCCCGTCGAGGGACACGGCCACGTTCGCGACACCCGCGGCGACCATGCGCGCGGCCATGGGCCGGTCCACGAGCGTGCCGTTCGTGACGATCGTGACCTGCACGCCGAGGTCGGCGAAGCGACGGCAGATCTCTGGCCAGTCCTTGCGCACGAGGGGCTCTCCGCCCGTGATGTTGACCTGCCGGCACCCGGCCGCGGCCAGTTGGGTGGCCACGCCGAGCGCTTCGTCGGTGGTGAGCTCGTCGGGATCGCGCGCGCCCGCGCTCGCCTCGCAGTGCACGCAGCGCAGGGTGCACGCCTCGGTGATCTCGAAGAAGCCCACCACGGGTACGCGCGGCAGGATCTCGGCCATGCTGGTCTTCATCTTCCCCAGTTCTCTGGGAACGCCACGCCCTTGTATGCGTCGGCCGGGCCGTTGTCGCAGAAGTCCGCGAGGAGCTGATCCGGGAAGTTCCCGCCGGTCAGCTCGTCGTCGCAGCAATTGATCATGGCCTCCAGGTATGACGCCACGGTGCTCGGCGACGCGCTCTCGAACAGCGAGTTGAGCCCGTCGGTCCAGCTCTGGTTCAAGCCCGCGAAGCACGCGCACAGATCGGCCTTTTCCCCGTCGGTCAGGGACGCCGTGTCGTTGATGGTCTTCCATAGCCCCGAGGATCCTTCCAGGCTGCAATTCTCAGCCCAGGACGTGTCGGTATTCGAGCCTGTGTTCTCATCGCACCCGGTCGTGGCCACGCCGAAGAGCAGGAACCCTCCGAGCACAGGCGCGCTGAGACCTGCGCTGAAACGTTTGAACGCTGATGGGTCAGAAACTGCCTCGTTCGGCAACGCCCGCCGCAGATCGCGTACGAGCTCCTCGATGTCCCAGCCTTTGAGCAATTCCGCCTGCGGCGCGGGCAGGCGTCCGTTCGTGCCTGTCGCGTCAGCCACGATCTCGCCCAGCAACGCCTGCACCGGACCCCAGAACGCCGCGTCGTCGCGTTTTGCGCTCATGAGCCGGTACAGCGACGCGTACGTCTCGTCGAGCGGCGCCCAGGGCTTCACCTCCACACCCTGCGTTGCGAGGAACCCTCGCACGCGGTGGGTCACGGTCGGTCGGATTGCTTGAAACGCCATGTCTTACCTCTCCCAATCCTCTGGAAACGCCACGCCCTTGTATGCCGTATCGGTAGTTGGCTCGCAGTATGACAATGCGAGACTCCAGGGATTATCGCTGAGGCTGCCGCCGTTCTTTGCGCATTCGTCGACCAGGGTCTCGAGCACGAGCGCCACGATGTCGGGATCGCAGACCTCAAACACATTCGACAAATCCTGCTGCCAATCCGGCTGCAGCGCGGACATGCACGCGCACAGGGACGCTTTCTGCTCGTCGCTGAGGGACTTAGCGCCATCGATGGTCTTCCACAGCGCCGAGGATGAATCGAGCGCGCAGCCGTCGTCCCAAGAAGTATCCGTGCCTCCGTCCGCGTTCCCGGCGTCGCCGGTATCTGTTCCAGTGTCGGACCCGGTGTCGGGTGAGGTGGAGGTCATAGAATCTGTGGACGTGTCCGAATCCGCATCGCCATCGGCGTCCGTGTCGCTATCCGTATCGGTGTCCGTGTCTCCGCCGGCGTCACCCGTGTCCGTCGCGGTGTCGTCGTCGCCCTTGCTCTCGTTGCACCCGGTCGCGGCCACGCCGAAGAGCAGGAACCCTCCGAGCACAGGCGCGCTGAGACCTGCGCTGAAACGTTTGAACGCTGATGGGTCAGAAACTGCCTCGTTCGGCAATGCCCGCCGCAGATCGCGCACCAGCTCCTCGATGTCCCAGCCTTTCAGCAACTCGGCTTGCGGAGCAGGCAGGCGTCCGTTCGCGCCTGTCGCGTCCTCCACGATCTCGCCCAGCAAACCCTGCACCGGACCCCAGAACGCCGCGTCGTCGCGCTTCGCGCTCATGAGGCGGTACAAGGACGCATACGTCTCATCGAGCGGCGCCCAGGGCCTCACCTCCACGCCCTGGCCGGCCAGAAAACCCCTCACCCGCTGCGTGACCGTCGGTCGGATTACGTTGGACATGGCATCACCTCCCTGGCTTCAGGACGGTGCAACCATGGTGCCAGGGTTGGGCCACGCGCGACATTCAATGAAAACGGGATGTTGTATGATCGATGCGCCCGTCGATCGTCCACGCGCGTGGACACCCGCGCAACGGACGGCGCTTGGACGAGCCGTTCTCACGGACGGAACGCCGCGCCCTTGTACAAGGGCGTGCAATAGCTCACGGCGAACGAATCCGGGAACGGATTTTCGGTATACCCCCTCTCACAGCAATAGATCATGGTTTCCAGATACGCAGCCGCGTCGTCGGGCGAGGCGTTCTCGAAGATCTGCGTGAGCCCGTCGGTCCAGCTCTGGTTCAGGTCCGCGAAGCACGCGCACAGATCGGCTTTCTGCGTGTCCGTCAGGCCCGTGGAGTCGTTGATGGCCTGCCACAGCACCGAGTCGGAGCTGAGGCCGCAGCCCTCGGCCCAGGACGTGTCCGTGTCCGAACCTGCGTCCGAACCTGCGTCCGAATCCGTTCCCGTGTCGGTTCCGGTTCCCGTGTCGGTTCCGGTTCCCGTGTCCGTTGCGGTGTCGTCGTCGCCCTTGGCATCGCACCCGGTCGCGGCCACGCCGAAGAGCAAAAATCCGCCCAGCACCGGCGCGCTCAAGCCTGCGCTGAAACGTTTGAACGCTGATGGGTCAGAAACTGCCTCGTTCGGCAATGCCCGCCGCAGATCGCGCACCAGATCCTCGATGTCCCAGCCCTTGAGCAATTCCGCCTGCGGCGCGGGCAAGCGCCCGTTCGCGCCAGTCGCGTCCTCCACGATCTCGCCGAGAAGCCGCTGCACGGGACCCCAGAACGCCGCGTCGTCCCGCTTGGCACTCATGAGCCGGTACAGCGACGCGTACGTGTCGTCGAGCGGCGCCCACGGCCTCACCTCCACGCCCTGGCCGGCCAGAAAACCCCTCACCCGCTGCGTGACCGTCGGTCGAATCGCGAACGTGCCCATTTCAACCCTCCTTGCCGTTTCGTATCTCGCTCCATATTAGTGCCGAACGGTTCGGATTTGGACGATATTTTCTCGAGGTCCTACTTGGGCGTGGTGCCGGTGATGATGACGAGCGTGCCCGGGTTCCTGGCCGTGGCAGCCACGCCGTGCCAGCCCTTGGGGATGGTCGGCCCGGTCCAGTGGAAGAGCCAGCGCGCGTCGGCCGGGCTCAGGTTCACGCAGCCGTGGCTGCGCGGGCGGCCGTAGCCTGAGTGCCAGAACGCGCCGTGCAAGGCGATGTTCAGGTTCACGTACTGCGTCCACGGCACGTCCTCGACCTGGTAGGTCTCGTCGTCGCCCACTGTGCCGGACATCTCCGCGCTCACATGCTTGAAGATGATGTGGTACTTGCCCTTGGGCGTGAGCGTCTCCTCGGGCTTGTCGCCGTTGATGCCGGACGAGATGAGCGTGACGTACGCCGGGGTCGCGCCGTCGTAGGCCTCGAGGGTCTGGCGCGTGAGGTCGACCAGGATCCACTTCTCCTTGTCGCTCGCGCCCTCGGGCGGCTCGCGCACGTCGAAGAGCTCCACCTGCGTGCCCTTGAGCCAGCGGTTGCCCTCTATGCGGTGGAACTTCGTGCCCTTCTGGTCGCGCGTCTCGAACACGCGGAAGACCGAGAGCCGGGCCGCGGGCCCCAGTCCTGCGAACCTGCCCCCGCGCTCGGTGAAGAAGCTCGCGTGCTTGTCGGTCACGACGGCCGCGGGCAGGGGGCTGTCGCCCAGCACCGCGTAGCCCTGGAACTCGGGCGGCTGCACCAGGTGCACGGCCTCGGCGGGCACGAAATCGCCGCGCACGGTCTCATAGTAGAACCTGTGGGTCGTCTCGTCGAACACGCGGTTCGCGGCCGAGATCCAGAAGCCGCGCGTGAGGAGCTGGCGCACGGCCTTGAACTTGCGGCTCGTGTACTTGAAGTAGTCCACGCCGCCGTCCGCGCCGTCCAGCGTGTGCGGGATGATCGCGCCGGCCAAGGTGCCGCCGTCCGCGACGTCCGTCTCCTCCTGGGGAGGCGACCACATCTCCTCCTGCTTGGGCATGCGCTTGTAGGCCGGCGTCCAGTCCTTGCGGATGAAGCCGTGGCGGTACGGATCGATCTCGTCCGTGCGCGCGTCGGGCGGCGCGCTCCGCATGCCGCGCGGCTTCAATCCCACCAGCATGCCGCGGCCCTGGCACACGAACCCGCCCTCGGGAAGCACGAACCAGCCGCCCGGGCAGCCCTCGGACGCGTACATGGGGTTGCCGAGCCGCACGCGCCCGCCCTTGCGCAGGTAGCCCAGGATGGTTGACTCCATGTCCGGCTTTTCGAACACGTTGACGCGGTCGAACCCGGCCCGGCCGTACAGCTCGAACTTCGTGACCGGCTTGGGCTTGCCGCCCATCTTCGTGGCGAGCACGCCCGCGTCCGAGAAGTCCTCCCTGACCGCGGCGCCCGCGTCGGCCTTGGCGCCCTGGGTCTTTGCGCCCGGGCACACGGCCTTGTCCTTGCAGTCGCAGCATCCCGCCACGGCGGCCGCGAGAAGAATCATGATCGAGGCTGTCTTGCGCATGGGCGGTGGTGTACCAAAGCGGGGCCCTTGGTTCAATCGGGTATGCGCGCGGCGCGGCTTTGGGATACACTCCCGCCATGCGCGTGGCGATCGCACCGCACCTCCTTCTTGTCGCCCTGGCCGCGTCCGGCTGCGGCCCCGCGACCGCGAGCCTCGATCCGGACGAGGCGGAAAAGGCCGTGAGCCTGCCTGGCGGCGAGGACGCCGGGTTGGGCGCGCCCCAGTCCTACGAGCATTTCCTGCGCGCGAACGTGCTCCTCGCGCGTGGCGACGTGGACGGCGGCGTGGCCGAGCTCGATCTGGCGCGCGCCACGGACCCGGACGACTTCTCCCTGCGGGTGGAGCTGGCCCGCGCCCTCCACCGCGCCGGCCGCACCGACAGGGCGAAGAAGCACCTCTCGCGCGTCCTCGATCGCGATCCGGGCTGCGAGATGGCGTGGCTGGCCCTGGCCGAGATCCTGGAGTCCGAGGGCCTTCGGAACGAGGCCGAGGCCGCGGCCGAGCGCGCCATGCGCGTTGAGCCCGGACGGCACGAGGCGGTCCTGTGGCTCGCCGAGACCTACCGGGCGCGGGGCGAGACGGACCGGGCGATCGAGCTTTACCGGCGCGTGGTCGCGCAGGCGCCGGGCAGCCCGGCGGTGGTGGCGCGGCTGGCCGAGGCGCGGCTCGCACGTGGCGACGCCCCTGACGCGGTCGATCTCCTCGAGATGGCGGTGGCGCGCACGCCGGACGACGCGGACACGCGCATGCGCCTCGCCTCCGTGCTCCTCGACCTCGGGCTGCGCGCGAGGGCCCTGCGCCACCTGCGCTCGCTCCCCGCGCTCGCTCCCGGCGACATCCCGGGCGCGGTGCGCCGCGCGAACCTGCTCGCCGCGGCCGGCCGGCCATACCTGGCCCGCTCGCTCCTCGTCGCCGAGGCCGGGCCGGTGCCGTCCGATACCGACGCGCGCCTCGCCCTGGCCGGCATCGAGGCCTCGCTCGGCCGTCTGGAGGTGGCCGCAGCCCTGCGCGCATGGGACGAAACGGCACCCGCGTGGGAAGCGCCCCGCAAGCGGAGGTGAAGAAGATGCAGCTCTGGCAGAGGCTCTACGCAATGGTGTGGCTCGCGTTCTTCGAGTTCGTGCTCATCCCGCGCTGGCTCGGCGGCTTCGCCGCGCCGATCCACGCGCTCCTCGGCGTGCTCATGCTCGCGCTCGCCTTGCGCAACGCCCGATCGCTCGCCGCCCTGCCGGTCCCGGCGCGCCTCAAGCGTATCAGCCGCGCCACGGCCAACCTCGTCATCGGACAGGCCGTGCTCGGAGCGGGCCTGGGAGTCATGCTCTACACGGGCCTCTTCTCGCGGGCCTACACCTGGGTCGACATCCCGCACCTGGTTCTGGCGTGCGCCATCCTGGCCCAGACCGGTTCCCTCGCCACGAGCTACGACATGTGGGAGGACAGGGAGTGCGTGGACAAGGAGCGTGGGACCACGGACCCGCCTCCCGTGGTATGATGCCTCCCCATGGGACGTCTCCTCACAGCGCTCTTCCTCTTCGCCATGCTCGCCGGTTGCGGCGAGGACATGGAGTCCGTGAACCAGGTTTCCAAGTTCCGGGT
Organism: Deltaproteobacteria bacterium; assembly: GCA_028713995.1. Classification (GTDB taxonomy): domain Bacteria; phylum Myxococcota_A; class Polyangia; order JAAYKL01; family JAAYKL01; genus JAQTNF01. The sequence continues at coordinate 14,545 of JAQTNF010000063.1, read as the reverse complement.
GCTCGCGGTGCAGGCCGATCCGCCGGAGATCAAGCCCGGTGAGGGCACGCGGCTCACCGTGCTGTGGGCCGACCCCAAGGGCGAGGGCCGCGAGGTGTCGTTCGTGTGGATCACGTGCCTCGGCTACCTGTCCGCGTCCGCGGATCTCGCGTCGAGCTGCGAGCCGTTCTCGATGCCGCAGATGAAGACCGCCGAGGAAGGCGGCGACGTGTACCTCATCCCGTTCACGCCGCCGGACGCGCTCGCCAAGATGCTCCCCGGCGAGACGCGCCTCGAGGTCACGGCCACGGTGCTCGGCTGCGCGGGCGGCACCCTGCCGAGCCTCGACGACCTCATGGACGCCAAGAATGCGCCAGCGCTCGACGAGATGTGCGCGGGAGGGGAATCCTTCACGGCCTTCAAGACGTTCGTCATCTCCGATTCGGACGCCCCCAACACCAACCCCGAAATCGACAAGCTCTACTTCGACAGCAAGCTCCTTTTGCCCGTGGAGGAGGACGGCGTCGGCGTGTTCAAGTGCACGGCATCGGACGGCTGCCGCTCCGATATCGCCGTGAAGCTCTACTTCACCGAGGACAGCTTTCAGACCTACGAGAAGACGACCTTCGGCAAGACCGAGGTCGTCGACGAGGCCAACTACGTGTCGTGGTTCGTCTCCGGCGGTGAGATGGGCAGGGACCGCTCCGGCACGAGCGAGCCGCCCGGACCGTACGAGGTCAAGTGGCTGCCGCCTCTCGACGGCGGCAAGTACACCCTGTGGGCCGTGGCGCACGACGTGCGCGGCGGCGTGAGCTGGAAGACCTATTCGGTCGAGGCCAGGACGGCCAAGTAGGAGCGCCCGCTTCGCCCGTTTCATCCGCGACCCATGCGATGGCGCGGATCTCCACGCGCCGCGGGTTTCTCAAAAGAGTTCGGCCGGTGTAGACTCTTTCCCATGGGAACAAGGAGAACGATCGGTTCCGCGAGGCCGGGACGTGCGACCGTGATCGCGGCCGACGCGGACACCGCCAGGCACGTGACCTGCGCCCTCGGCCCGGCCCGCAAGAACGTCCGGGAGGTCGTGGGAGCGCGCGGGCTCGAGAGCCTGGCGGGCGAGGCCGAAGTTGCGCCGGGGGTCCTCGTGGTCGCGCCCTGGCTGGGCTCCGCCGCCGCGCTGATCGCGGCCGTCGATCGCGCCGCGCGGTCCGATGTTGCGGTGATCGTGTGGGCTGCGTCTTCGCGTTTGTCGGGGAGCGACGACGATGCCTGGATCCTGGATCGCCTGCTCGAACAGCGCGGCGCCATGGCGACCCGCAGCCTGGTCGTGGCGGGAGAGGCGGCGCGGCTCGTCGCCGCGGTTGGGGGAGGGCCGCTGCCCGCGATCACGGTGAGCGCTTCCAGATCGGACCTCGCCGCGCGGATGGCGAGGGGGCTCGGGCGCTGTCACCTCGTTCCGAAGCCGGCCTCCCGCCGCACCGCGGGCCTCGTGGTCACGGCCGGCAGGGACGGAGCGCTGCGCCTCACGGGGGGGAAGGGGGGGCCGCAACCCATTGCGGACGCGGACGCGTTCTGCGAGGCGCTCGCGCTCGTCGCCGCGCACGAAGGCGGCTGCGCTCCCGACGACGAGACGCAGGGCGACCGGATTCCCGTGTCCGAGGTCGATGCCATCGTCAGGCCTCCGGCGCGGCTCCTGTCCGAGACCACCTCCAAGCGGCTCCTCGGCTGCTTCGGCATCGGGCACGGCCCGGAGCAGCTGTGCCGCTCGGCCAACGACGCGGTCCGCGCCGCGGCCGACATGGGCGGGCCCGTGGTCGTGAAGCTCGTGCGGCCTGCGCTCGAGGGCAAGGCCGCGCTCGGTGCCGTGCGCCTCGGCGCCGTGGGGGCGTCCGCGGTGAGGAGGGCGGCCCACTCCCTCCTCAACATGGCGGCGTACATGGGGCCGCCGCCGGCGCTCGGCGTGCTGGTCGCTCGGCAGGTGGACGGCGGGGCGCGGGCGTGGCTCAAGCTCGTCGATCACCCGCTCTTCGGACGGATCGTGGTGGCCGGACCGGGCGACGTGCCCTCGGAGCGAGGCACGCTCGCGCTCGGCCTGCCGCTGACCGAGGCGCAGGCGCGGGCGGCAGTGGTCGGCGCGTCGCTCGCGGGCGAAGGGCCCGCCGCGGACACGCTTGCGGCGGCAGTGGCCGCGTTCGGACGCATGGCTCACTCGCTCGGGCCGCGCCTGACGCGCGCCGAGATCCATCCGCTCGCGGCTTTCGGAGACGGCGCCCCGGCCTTGGCCCTCGATGCGCTGGTGGGCGTGGCCTGAGGCGACAAGGCGTCTAGAACAGCCGCTCCTTGCGTCCCCATGACCCGCTCGGGTATTCTTCAACTTTGGAAACCTGTTTTCCTGACCAAGGTCGGTGCCATGTCCGAAAGACCGAAAAGGCTGGGGGATCTGCTCATCGAGGCCCAGGTGCTCACCGAGGAGTCGCTCGAGAGCGCGCTCGCGTTGCAGAAGGAGCGCCAAGTGAGGCTCGGCACGATCCTCCTGCAGGAGGGGTTTATCACCGAGTCCCATCTCGTGGAGGCCCTCTCCCGCCAGCTGTCCATCCCGTGGGTCAACCTGTGGAACATCACGGTCCCGGACGAGGTCCTGCAGCTCGTACCCGTCAACGTGGCCGAGGAGTTCTTCCTCATTCCCATCTACGTGCGCCGCTCGGGCGGCGGCGAGCAGGCCCTGTACGTGGCGATGAACGATCCGACCGACGATTCGGCCCTGCGCTTCGTGTCCGCGGCCGCGGGGATGACGGTCAGGCCCATGATCGCGGGGCCGTCCGACATCGCGGCCGCCATCCGGGCCTACTACTACGGCGAGGAGGCGGGCAAGGAGGAGGTCGAGGAGCACAGGTCAACACCGCCCCCGGCGCCCACGCCCGCAGCGCCGCAGCTCCCGGCGGCCCCTGCACCGCCCGCTTTGCCGCCGACACCGCCCCCGTCGGTCGTGGAGCCCGAGCCCGCCGCACAGGCTCCCGCACCGGCCGAGCCCGCCAGGGCCGAGCCCGCCGCGCCTTCGGCCGAGGACGACGAGGGCAGGCGCCGCCGCGAGGTCGAGAAGCAGATCTTCGGCGTCGGCCAGAGACGAAAACGGCGCGCGTTCTCGCTCACGCTGCTCGACGGCACGACGCTCGCGTTCGGCGGGGCGCCGAAGCCCAGGAGGTCGGAGACGTTCACCGAGGAGGATCTCCTCGCCGGGCTCAAGGCCGCGGCCGCTGGAACGCCGCTCGACGGTTTTTTGCCCGCGGATAAGTGGGAGGCCTACATGGCGGCCCTGCTCAAGGTCCTGTTCCGCAAGCACCTCGTCATGTTCGACGAGCTCGTCGATGAGCTGAGGGCGGACAAGGACGACAGGAACGGGAAGGACGGCCCGTGACGTGACGTGCTGGGCGGACGACGACTAACCCGCAATCACGTACTCCCCGCGGGCGTCGGCCACGGCGGTCTCCCCGCCGAGCCTCGCGGACGAGACCGCGGCCGAAAGGACGCGCGTGACGAGGAGCGCGTGGGCGCCGCCCGTCCTCGGCTCGACGTTGCGCGTCGCGCATTCCACGAAGTGGGCGCACTCGAGGGCGAGCGCCTCGCCCGGGCCCACTGCCACGGGCTTGCCGAGCAGGGTCAGCCGACCGCCGCGCATGCCGTCGTCGAAGAGCGCCGAGCCGCGCTCGCCGAGCACGGTCAGGCGCCGCACGCGTCCGGAGTGGACCATGGAGAGCCTGATCTCGGCGTCGAGCCCGGAGGCGAAGGTCAGGTTCACGGCCGCGGTCTCGAAACCGGCCCCGTCGCGGCGCGGGATGCCGGCCGCGGTCACGGTCAGGGGCGCGGCGCCCGCGAGCGACAGGATCATGGCCACGTCGTGCGGGCCGTAGCACCACAGGACGTCGGGCTCCCGTTCCATGTCCGCGAGCCCGGATCGCTCGGCCCGCAGCGAGACGACGCGCCCGATCGCGCCCTCGGCGACGAGCTCCTCGAGCCTGCGGAAGGCCGGGTGGAAGAGGAGCTGGTGGCCCACCATGAGCGTGACGCCCCGCAGGGCGGCCTCGCGCACGAGCTCCTCGGCGCGCGGCGGCGTCATGGCGAGCGGTTTTTCCACGAGCACGTGCAGGCCCTGGCCGAGGAGGGCGAGGGCATGGTCCGGGTGGTCGGCCGAGGGCGTGCAGACGGACACCATGTCCACGCGCCGCCGCAGGTCGTCGGCCTTGGACGCGGAATGGACCCCGGGAGCCGCGGCGCGGGCGCGGCGCAAGGCGGCCGGATCCGGATCGATCACGACCGTCAGGTCGACCGTGTCGAGCCGCGCGAAGGAGCGCACCACGTTGATGCCCCAACGGCCGGTCCCCATGACCGCCACCCGGGGCCTCGGCGAGCCGTTCGCGGATCCCTTCGACCGTGTCAATTACTTGTTCTTTTCGTGGAGAAGCTTGCGTAGCGCTTCCCGGTCCCTGTCGGTGTGGCTGTCGAGCGGGGCGGCCTTGGCCCCGCCGGAGCCCGGCCGCTCCGCCACGCGGGTCGAGACCTTGCGCGACACGTTGTGCGCGGCGCCGCCGATCTTGTTTTCGACCTCGGTCCCGAGGGTCCGCGCCTCGTCGGTGCGGGTGATGCCCACCACGTGCCGGTAGATGGTCTTGCCGCCGAAGTCCACGAAGAACACGGCGTAGACGAGCCCCGTCAGAAAGGCGGACGCGAGAAGGAACTTGATGAACCCGGCCATACCGCGATCGTAGCCGCCCGCGCCCCTCCTTGACAAGAAAACGGCCCGCGGCGAAAACGCGATCATGCCTTTCGAAGACAAGAAACTGAGCTGTGTGCAGTGCGGCAAGCCGTTCGTGTTCTCGGCCGGCGAGCAGGAGTTCTTCGACAAGAAGGGATTCTCGTCGCCGCCCAGGCGCTGCCCGGACTGCCGCAAGCTGAAGCGCGCGCGCGGAGAAAAACGGGGCGACGACACCTACCGCTCGCCAGCGTTCGAGAACAGCGCGCCGGACCACCAGAAGATTCGGGGTCACGGCCGGGGGCAGGGCGAGTACCGCGCGCCGGGCTTCAAGGAGTACGAGCACATCAAGCCCGAGCAAGAGTATCGCTCTCCCGGTTTCAAGGAGTACGAAGGCATCCGGCCCGACCAGGAGTACCGCGCGCCGGGCTTCAAGGAGTACGAGGGCATCAAGGCCGAGGAGGAGTACCGCGCCCCCGGCTACCAGGAGCTCAAGGAGCGTTACGCGGACGAGCGACCGATGTTCTTAGCCGATTGCGCCGCCTGCGGCCAGAAGACCATGGTGCCGTTCCTCCCCGAGGAGCGAGAGGAGGTCTTGTGCGCGGGCTGCCTCGCCAAGCGTCGCGCCGCGGCCAAGACCGTCTCGAACGAGCCCGACCAGGGCGTCCCCCCGAGCACCGAGGAAGAGCAGGGCTAGCGGATCCCGAGCCCGATGCCGTCGTACGCGAGCCCGGCGGGGCGGGGCTGCTCGGCCCAGATGTTGCGTCCGTCGATGACGATCCTGCCCTTGAGGCGCGAGGCGATCTTTGCGAGATCCGCGGTCCTGTAGGCCTTCCAGTCCGTGCACACCACGAGCGCGTCCGCGCCGTCGAGCGCTTCGTACATGTCGTCGCAGTAGGTCGCGTCCTCGGTGACGAGCCGCCTGAAGTTGGCCATGCCGATCGGGTCGTGCGCGCGCACCAAAGCCTTCTCCTCAAGCAGCGCCTTGACGATGTAGATCGCGGGCGCCTCGCGCACGTCGTCCGTCTCGGGCTTGAAGGCGAGCCCCCACACGGCGATCGTCCTGCCCGCCACGCTCCCGCCGAGGCGCTCCTTGACCTTGAGGAAGGGCACGAGCTTCTGCGAATCGTTGGCGCGGTCCACCGCGGCGAGGACCGTGAGGTCGTGGTGGTGGTTCCGTGCGGTGCGCAGGAGCGCCTGCACGTCCTTGGGGAAGCACGAGCCGCCGTAGCCGCAGCCCGGAAAGAAGAAGTGCAGGCCGATGCGCGGGTCGGTGCCGGCGCCGAGACGCACGTGCGTGATGTCCGCGCCGACCGCCTCGCACAGGTTGGCCATCTCGTTGATGAACGTGATGCGCGTGGCGAGGAACGCGTTGGCCACGTACTTGGTCATCTCGGCGCTGCGCGGATCCATGCAGATGATCCGACCCTGGGCGTCGTAGTAGCCGTAGAGCGGCGCGTACAGGGCGCGCATGACGTGCTCGGCGCGGGCGTCGTTGGTGCCGATGACGACGCGCGGCGGGTGCATGAAGTCCTCGACCGCCTCGCCCTCGCGCAGGAACTCCGGATTCGAGACCACGGCAAACGGGTGCTTCGCGCGCGAAGCGATCACCTCGCGCACCTTCTCGTTGGTGCCCACGGGCACCGTGGATTTGCACGCCACCACCGTGAAGCCGCTCATGCTGTCGGCCACGGACTTCGCCACGGCCAGCACGGCGGACAGATCCGCCGAGCCGTCCTCGCGCTCCGGCGTCCCGACCGCGATGACCACCACCTCGCTCGACGCGACCGCCTCGCCCACCTCGGTCGAGAACGTCAGGCGCCCCTCGCGGCGGTTTCGCGCGAACAGGGCGTCGAGCCCGGGCTCGTAGATGGGGATCTCGCCCCGGTTGAGCGCGTCGATCTTGCGCTCGTCGATGTCGACGCACTTGACGGTGTGTCCGATCTCCGCGAACCCCGCGCCCGCCACGAGCCCCACGTACCCGCTCCCGATGACACAGACCCTCATGTGCGTTCCTCCGTTCGACGACGGGAAGTTACCGCGAACGGGCCGCGGCGGGCAAGGCCGGGACGCGCGCGGCGAGGACCATGGCGGGGGACGCCGACTCAAGCTCGACGCGGGCGGAGCGGCACGCGGGCACGAGCGCGGTGCGGCCGAGGCCGAGGGAGGCAAAGCTGCCCGCGGCTTGGATCGCGACGGCCCCGTCGCCCGACACGTGTGTGAGCGCGAGCGGGCCCTCTCCGGCCAGGAGCTCGACCGTCCCGGCCGCGAGCGGCACGGCCTCGAACGTGAAGTACGGGCATGCGACGCCTTCGCGACCGGACGCCGGGGGGAGCGCAGCGGGGGCGCCCTCGACGCCGAAGACGATGGACTCGAGCGCCTCGGCCACGTGCAGCGGCCGTGGCATGCCGTCGAGGCCCAGCCGGTTCCAGTCGAAGACCCGGAAGGTGGTGTCCGACGGCGTCTGGACCTCGGCCAGCAGGATGCCCTTGCCGATGGCGTGCACCGCGCCCGAGGGCAGGAACACGAAGTCGCCCGGCTCCACGGCGATCCGGTGCAGGAGCGCGTCCACCGTGCCCGCGGCCACGTGCGCCTCGAACCGTCCGCGATCCACGCCCGGAGCGAGCCCCGCATACAGCACGGCGCCCGGATCGCGGTCGATGACGTACCAGGCCTCGGTCTTGGGGCGAGCCCCGCGTCCGATCCTTAAGGACGCGGCCTCGTCCGGGTGCACCTGCACCGAGAGCACGTCCCTTGCGTCGATGAGCTTGACGAGCAGCGGGAAGCGCCCGCCCGCGGGCGACGCGCCCCCCAGGAGCTCGACCGCGCCCCCGGACATGATCTCCGCCAGGGTCCGGCCCTTGAGCGGGCCGTCCGCCACCACGGACTCAGCGTCCTCGAGGTCGACGAGCTCCCAGGACTCGCCGATGGGCACGGCGGGCGGCAGTTCCTTGCCGAGCCGGGTGCCGAGCGCGCGCCCGCCCCACACCACCTCCTTGAGCAGGGGCTCGAACGTGAGGATGGGCAAAGCGTCGCTCAAGAGCACCGCCTTTCGAAGCCGCCTCGCCCCGGACGCGATCGCGGGGTAAGATGCGCCCATGAGCATACAGGCGAAAGGAACATGGGTCACGATCGGTTTCGCGCTCCTCGCGCTCGGGGCCGCGCAGGGATGCGCACGGGTGGTGACGCCCGGCGAGGAATGCGACGAGGGCGTGGCCATGGCCGACGCGGGCCTGAACGAAGGGCAGGATCCGCCTGGGCAGGGCGCCCTGTGCGGGACGGGCGGTTTCGATTTCGATGGTTCCCAGTCACCGTGGAAGGGCGGCACCGAGGCGGTCGACGTGGAGGTGCACGTCTTTGCCTGCTACTGCTGCCCGGCCTGCGCGCAGTTCGCGCCCGAGCTCGAGCGCATCATGGCGAGACCCGAGATCGCGAGCCGCGCGCGCTTCTTCATCCACCACTTCCCGCTCGGCGGCTTTCCTTACGCCCGCGAGCTGCACCTCGCCGCGGTGGCGGCGGAGCGCCAGGGCCGGTTCTGGGACATGCACCCTCGCCTCTACGGGTTGCGGGCGGGCAAGCCCGACGACTTCCGCGACCTGGCCGAGGAGCTCGGGCTCGACATGGAGCGCTACGACGAGGACGTGAGCGATCCGGCCGTTGAGAGCGTGGTGTGCGGCGATCTGGCCCAGGGCGGGGCCGCGGGCGTGGTGGGAACGCCGACCGTGTTCGTGTGCGGCACGGCGCTCGAGAAAGCCATGTTCCTCGAGTCCACGCTGGAGACGCGGCTCGGCCTGTGACAGGCGCGGGCGTTTGCGATATCATGGGAGGCGACATGCGAAGGATGCCCATTCTTGTGCCCCTCCTTCTTTGCGCGCTCGCCGCGTGCGGGTGCCGCGAGCCGGCCGCCAAGGACGTCGCGGAGCCGGATGGCGCCGGCTTCGACGCGGGCGAGGATGATGGGGGCAGCACCATCGGATGCCCGGCCGGGACGCCCGACCTGTTCAACAACTCGAAGAGCCCCTCTTTCGGCGGGTCCGAAAAGGTCGACCTGGAGGTGGTCCAGTTCTCATGGCTCCGTTGCCCCCACTGCGCGGCCCTGGCCGAGCTCGAGCGCGGGCTGTGGCAGGGCACGCGGCCCGATTTCGAGAAACGCGTGCGGGTCTACTTCCACCACTTCCCCGGGAGCGACCCGGTCTCGCCCCACATCCACGCGTCCACGGTGGCCGCCATGAACCAGGGCATGGAGAGCTTCTGGGCCATGCACGACCTCATCTTCGACGGCCTGCTGGCCAGCCCGTCGCACTATTACGAAACCGATGAGCTGCGGGACTTCGCGCAGAACGAGCTCGGGCTCGACATGGACAAATACGACGCGGACATGGCCGATCCGGCCACCCTCGAGCTCATCAACTGGGACAAGGGCCAGGCCGAGGCCCAGGATGTGGAATCCACCCCCGCGATCTTCGTGTGCGGCAAGCGGATCGCGGCGAGCGAGCTCGAGAAGATCGTGGACGGCTATCTCGGGGACTGAGCTCCTTCGGTCGAGGCGGCGACGAAGGGTGAGGAGCGCGCGTGAAGGGTACCATGACGTGGAGGCGCGCGGTCTTTGCGGCGTTGGCGGTGGTGCTCTCGGTGTTCGTGACGCTGCTCGCGGTCGAGATCGGGTTGCGTTGCTCCCGGGCAAAGGTCCTGCACAAGAACATCGGGAATGAGGTCCCCATCACCGCCGACGATACGGTCATCCTGGCCCTGGGCGAGTCGACCACGTACGGGATATTCCTGCCCTCGGCCGAGTCCTCCCCGGCGCTCCTCGAGGCGTCCTTGCGCGCCGCGGCCCCCGAGCGCCGGTATCGCGTGCTCAACCTGGCCTGGCCGGGCGCCATCTCGAGCGACATCGCGGCCTGCTTCTACGAGGCGATGCGCACCTTGAGGCCCGTCGCGGTCCTGGCCAACCTCGGGCACAACGACTACAGCTACCGCTCCAACTACGACGTCCGCGGGGAGGCGCCCAGGCGCAGCTCGCCGTTCGAGGTGGGTCCCCGCATCACGCCGCGGGCCGAGCCCCGTCTCATGCTGCTGCGGGTCCTGTTTCGGGACAGGGAAATGGGCCGGTGGCGGACCGCCGTCGATCGCACCGGGCAGGCGCACGTCTTCTTCCAGGACAACGAGGGCGAGGTGCCGGCGGACTGGCTCGCGACGAAGGAACGGGCCATCACGAGGGAACTGACCGACAACGTCGCCCGCATGGCCGGAACGTGCAAGGAGCGCAACGCCCGCTTCGTGCTCGTCGGCTACATGGACAGCATCGCGAACGCGACGTTGCAGGCCCTCGCGAAGGACCTGGACGTCCCTTACGTGGGTAACGCGATTCCGGACGCCGGGGTACGCATGGGATACGTCATCCCCAGGATGCCGACCGGCCGGGTCGACGGGTTCCATCCCAACGTCCGGGGGCAGGTGTTCATCCGCGACAACGTGCTGCGCAAGCTCGAGGAGTTGGGGCTCGTCCCGCGGCCGTAAGGATCTAAGACGCGAACGGGTTGCGAAGGACGATGGTCTCGGTGCGGTCCGCGCCGACCGACACGATGCCGAGCGGGCAGCCGACGAGCGCGCAGAGCTCCGTCACGTAGGCGCACGCCTCGGGCGGCAGGTCGTCGAGGGAGCGGGCGCCGGGAAACGCGCCCTTCCAGCCCGGGAACGAGCGGTACACGGGCTCGACCTCATCCATGGCCTCCATGGGCAGCGTGGCGCGCTCCTTGCCGTTCACCTTGTACCCCACGCAGACGCGGAGCTCGTCGAGCCCGCAGAGCACGTCGAGCTTGGTGAGCGCCAGCATGGTCGCGCCGCACACCCGCACCGCGCGCCGCGTGGCCACCGCGTCGAACCAGCCGCAGCGCCGCGGCCGGCCCGTTGTGGAGCCGAACTCGCGGCCCGCGGTCCGCAAGTGCTCGCCCGTGGCGTCCTTGATCTCGGTGGGGAAGGGGCCCTCGCCGACGCGAGTGGTGTAGGCCTTGGCCACGGCCAGCACGTGGTCGACCGCGGTCGGCCCCAGGCCGAGGCCCGCGCACGCGCCGCCGGCCACGGTGCTCGACGACGTGACGAACGGGTAGGTGCCATGGTCGATATCGAGCCAGGCGCCCTGTGCGCCCTCGAGCATGATGTTTTGTCCATCGTCCATGGCGCGGTGCACGAGCTCGACCGTGTCCGTGACGTACGGGCCGATGCGCTCCGCGAGCCGTTCGAGCTCCACGGCCAGGCGGTCCGGATCGGGTGCCTCGTTGCCGTGGGCCGTAAGGAGCGGGCGCCAGTGCGCCGCGCTCTCGGTGAGGATGCGCCGCAGGATCTTGGGCCTGTACAGATCGCCCACGCGCACGCCTCGGCGCCCGACCTTGTCCTCGTAGGCCGGCCCGATGCCGCGCAGGGTGCTGCCCACGGGAGTGGGGCCGCTTTTGCGCTCCTCACGCAGACGGTCGAGCGCGATGTGGTGCGGCAGGACGACGTGCGCGCGGTCGCTCACGGCCAGCACGGCGGCGTCAAGGTGCCCGGACACGGCCAGCCGGTCGAGCTCCTCGATGAGCACGCCCAGGTCGATGACCATGCCCTGGCCGAGCACGCAGGTCTTGCCCGCGTGCAGGATGCCGGACGGGATGAGGTGGAACACGGTCTTCTTGCCGTTCACGACGAGCGTGTGTCCCGCGTTGTTGCCCCCCTGGAACCGCGCCACCATGTCGGCGCTGCCGGCCAGCAGATCGACGATCTTGCCCTTGCCCTCGTCTCCCCACTGGGCGCCCACCACCGCGACAACGGTCATCTCTTGCTCCTTCGCGACGTGCGAAACCGCAACTCCGTAACATCGCCCCACTCCCGCGTCAACGCGGGCATGGGCCGGTTTTCCTGGATTGCGGCGCGGGCCTGGGTTAGGAATCCCGGGCGGGCCGCAAAGACCCGCCTGGAAAGGGACGGTCCATGGGCGACTTCAAACAGGACAACGCGAGCTTCGACGAGATGCTCGAGGCCTCGTTCGCGGCGCAGGGCCGCATCGAGGCGGGTGACAGGCTCTCGGCCAAGGTGGTCTCCATCGGCGCAAACGACGTGTTCCTGGACGTCGGCATGAGATCCGAGGGGCTGCTGCCCAAGGTCGAGGTGACGGTCGACGGCGAGATCCAGGTCGCGCCCGGCGACAGCATCACGGTCTACGTCACGGCGGTCCGCGGCGGCGTCGTGCACTGCACGCGGCGCCTCGGCGGGACGCGCGCGGCCGATCCCAAGGAAGGGAACGACGCGACGCGCGAGGCGCTCGCGGACGCGTTCCGCAACGGCATCCCGGTGGAGGGCACCGTCCAGTCGGTCAACAAGGGCGGCTTCGAAGTGCTCGTCCTGGGGCAACGAGCCTTCTGCCCGGTCTCCCAGATCGAGCGGCGCTACTGCGAGAAGCCCGAGGCGCACGTGGGCGCGAAGTACGTGTTCCGGATCATCAAGCTCGAGGAGAACGGCCGCAACATTGTGGTGAGCCGCAAGAAGCTCCTCGAGGCCGAGGCCGAGGAGCAGGCGCGCGCCTTCTGGGAGCGCGTCGCGGTGGGCGAGACATACGAGGGCACGGTCACCTCGATCCACGGTTACGGCGCGTTCGTGGACCTGGGCGGCGCCGAGGGGCTCCTTCACGTCTCCGAGATCTCTTTCGAGCGAGTGGGCGATCCCAAGGAGGTGCTCTCCGTGGGCCAGAAGCTGACCGTTGCCGTGAAGGACCTCGACCCGGCCAAACGCAAGATCTCTCTCAGCCTCAAGGCGCTTACGGACGATCCGTGGTTCGAGGCCGCACGCACGCTCGTGGCGGGTCGCGAGTACCAGGGCCGCGTGACGCGCCTCATGCCGTTTGGCGCGTTCGTCGAGCTCCTGCCCGGAGTGGAGGGGCTCCTGCACGTCTCGCGCCTCGGCGGCGACAAGCACATCCACCACCCGCGCGAGGTGGTCTCCGAGGGCGCTGCCGTCACGGTGATCATCTCCGAGATCGACGAGGCGCGCCGACGCATCTCGCTCTCCATGTCCGGCGTGGGCGAGAACGAGGCCGGGGCCGAGGAGCTCGCCTCCTACGCGAAGGAGCGCCCGCGCGCCGGGTTCGGCACGTTGGGGGATCTGCTGGGCGGCAAGGGGAAGAAGAAGTAGCGAGGGAGCTTGGTGAGCAGTGCTCGGCGAACCTCAGGGACCCTCTATCTCGATCAGGTTGGAAAAGCGTTCGAAGTCACCGCGATTGAACGTCAGAAGCCGGCGGATGTCATTCACCAGCATGGTCGCCACGATATTTGCGTCATGGATCTGTTTCCCGCCAACCGGAGTCTGCCTGATGATTTCCAGGAGTCGTAGCATCGTATCTGCATTCTCGTCCGCGATGCCAAAGCCTCCCTCGAATGCCGCGACATCCGGGAGGATCGCATCCAACGATTGCGGCTTCGAGAACAACTGATCGCGGGTCAAGGTGGCCAGGTACTCCCGAACAACCTGCCGACTGATCCACAGATCGGAGCCTCCGCCGCTCAACCGTTCAAGGTGTTCGCGTGCAATTCCGTGGTGCGGGGCACTCGCGACGGAAGCGTAGACCAGTACGTTGGTGTCGACGAAAACGCGTTCAGCGGCCATCGTTCCCGTACATTTCTTCCCGCCGCGCGGAGAAGTCCGACGGCCAGGGGCCGACGTCATACACCGGCAGCTTGAGCGCTCCCGTGTGCTGTCGGAAATCGTCCAGCATCACGATGACCTCGGCCTCCTGCCCTTCGGGCAGATCGGAGCGCCTGATTTCGATGACACCGCCCAGCTTGATCCTCACGCGTTCCCTGATTGCGTGTAGCATCTCGTCCTCCTCATTCAGGATAGTACACGGTCGCAAGCGGTGCCGCAAATGCGGCTGCCCGGAACCGAACAAGTAGCGAAGGAGCTGCCGGGAGCTACGCCTTCCCCGCCTCGCGCTTCTCGCGGCGCCACTCGCGGATGAACTCGATGACCGCCGGCATGATCGAGATGATGATGATCGCGACCACCACCAGGTGGAACCGCGACTTCACCCACTCGAGCCCGCCGAAGAAGTACCCGAGGAAGACGAACCCCCCGACCCACGGGATCGTGCCCAGGCAGTTGTAGAGGAAGTAGCGCCTGTAGGACATCTTGCCGATGCCGGCCACGAACGGCGCGAACGTGCGGATGATGGGCACGAACCGCGCGAGGATGATCGTCTTGCCGCCGTACTGCTCGTAGAAGCGCTGCGCCTTCAACAGGTACTTCCTGTTGAACAACCTTGAGCTCTCGCTCGAGAAGACCTTCGGCCCCACTCGCAACCCGATCGCGTAGTTCACGGTGTTGCCCAGGATCCCCGCCGCGCACAGCGAGAGGAACATCCAGCCCGACTGGATGGGGATGTCCGGCAGGGCGCACAGGGCGCCCACCGCGAAGATCAGGGAATCTCCGGGCAGGAACGGCGTGACCACCAGCCCCGTCTCGGCGAAGATGATGACGAAGAGGATGACGTACAGCCAGTATCCCAGCACCGGGGCGTTGGCGTTCAGCCACGGTCCGAGGTTGAAGAAGATGTGCAGGGCCTGCGTGAAGAATCCGATGATGACGTCCATGGACTGCTCTCTTCGCAGAAATCCGGCGTGCAATCAACCGAATTCAAAGGGGAAAAGGGGGGAGAAACCTATGCGGGGTCTAGGCTGAAGTTCCCCCGCGGTCCGGACACAGTTCGTCAGTGATCATCGGGAGATAGGCTGGAAATCGGGTGCACGCGCCTGTCTACACGGCGATCTCCTTGAGGAGGTCGAAGGCGCGCTGCTG